>JAHFOS010000046.1:0-9147 GCA_023261545.1 bacterium
GTTCGTGAACTCGGACGCCATCGAGACCGGCATCGAGATCATCTCCGAGCGCGGCCAGCGGCGCCCCGCCGACTGGCCCAAGCACCCCGTGCCGCCTGCGCGCGCAGAGGTGTCTGTGGTGGCGGAGTCTGGCCCTGAGAAAAGTTCACGGGCCGGACACAAGGACCGCGCGCCGCGCCCGGAGAATTGGGTCCACGTCGGTGCCGTCGCCGACTTTCCCGCAAACGGCGGCGCCACGGTCAAGTACGGCAAGGTGCAAATCGCCGTCTTCAATTTCTCCAGTCGCGGCGAGTGGTACGCCTGCCAGAATATGTGCCCGCACAAAAACGCCTTCGTGCTGGCGCGCGGCATCGTGGGCGACGCGCAGGACGTGCCCAAGGTGGCCTGCCCGCTGCACAAGAAGCCCTACTCGCTGCGGACCGGGGAGTGCCTCTCGGGAGAACCCTTCGCGCTCAAGGTCTTCCCCGTGAGGGTCACCGACGGCGCAGTCCACCTGCTGCTGCCGCCCGCGGAACAGCTCGACGCGCTGCTGGCGACCGAGCTGCACTGCGTGCGCGCCGCGCCTGGGGCAGAACTCGCCTGCTCACAAGCCAGCGCTGCTGCGTCTGGCACGAACGGCGCCCGCGCCGCGCGCGAGCGCAGCGCGGCGGTTTCTCCCACGGCCTGAGCCTCGGGAGCGGGGCGCAGGGCTTGTTCTGTCTTGCGTGTTATTAGTGTGGGATGGAGCATCAAAAGTGTTCAGCGGTCGCTGGCCGGGCCGCCTTCTTCCGTATTTTCTCGTCGAGTTCCAGAGCAGCTTTCTTATGGACTTCCCCGCTCTTATCACCGCGCTTGTCACCGGAGCCGGTCGCGGCATCGGCCGCGCTATCGCTATTGAATTTGCGCGCCGTGGGATCCTCGTCGGCGTGCATGCGCGGACTCTCGAAAATGCCGCTCAGGTGGCGGAGGAGATCCGCGCTGGTGGCGGGCGGGCCGAGCCGCTGGAGGGTGATCTCGCGGACCCGGAGGTAGCGGCGAAACTCGTAGCCGTCGCGCGTGAAAAGCTCGGGGCTCCTCTGGAAATCCTGGTGAATAACGCCGGGGTGCTGCGTGAGGCGCTGGCGCTCACGGCCAGCCTGGAGCATTGGAACAGCATGATGAGCGTCAATCTGGACGCGGTTTTCCTGTGCTCCAAGGCCGCCGCGCGCGACATGCTGCGCTTGCGGCGCGGATCTATTTTGAACATTTCCTCGACGGCGGCTATCACCGGGGACGTGGGCCGCACGGCCTACAGCACCGCCAAGGCGGGACTTTCCGGACTCACCAAATCCCTGGCGCGCGAGCTCGGCTCCGCTGGCGTGCGCGTGAACGCGCTCGCTCCCGGTCCCGTGGAGACGGCCATGACCGCCGGTCTGCCGCCCGCAAAACGCGAGGCACTTGTTTCACGCATCCCCCTGGGCCGCTTCGCCACCCCCGAAGAAGTGGCTCGCGTCGCGGCCTTTCTCGTCTCGCCAGCCGCCGCTTACATTACCGGGCAGGTCATCGCCGTGGACGGCGGGCTCACGGCGTGAAGGCTGCGGAAACACAACCTCTTTCCGAAGAGAGCGCGACCAGGCCGCGCCGCGTGGTGATCACCGGGCTCGGGGTGATCTCGCCGCTGGGGCTGGAGAGCGGCGAATTCTGGGCCAATCTCGTCGCTGGGCGCTCGGGAATTGCGCCGCTCGAAAGCCTGCCGGTCGCCGGCTTGCGCTATCGGCGCGGCGGCGAAGTGCGCGGCTTCTTGCCGCGGCGCGAATGGCTGGCGTTGGCCACGGGTCGCTGCTCGCTGTATCTGCTCGCGGCTGGCGCCGAGGCCTGGGCCGGCTCAGGATTAGGGGCTGGCGGCGAGCGCGTCGGCGTGGTTGTGGCCAGCAACTTCGGAGACGTTGAACTGGTGGAAGATCGTCTGGGAGGACGCGAAACCCCGCCGGCGAACCCACAGCCTACAGTCTACAGCCTACAGCCTATAATTTCCCCGGCGGCAACCCTGGCCGGACTCAACCAGCAAACTCTCGCGGACGCGCTGAGCCGGCTGCTCGGCGCGCGCGGGCCGTCGCTGGCCCTTTCTCTCTCCTGTTCCTCAGGAGGCGCCGCCATCGCCGAGGCCTTTGATCTCATCCGCGCCGGGCGCGCCGACGTCATGGTGGCCGGAGGCGCGGACGCGCTCTCGCTTTTCGCCTGGAGCGGGCTCTCGGCGCTGCGCGCCATGACCAGCGAAGAGATGCGGCCCTTCGACCGCCGGCGCAGCGGCACGCTGTTTTCCGAAGGGGCCGGGGTGCTGGTGCTGGAGGATTTCGAGCACGCGCGCCGGCGTGGAGCACGGATGCGCGCCGAAATGCTCGGTTACGGATCGAGCAACAATGTCCACCACATGGCCGCGCCACCCCCCGGCGGCCGGGGACTGGAGAAGGCCATGCGCGCGGCCCTGGAGCAAGGGGGGCTTGCCCCCGAGGCCGTGGATCACATCAATGCCCACGGCACCGCGACGCCCGGCAACGACGCCACCGAGACCGCGGCCATCAAGGCCGTCTTCGGAGCGCACGCCCGGGACATTGCCATCTGCTCCATCAAGGCCGCCACCGGCCATACCATGGGCGCGGCGGGGGCCATCGAAGCCATCGCGGCCATCCTGACCCTGGAAGAGGGCCTGGTGCCGCCCACCCTCAACTATGGCGAACCGGACCCGGCTTGCGATCTCGACTACACCCCCAACGAGGCGCGCCGCCGCACGCTTCAGACGGCGCTCTCGAACTCGTCGGGCATCGGCGGCAATAACGTCGCGGTGCTTTTCCGGCGTTTTGCCCGGTGAATTTCCCGGAAAACGCGAATAAGACGGCTTGCCGCGCCGTCCTCGTCACGGGACTCGGCCCCCTGTGCGCGGCCGCCACGGGCGCGGGTGCGCTGCTCGCCGCCCTGGAGCAGGGGCGCAGCGGCATCACGACCACGCCAGCGGGCCGGACGGCCCTGCTCTCCGGTTTCAGCGCGGAACAGCACACCGGCAGCGACAAACCCTATCTCGACCGCTGCTCGGCCCTGGCGCTCGCCAGTGCCAAGTTGGCGCTGGCGGATGCCGGGCTCGCGGCGAAATTCCCAGAGAGCACACGCGCGGGACTGGCGTTCGGAAGCGCTTACGGCGCCTGGCAGACCATGGAACTTTTCTTCCGCGATGTGGCGCAGAAGGGGGCGAACCTGGCTCGGCCCTTCCTTTTTCCGCACGCCTACCTGAGCGCGCCCGCGAGCCTCATCGCCATGGAGCACGGCCTGCATGGCTACCACGGCGTCCCGGCCTCCGGCTGGAACGCCAGCGCTCACGCTCTGGCCCAGGGACTCGATCAGGTCCGCTCGGGGCGCTGCGAACTTTTCCTCGCCGGAGGAGCCGATGCCGGTGGAGGAATGTTGTTTGAAGCGCTCGCGGCCGCCGGTCACTTCGAAGCCGGCAGCGGGGAGAAAAGTTCGGCACCGGGCGAGGGCGCGGGAATGCTGGTGTTGGAGGAGGCCGGCCACGCCGCGCAGCGCGGCGCGCGCGTTTATGCGCGGCTCGCGGGGGCGGGCTTCGCTTCGGGAGAGGGGAGCGAGGCTTTGCGGCGCGCCTTGGAACACGCCGCCGCGGACGCGGGGATAACCCTCGCTGCCGTGGACGGGTATGTCGCCGCCAGTGCTGGCGGAGGTTTAGAAGCCCAGGAAAACGAAGCCCTGGCTGCATTGCGCCAGGACGCAAGCTGGAATCCGCGCATCACGCGGGTGAAGACGCTCTGGGGCGAGACCTTCGGAGCCGGGGCCGCGCTGGCGGCCAGCGCCGCCGCGCTTCTGGTCTCCGGCCGCCTGTTAGCGGAGTCTGTCACCGCCGTCCCGGCCAGCTCGTCCCCACCGCGCGTTTGGCTCGTGGGCTCGCTCGATCCGGGTGGCGCCGCTGTGGGGCTTCTTTTTACAAATATTATCCCGTGAAGTTGGTTATTATTCAAGAAATACAGGCGCGAGGCGCCGCAAAGCCACCGGGGTTCCAGCGCTGAACCCGCTCGTCTCCATCGTCGTGCTCACGCGCGACAAGCTGGCTTACACGCGCCGCTGTCTGGAGAGTTTCCTCCTGAGCGCGCACCGCCCCCTCGAAATCGTCGTCGTGGACAACGGCTCCAGCGACGGCACGCCGGACTGGCTGGAGGGCTTCCGTGCGCAAGCCGTGCGGGCCAGGGTCGGGGTTCGGTTGCAGCTCAACTCCGGAAACTCCGGTTGCTCCACGGCGCGCAACCAGGGGTTGGGGCTGTGCCGTGGGGAGATCGTGGCTTTTCTCGACAACGATACCGAGCTGCGGCAACGCTCCTGGATCGCCCGCCTGTTGAGGGCTCTTGAGGAAACTGGGGCCGCCGTGGCCGGTCCCAAGCTGCTCTACCCTTGGGCGCCGCATCCCATCCAATGCGCCGGGGTGGTGGTGACGCTGGGGGGGCGGCCCGTTTTCCTCGGGCGTGGCGAGTCCTTGGACGACCCGCGTTTCGCCGCGCGCCGCGAGGTGCCGGCGCTGATCAGCGCTTGCTGGCTGGCGCGCAGGCGGGCGCTGCTGGAGGCTGGGGGCTTCGACGAGGCTTTCAACCCGGTGCAGTTCGAGGATTTCGATCTCTGTTACCGGCTGCGCGGCCGCGGCGCGCGCGTCGTTTACGAGCCCTGCGCCGAGGTCTATCACCATGAGAGCACCACCACGGCGGGCACGCCGCGCTTGCCCAACACGTACCTCGTGGTCAAGAACGGGCTGCTCTTCAAGCAGCGCTGGCGGGCCATGTACTCAAGCGAAGGCGGTCCCCCCGAAGCGGCGGCGCGCTGGCGCGATATCCCCCCGTGTGCGCTCGCAGAGTTGCCCGCTCCTCCGATCCTGCCTTGAGAGCTGGACCCCGGGCTAACGCGCCCATACTTTCCCGCGATGGCGGACCCCGATAACATCGAGGAAAGACTGAAGCGTCTGCTGGTGGAGCGGCTGTTCCTCAAGATTGCCCCGGCGGCCATGAGTTCCTCCGCGCCGTTGCTGGAAGCTTTCGGGCTCGACTCGGTGCAACTGCTGGAATTCGTCGTGGGCATTGAAGACGAATTCCAAATCTCGCTGGAGGGCACGGACTTCAGCCTGAGCAGCTTCCGTACCCTCGCCGACGTGGCCGGCTTTGTGCGCGGCAGGCTTGGAGCCTGAAGAGGCGCACGCCGCCGGAGGGATCAGGGAGCGCCCGCTCGCCATTCCGAGCGCGGGCTTCCCGCTGTGCGGGTTCTTGCACCGGCCCGCCCGTGCGCGCGGCGCGGTGCTGATCGTCCCGCCCATCTTCGACGAGCGCAACGGCGCGCAGCGCACCCTCGTGGATTTGGCCCGCGCCCTGGCCCGCGCCGGGTTCGCGGCGCTGCGTTTCGATCCCCGGGGCGTGGGCGACAGCCCCGGCGGCTTGGAGGGGGTGACGCTCGCGGCCTGGCGCGCGGATGTGCGCGCGGCGCTAGCGGCGCTGCGCGCTGAAACTGGAAGTTCGCCGACCGCTCTTGTCGGCCTGCGTTTCGGCGCCGCCCTGGCCTTTAGCGAAACCGCATCCCTGGATGTTCCGGCGGCAGTGCTGCTCGAGCCCGTGCTGGAAGGCCATAGCTACCTCAGAAGCCTGCTGCAACTGCGAGCCCTGCGCCGCGGCCTCACCGCGGGCGGCTCCGCCGCCACGCTAATGGAGGAGGTCCTGCGCGAGGATCCCTTTGACCTCGACGGCTTCGCCGTGCCCGCCGCGCTGGCGCGCGAAATTGCCGCGCTCGATTTGCGCCAAAACTCGCCGGCTTTCTTTCCTGGAAAGCTGCTGCTCGTGCAGATCTCGGGCGCCCAGGCCTTGAATGCAGCCAACACGGGCTGGACGCAACGCCTCGCTGCTTCTGGCGCCAAAATCGAAACCGCCGTTTTGCGCCTGCCGCCTTTCTGGAGCCAGGTGGAGCGCGTGGACACGGGAGAACTCGTGCGCCTCGCAACGGAATGGATCGCTCAACCATGACAACCGAGGAACCTGTTTCTTTCCTTTGTGTCGGCGAGCGGCTCCACGGCGTGTGGCATCAGCCCCCGGATTCCCCAGGCGTGAAGCGCCGGCTGGCCGTCCTGCTGCTCCACGGCTGGTCGGGCACGCGCCTGGGGCCGCACCGTATGCTGGTGGAAATGGCGCGCGCGCTGGCCGCCCGCGGTTTCCATGCCCTGCGCTTCGATTTCCGCGGCCGCGGCGAGAGCGAAGGTGACGCCGAGAAGGCTTCGCTCACCACCATGATACAAGACGCCCGCGCGGCGGGGGACTTTCTGCTGGCACGTTCCGGCGCGCGCTCCCTGGCGCTGCTGGGTCTATGTTCCGGAGGCGAAGTGGCCGTGGGAAGCGCGGCGCACCCCGCCGTGCGCGCGCTCGCCCTGTGGTCCGTGCCGCTCGTGGGCCCTGGGGCGCGTGCACAGGAAGGCGCGCGCAGTGCCGCCACGGTGCTGACCACCTATCTTCGCAAGCTGCGCGATCCGGCCACCTGGAGAAAGATCCTCAAGGGTGAGGTGCATGGCAAATTGGTGGCCCAGGCCTTGAGCGGCGGGGCCGGCCGCAACCTTGAAGCCGCGCGCCGGGATGAGCAGCGCGCGCTGACCCAGAGCTTACATGCTTTTCGCGGCGCTACGCTCTTCGTCCACGGCGGCGCGGACCCCGGCGCCGGCCATATTCAGGAAAGCTACCAGAAAATTTGCAAAGAAAATGGTATCGGCGCGCGTTTCCACACGCTAGCGGGGGCAAACCATAATTTCTACAGCCTGGCCTGGAAGCGGGAGCTTATGGCGACGACATTAAGCTGGCTCGAAGATACCGATGGCGACGGATCCTGAGAGCCGCGCTGAGGAACACGGTGCCGCCGTGGCGGGTCCGCCCCGCCGCGTGCTTTTCGTAGAGTGCAGCACCGAACTCGGCGGCGCGCAGCGCAGCCTCGCCGAGATCGCCGCCGCGCTGGCACCGCGTTTCGAGATCCACGCCGCGCTGCCCGGCCCAGGGCCGCTCGCTGACCGGCTCAAAGCCGCGGGCGCGAGCGTGGCGTTTCTGCCGCTTTTTCGCCTAAAGCGGGTCAGGGGCACAAAGTTTTTTCGCCAAGCTTTCGACTGGCTGCGCGGGGTGCGCGCCCTGACCGCCTTGCTCCGCGATCTGCGCCCCGATATCGTGCATGCCAACGGCTATCAGGCTCAGGCTTTCGCCGGCCTTGCCGGACGTTTCGCCCGCATCCCTGTGATCTGGCACCACCGTGACCTGGCCCCGTCAGGCCGCATGGGCCGTTATCTTGCATCCCGGGCGACGCGTATCTTCTGTGTTTCTGGGGCCGTGCTGCAACACGCCCAGGCTCTTGGCGCCCGGCCGGACTCCGCTGTTTTGATTCCGAACGGCCTCGACTCTACGGCCTACCACCCCGAGATGCACCGCGAGCGCGTGCGCCAGGAACTCGGCATCGCTCCCGGCGACTTCCTCGCGGGCTGCGCCGGGCGCCTGGTGCCCTGGAAGCGCTGCGATCTTTTTCTGCGCGCCACCGCCCGTGCCTCCCGGGAAATCCCCGGCGCGCGCTTCCTGATCATCGGCGGCGACCTTACCGGTGAGCATCCTGGCCTCGAAGCTGAGCTGCACGCGCTGGCCGCAAGCCTCGGCCTGGGGGATCGCGCGCTTTTCCTCGGCCAACGCGAGGATCTGCCGGAGCTGCTCGACGCCCTGGACGTGCTGGTACATCCCGCCCCGGACGAGCCCTTCGGCCGCGTGCTGCTCGAAGCCATGGCCCTCGGCAAGCCGGTCATCGCCGCGCGCGCCGCCGGTCCCGCCGAGATCGTCGTGGACGGCAAGACCGGGCTGCTCGTGAGTCCCGGCGCGACAGAGGAACTCGCCCGCGCCATGATCGCGTTGGCCGCCGATCCCGCCCGCGCCCGCGCCATGGGGTCCGCCGGCCGTCGGCGTCTGGAGAGCGCCTACACGCTCGAAGCTTGCGCCGCGCGCGTGGCCGGCCTATACGCCGATCTCGCCGCAAGGCCGCAAAGCTAGGATTTTCGCCCTATTTTTCCCAGGTACTGGATATTGTGATTTTCACGGACAGCGCGATAATTCAGCGCGCGGGCAGTCCGGTCAGCAGTTTCTTAAAAGTGGCGAGGGCGTCTTCGAGCCGCGCGGGGTCGGCGCCTCCGGCCTGGGCGAAGGTGGGTGAGCCGCCGCCGCCGCCGCCGGTGAGCGCGGCGAGCTCTTTCACCAGCTTGCCGGCGTTCAGGTTCTTGGCTTTGGCGATGGTTTCGGGAATCGTGACGGCCAGCGCGGCCTTGTCGCCGCTCACGCCGGCCAGCAGCAGGACGAGGCCGGGGTGCTGGGCGCGCACGCGCTCACTGGCGGCGCGCAGGGCCGCGGCTTCGGCGCCAGCGACGATTTCGGCCACGTAGCGCAGATCCCCAGCCTGGGCCGGTGCGGCGAGCGGCCCGGCCAGGCGCGCGAGTACGCCTTCCATGGCGAAGGCCTCGGCCTTTTTCTGCAAGGCCAGATGCTCGGCGCGCAAATGTTCCAGGCGCTCGGGGAGTTCCTCGGGCCGGGCCTGGAGGCCGGCGGCGGCGCGCTGCAGCAGGTCGCGGCTGCGCATGAGGTGGTCCAGGGCGCCGGGGCCGGTGAGCGCCTCGATGCGGCGCACGCCCGAGGCGATGGAGCCCTCGGAGCGGATGAGGAAGGCCAGGGCTTCGCCGCTGCGCGCGAGGTGCGTGCCGCCGCAGAGCTCCCGGGAGCAATCCTTGATGTCCACCACGCGCACTTCGTCGCCGTATTTCTCGCCGAAGAGCGCGGTCACGCCTTCGGCGGCGGCTTTCTCGAAGCTGGTCTGGCGCGTGGCCACGGGCAGGTCCGCGCGGATCCAGGCGTTCACCCGCTGCTCGATGGCCGCGAGTTCGTCGCCGCTCACCGGTTTGCCGTGCGGGAAGTCGAAGCGCAGGTGCGTCGGACCCACCCAGGAACCGCGCTGCTCGGCGCGCTCGCCCAGGACCTCGCGCAGCGCCTTGTGCAACAGGTGCGTGCAGGTGTGGTTGGCGGCGGTGCGCCGGCGCAGTTCGCCGTCCACCTGCTGCTGGCCCTCCACCGGCCCCGGTGGCGCGAAGTCGAAGCCGGGTTC
>JAHFOS010000046.1:9157-28498 GCA_023261545.1 bacterium
GCGAGTTGCGTGTCCACCACGCGCGCGGTGTGTCCGGCGTAACTCAAGGTGCCCACGTCGCCCACCTGGCCGCCGGATTCGGCGTAGAAGACCGTGACTTCTGGAACGATGGCAAGTTGTCCTTCGCGGGTGCGCGCGCAGCGCAGCAGGCGCGCGTTGCAGGCGAGCGCACTGTATCCGGCGAAAGTCTGGCTTGCCTCCGCTAGGACGGTCCAGCGCAGGCCCTCCAGCGCGCCGGCCTTGAACATGGAGCTGGCGCGCGAGTTGGCGCGCTGTTCGAGCATGGCGGCCTCGAAGCCGGCGCCGTCCACGCGCAGGTTCTCCCCGGCGGCCATGACCTCGGTGAGGTCCAGGGGAAAGCCGTAGGTGTCGTAGAGCGTGAAGGCCTCCAGGCCGGGAACCACGCCCGCCTTTTTCCAGCCGGCCTTGCGCTTCTCGAAAAGTTGCAGGCCCTGCTCGATGGTGGTGAGGAAACGTTCCTCCTCCTCGCGCAGAATAGCGCGCGTCGGTTCGCCCTTGGCGGCAAGCTCGGGATAGGCGCGCCCGTAGATGCTGGCGACAACGCTGTGCAGCTCTGAAAGCAGCGGCTGGCGCAGGCCCAGCAGGTAGGCGTGGCGCAGCGCGCGGCGCATGATGCGCCTGAGCACATAACCGCGGCCTTCGTTGGAAGGCAGCACGCCATCGGTGACGAGGAAGGCCGCGGCCTTGGCGTGATCGGCGAGCACGCGGTGACCGGCGCCGCCCGCCCCCGTATCGTAGGCCTTGCCGCAGAGTTCCGCCACGCGAAGCGTGAGCGGGGAGAAGAGATCGCTGTCGTAATTGCTGCCGAGCCCTCCAACCACCGCGGCGAGGCGCTCCAGGCCCATGCCGGTATCAATGCTCGGTTTCGGCAAAGGGTGGCGCGTGCCGTCGGCCTTCTGCTCGTACTGCATGAACACCAGGTTCCAGATTTCGAGGAAACGGCCGCAGCCGCAAGTGAGGTCGCACTCCGGCCGGCCGCAACCCGCGCCGCGGCCTTGATCGAAGTGGATTTCCGAGCAGGGACCGCAAGGGCCGGTCTCGCCCATGGCCCAGAAGTTGTCCTTGTCGCCGAGGCGCACGATGCGCGCCGCCGGCACGCCGGCCACGCGCTGCCAGAGCTCACCGGCCGCGCCGTCGCTTTCATGGATGGTGATCCACAGCCGGGCGGAATCCAGGGCCAGCACGCGCGTGAGGTATTCCCAGGCATAGGCGATGGCGCCTTCCTTGAAATAGTCGCCGAAGGAGAAATTGCCAAGCATCTCGAAGAAGGTGTGGTGGCGCGGCGTGTGGCCGACGTTCTCCAAGTCGTTGTGCTTGCCGCCGGCGCGCACGCATTTCTGGGAGGTCGCCGCCCGCTGGTAGGCGCGCGTGACCTGGCCGGTGAACACATCCTTGAACTGGTTCATGCCGGCATTGGCGAAAAGCAGGGTCGCATCCCCCGCCGGAACCAGTGAGGATGAGGGAAGGACGGTGTGCCCGCGCTGGGCAAAAAAGTCCAGAAAAGACTGACGCAGCTCGCTGGCGCTCATGAGGAATGGGAGAAGGGCCGGGAGTTATAAGCCTGGGTGGCAAGAATGAAGCGATCCCGCGCCTCCAAGGTGGTCTGCCGTTTCGTATTTTTCCAACAATTCCTATATATTGTGGTTTTTATATTTATAACCACAATATATGGCGCATATCCTCAAGGACGAACAGAAAAGGCTTTACAGATAACTTAAAGTAGTATAAAATAACGAGTTTTAACTGATTGATCTGCAAGGGGCCGGATGAGCTTCACGGGCGAGTACTCGGCAAAGCTGAATGCCAAGAACCAGGTGACCTTGCCGAGCGCCCTTCGGGAAGCCCTGTTCGCCCTGGAAAAACCCCTGCCGCTGCTGCTTTTTGATCGCGGCGGAGATTTCCTCGAACTCTACCCTCACGGCGAATGGGAAGATGTGCAGCGCCGCACCGAGGCCCGGGCGCGCGAACGCGGGCAGCCCGATTTGAATCGTCTGCTGAACCGCAGCTCCCATCCCGTGGTCATCGAGCGCGACGGCGATGGACGCATCGTGATTCCCGCGGCCTTCATGCGCCTTTTCAAGCCGGGCGGCGAGCTGACCTTTCTCGGCAATACGCGCCGCATCGAAATCTTCGAGGCCGGCCGCTACCGCGAGCTCTACGGGCCGGGCTCCGAGAATGCGCAGCGCTTCCGGGGAGAGATCTCCGCCATTCTCGACGGCTGATGGAAGAAGACACCCATGTCCCCGTCATGGTCAACGAGGTGCTGCGCTGGTCAGATCTTCCACGCGGCGGACTCACCGTGCTCGACGCCACCTTCGGTCGCGGTGGACACACGCGCCGGCTGCTGGCGGAACTCGACGTGCGCGTGATGCTGCTCATGGATCGCGACCCGCTGGCCGTGGCGGCGGCGGAAGAGTTGCGCGCCGAACTCGCGGGCAAGACGGACGTGCGCGTGCGCCGCGACACCTTCGATCGTAGCGGCGCGTTCCTGCGCGCCGAGGGCCTGGCGGCGGCGGACGTGATCCTCATGGATCTCGGCGTCTCCACGCCCCAACTCGAAGATCCTCAGCGCGGCTTCAGTTTCCATAAACCCGGTCCCCTCGACATGCGCATGGACCCGGGCGAGGATCAAAGCGCCGCGGACCTCATCGCGCGCCTCCCCGAGCAGGAGCTCGCCGATCTCATCTACCACTATGGCGAGGAACACGCCAGCCGGCGCATCGCCCGGGCCATCGTCGAGGCGCGCGGGCGGGGACGGCTGCGCGGCAGCGGCGAACTCGCCGCTGTCATCGAGCGCGTTTTGCCGCGCCGCGGCAAGCTGCACCCGGCCACGCGCACCTTTCAGGCGCTGCGCATCGCCGTGAATCGCGAGCTCGAAATCCTGGAGGCGGCGCTCAAGGAACTGCCCGACCTCATGGCCCCCGGAGGCCGCTTCATCGCCATCGCCTTCCACTCCCTGGAGGACCGGCTCGTCAAGAACGCGCTGCGCGACTGGCGACAACGGGAGCTCGGGGAGATCCTCACGCCCAAGTGCGTCCGCCCGGGGCGCGAGGAAGTCCTGGCCAACCGGCGCGCGCGCAGCGCGCGGCTCCGCTGCTTCGCGAGGGCGGCATGAGGGAACACGTGCTCTGGCTCATCGGCCTGCTCTTCATGTTCTCCTACCTCTCGCTGCAGCGCAGCCGCCTGGTGCACTACGCCTATCAGGCCAGCCAGCGCCAGCAGGAGCGGCGCGCGCTCCTCAACGAGGAGCAGACTTTGCAGATAGAAATCAACCGCGGCGCGAGCCCCGCCGAACTCTATCGCTATTGGAAGGAGCACTGCCCGCGGCTCCTGCCCGCCGGCGCCAGGCCGGCCGGGCCGCCGCTCATCGCCGCGGTGGGCGGCAAGCCGGGAAAAGGGCCGCGGCCGTGATCGGCTCAAGCTACGCCAACAAGCGCCGGGCGCGACTGCTCTACGTCCTGCTCGCGCTGCTCGCCGTTTTGCTGGCGCGCCTGTTCCAGATCCAAGTGCTGCGCCATGAGGAGTACCTGCGGCTTGCCGAGAAGCAGCATCGCCTGCGCATCCCCTTGAGCGAGGCGCGCGGAACCGTCAGCGACCGCCACGGGCGCATCCTGGCCGTCTCCAGGCTCACGCGCAGCCTCTGGGTGGATCCCGGTCTCGTGGACAACGGGCGCCTGATCCGTTTCTTGCGCCCGCTCGCCGAGCTGTTGAACGCGCAACCCCAGGAACTTTACGAGAAATGCACCGCGCCGGGCCGGCGCTTCGTCTGGCTGCGCCGCCACATCGAGGAGGACCTCGAAAAGCAACTCACGCCTTTCATCTACGCCATGCCGGGATTCGGCTTCAGGGAAGAGTGGCTGCGGCACTACACTTGCGGCGCGATGCTCTCGCCGGTGCTAGGAGTGGTGGGACTCGATCAGGACGGCCTCGCGGGCATCGAGCTCTATCTCGACCGCCAACTGCGTTCCGTGCCCGGAGAGAAAGTGGTGCTGCGCGACGCCTTCAGCCACCAGGTGTCGCTGCGCCCCGTGTCTGAAATACTTCCCGAGCGCGGCCGCGACCTGCGGCTCACCCTCGACCGCAGCATCCAGACCATGCTCTGCGAAGAGCTGTCGCGCCTGATGCAGGAGTACCGCCCCAACCACGCTTCAGGTATCGTCATGGACCCTCTGAGCGGCGAGATCCTGGCCCTCGCCACCCTGCCCGCTCACCAGCCTGGCGATCCCATCGCCCAGGGAATGAAGGGCCTGCAGCCGCTGATGCTGGCCGAAGCCTTCGAGCCCGGAAGCACCATGAAGCCCTTCGTCTACGGGGCGGTGCTGGAGGCCGGGCTGGGGCGGCCGGAGGAGCGGCTCGACTGCGGCAATGGGGCCAAACGGTTTGGCGGGCGCATCATCCACGACGTCCATCCCTGCGGCGTCGTCTCCCTCGAAGACGTCATCGCCAAGAGCAGCAACATCGGCGCGGCGCAACTCGGCCTGCGCCTCGGCAACCGCTCGCTCCACTCCCTGCTCACCAACCTCGGTTTCGGGCAGCGCACCTACCTGCCCGTGCCCGGGGAGACAACGGGCACGCTCCGCCCGCTCAAGGATTGGTCTTCGTTCTCCACCACTTCCATCCCCATGGGGCACGAAATCGCGGTCAACATGGTGCAGATGGCGACGGCTTATGCCGCGCTGGCCAACGGCGGCTACCTGCTGCAGCCCTACCTCGTGAAAAGCATCACCCTGTCTTCGGGCCAGCCCGCCTATGACAGCGAAGCGCTGTGTTACCGCCGCATTTTTTCCAAGAAGACCTGCGATCAGGTGCGCCAGGCGCTGGTGAAGGTGGTGGAGAGTGGCACGGCCACGCGCGCTCGCTCGCAGCTTTACACCATCGCCGGGAAAACCGGCACCACCGAAAAAATTGATGGCGGGCAGTACAGCAAGAAGAAAAACGTGGCGCTTTTTTCCGGCTTCGCCCCGGCTAGTCGGCCGCGCCTGGTGGTGATGATCACCGTGGACGAGCCTCAAGGCGCTTCCTTCGGCGGCGTGGTGGCCGCTCCGGCGGCGAGCCGCGTTCTGGAGCAGGCCTTGCTTTATCTGGGCGTGCCTCCCGAGCAGCAACCGGAGGGGACATGAGGCCTTCTATTTTTTTGCCGCGCACGGCGGTCCCTCACCCCAACCCTCTCCCAAAGGGAGAGCGAGAACAAAGACGGCTGATGCCGTTCTCTAGCCAGGAGGGGAGATGAAACTCGCCGAGCTGTTGGCCCTCTTTCCGCCTCAAGGCCGGCCAGGCTGGAAACCGGAATTTGCGGAGCTCCAGGTGGCGGGCCTCACCCATCGTCCCGAGTTGCTGCGCTCCGGGATGCTGTTTGCGCGCTTCAAGCCGGAGGCCGTGAGCCTGCCCGCGGGTACGGTGGTGCTGGCCGACACGCAGCTCGCGGGCGAAAGCGGGCCGCTCCTGATTTACGCCGACATGTCCCAAGTGACGCGCCGCATGTCCGCGCTGCTGTGCCGCGACACGCTGGGGAGCTTGCGCTACGCCGCCGTCACCGGCACCAACGGCAAGAGCACGGTGGTGGAATTCACGCGCCAGATCCTCGCCGCCGCGCGGCCGGACTGGAACGCCGCGGCCCTGGGGACGCTGGGGCTGCAAGGCGAGGGCTTCACGCTGCTCAGCCCCAACACCACGCCCTTCCCGCTCGATCTCCACGCCATCATCACCGAGGCGCGGGATCGCGGAGTGCGCGTGCTGGTCATGGAAGCCTCCTCGCACGCCCTTGAGCAGGACCGCCTCGAAGGGCTGCGCTTCGCCGCCGGCGCCTTCCTGCCCATCACGCGCGATCACCTGGACTATCACGGCACGCTTGAAGATTATGCAAAAGCAAAGTTCCGGCTGGTGGACCTCGTGGACGGGCCCATCGGCGTCCATCGCGGCTGCAAGGTGCTGGCCAGCCTCGACGCAAAGGGCCATCCGGTCCTGTCCTACGGCCTCACGCGCGCGCGCGCGGGCCTGTGGGCGGAGGGGCTGGTTCCGGGCGAAAAAGGCTTTCGCGCGCGCTTGGGGATGGGAGATAACCAGGTTGTGGACGCGCAGCTTTCGCTCTACGGCCGCTACAACGTGGAGAACGCGCTCTGCGCCATGACCCTGGCCATCGGCCTGGGGCTCGCCTGGGCCGAAATCGTCCCCGCGCTCTCCCGGCTGCGCCCCCCGCGCGGGCGTTTGCAGCGCGTGGATCTGTCGCTGCCCGGCCAGGTGTACATTGACTACGCGCATACCCCGGACGGCTTGGAAAAGGTGTTGCGGGCCCTGCGCGAGCATCTGCCGGGCCGGCGCCTGCGCGTGCTGTTCGGCTGCGGTGGCGAGCGCGACCGCGGCAAGCGGCCCCTCATGGGGCGCGTCGCCGCTGAACTCGCCGCCGAGGTGCTGCTCAGCGACGACAACCCGCGCGGGGAGGATGCCGCGGCCATCCGCGCCGAAGTCCGCGCGGGCTTCCCCGCCGGAGCCAACGTGCGCGAGGTTCCGGGCAGGCTCGAAGCCATCCACGCGGCGCTCCAGGATCAAGCGGCGGGCGACGTGTTGCTGCTGGCGGGCAAGGGGCACGAGAACTACCAGATCGTGGGCCGCGAGCGACTGCGCTTCCGCGAAGAGGAGATCCTGAAAGACTATGCCCGAACTCACTGATCTCCGGCACTTGGCGCAAGCCCTGGCGCAGCGGCTTTACGCGGGCGAACTCGGCGAACTGGTCATGGACAGCCGCAAGGTCGCCGCCGGCGGGGCGTTCCTGGCGCTTCCCGGCCAGCACACCCACGGCAATGCGCACATCGCGGCCGCGCTCCAGCGCGGAGCGCGACTCGCCATTGCCGATGCGCGCGTTCCGCATCCCGCGGCTCCAAATGTGCTGGCCGTTCCCGAGCCCGAGGCTTTCTTGCGCTTTCTCGCCGCCGCGGTGCGCCGCTTGAGCCCCGCTGTTTTCATCGCGGTCACGGGCAGCACCGGCAAAACGACGGTGAAAGAGCTGATCGCCTTGGCGCTGGGCGGCCCGCCAGCGGTCCACCGTTCCCCCGGCAATTTCAACAACCACCTGGGGTTGCCGCTCACGCTGGCCAACTTGCGCGCGGGCGCGCGCTTTGCGGTGCTCGAAATGGGCACCAGCGGCCCCGGCGAAATCGCGCGCCTGGTGGAATTGGCGCGCCCGCACGCCGGGGTCATCACCGCCATCGGCGAGTCGCATCTCGCGGGCTTTGGCAGCCTGCACGCCGTGGCGCTGGAAAAGGCCTCGCTGTTCGCCGGCCTGGAGGCTTCCGGGCTGTGCTTCCTGCCCGCAAGCGTGCGCCGCCACGAAGCGGTGCGCCGGGCGATCGCGGACCGCGAGGTCCTGCACTACGGACTCGCTGGCGAGGAAGTGGCGCCGGAGGCCGTGCTGTGGCGCGGGATGGGCGTGGCGTGGAGTTTCATGGGCCAGGAGTTCCACTTGCCTTCCCCCGGGCAACACAACCTCCTTAACGCCCAGGCGGCAGTAGCGGTGGCTTATACTTTCGGGGTTCCGCTCGCGCGCATCGCGCGCCGCCTGCGGCTCTTCAAACCCGCCGATCACCGCCTGCGGCTCATTCCCTGGCGGCGCCGCAGTATCCTGGACGACTGCTACAACGCCAGCCCCGCCTCGGTCATGGCCGCCGCGGACACGGCGTTGCGCCTCAAGGGCGGCGGCAGGGTCTTCGCGGCGCTCGGCGACATGAAGGAACTGGGGTCGCGTTCGCGTGCGCTGCACCGGCGCGTCGGAGAGGCCCTGGCGCGTTCGGGAGTGGATGTGCTGCTGGCGCGCGGCGATCAGGCGCAATTCCTGCTCGAAGGGTTCGAGCGCGGGGGCGGGCGTTCGAGCCTCACTTGCCACAACGCCGCCGAAATGGCGGAATTCCTGCGCCGCCACAGCCGGCCACGCGACATCATCCTCCTCAAGGGCAGTCGCAGCATGCACATGGAGGAGGTGCTGGAGCTCCTCAAGGCGGGATGATGGGACCGGCGCTGCGCAAACCCCTGGGAGTGCTCATCGGCGAGAACATCGCCGCCCTCGCCATCGTACTGCTGGCCTTCGGTTTCTTCATGGTCCTCGACGCCACCGCCGTGAGCCGCAACCTCAAGGACGCCTCCTCGTTCCATGCGGCGAAACAGCTCAGTTGGGATCTCATCGGCCTCACCGCCTTTGCCGCCATCACCATGCTGCTGCCGCTGCCCTGGGTGCGCCGCGCCGCCCCGGCCCTGGCCCTTTTCGGCCTGCTGCTGCTGCTGGGCGTGCTGCTGCTGGGCCAGGAAATCAATGGCGCGCGGCGCTGGTTCCGCTTCGGATTCCTGAGCTTCCAGCCCTCGGAATTCGCCAAGATTGCTTACGTGCTGTGGTTCGCGCGCTTCCTTGAAGAACGCCGCCACCTGCTCCACAGCATCCCGCGCGGCGTGCTGCCGGTGCTGGCCCTGATGCTGCTGCCCACGCTGCTCATCGCCCGCGAGCCCGATCTCGGCAACGCCGCCCTGCTGTTCTTCGTGCTCTGCGGCATGGCCTTCGTGGCGGGGGTGCGCCTCGCCCATCTGTTGATCCCGCTGCTGTGCCTGCTGCCGCCGGTGGTCTTCCTCCTGCTGCGCTTCACGCACTTCAAGGACCGCATCAACGCCTTCCTCGACCCTTCCGGGGACGTGGGGGGCAAGGGCTACCAGGTGCAACAGGCGCTCATCGCCCTGGGCTCCGGAGGTCCGCTCGGCAAGGGTCCGGGCCAGGGCTTGCAAAAGATGTTCTACCTGCCCGAGGCGCACAACGATTTCATCTTCGCCATCATCGGCGAGGACCTGGGGCTTATCGGCTGCAGCCTGGCCATCTTCCTCTACGGCTTCATCGTCTGGAACGCCGTGCGTATCTGCCGACTCGCTCCCGACCTGTTCAGCCTTACCGCCAGCTTCGGGCTCACCTGTCTGTTCGCCGGCCAGGCCATCATCAATATGGCGGTGGTGACGAACCTGTTCCCCAACAAGGGCATCGCGTTGCCACTCATCAGCTATGGCGGCTCGAACACGCTTTTCAGTCTCGCTTCCCTCGGGGTGCTCGCCCGCATCGCCCAGGCCCTGCCGGCCGACCGGCCGCTGGAGCTTGGCGCCGTGCGCCTTGAGGTGCGTCAAGGTCCTCTATTCTAGGAGTCGGTCATGTCAAAAAACGTTCAGGAAGGGTTGGAACACAGCTGTTGGAAAGTGCGCAATGAGGCCGTCAAAGCCCTGGCGCGCGCGCGCGCGCCCGAGAACGCCGCGCAGCTCGTCGCCGTGCTGGAGGATCGCCGGCGCGGCCCCTGGCTGAAGCGCCTCCTGGGCGAGCCGCGCCGCCAGGTGGGTTTCATCCGCCGCAACGCCTGGAAGGGCCTGGAGAACCAGGCCGTCCCCCGCGCATGCCTGGAGATCCTGTTGCTGGAAGGCGTGACGGATTCCTACTTCGAGGTGCGCAGCCAGGCCTGGTTGACGCTCAAGGCGCAGATCGAACGCGAAAACTTCCGTCCGGATCCCGCTGGTGTGGCACGGCTGCTCGCCGTACTGCGCCGCGAGCGCAATTTCGAGGTGCTGACGAACGCCCTCCAGACTCTGCCGCACCTGGTCGAGAACGGCGCCCTCGAAGAACTGGCGCCGCGCATGGTGGGCCACAGCATCTGGAAGGTGCGCGAGGCCTTCGTGAACTGCCTGGCGCGCTGCCTGGAGATGGGCCGCATCCAGCACGAGGCGGCCGCCCGGCTGGCCAAATTGCTCCAGCCCTACGGCGATGGCTTCCGCCCGGTTTTCCTGCTTCAAGATCGCCTGCGCGCGCTGCGCCAGGTCATCGAGCAGCGGGCTTAGTAGGCCGTTATTTTTTCTGTAAGCCTTCACCCCCTGATTTGGGCCTTTGCATCCCTGTGTCGGCCAGCCAGGCCCGTTCGTGCTGAGCTTGTCGAAGCATGAATGGGCCGGGCCGTCGGTGCCGTCCGCCCTTCGACAGGCTCAGGGCGAACGGCTCGAGGGGTTTGACGTGGCACCAAAAGGGCTCAACGCTTACTTTATTCTGATCGGTCCCGCGAGCTAGGATGATCCACCACCTCGCCGCGTTTCTCGATCCCGACTCCGCCACCTGGCTGCGGCTTTTTCACCGCTACGTCAGCACGCGGGCGGGGTTCGCTTTCCTGACCGCCCTGCTCATCGTGGGCATCGGCTTTCCCGGCGCGCTGCGCGTCTTCCTGCGCCTGGGGTGGGTGAACCGCCAGCGCTCCTATATGGGAGACGGCAGCGGCAAGGAGGGGGTGCCCGTGATGGGCGGCATCCTCATCTTCGCGGGGGCCACGCTCTCCGTGCTGGCCTGGTGCGATCTCACGGATCCCTTTGTGGCCGTGGCGCTGGCCGCTTCCGTATGGTTTTTTTGGCTGGGGTTCCAGGACGACCTCAGCAAGATCCGCGGCAAGGACCATGACGCCGGTCTGTCGCGGGCGACCAAATACCTGGGGCAGGGGTTTTTCGGCCTGGCCCTGGGCGTCTATCTCTGCTCCCCCATGAGTCCGCATCCCGAGCTGCTGCGCGGCACCCTGCATATCCCGCTGCTGAAGCAGCCTTTCCACATCGGCTGGCTCCAGATCCCCTTCATCGTCTTCGCCGTCATCTTCATCACCAACGCCGTGAACTTCAGCGACGGCATGGACGGGCTCGCCACCGCGCCCTCCTTCATGACCTTCCTCGGGCTCGGTATTTTCGCCTATATCATGGGCCACAAAGCCTGGGCGCAGCACTTCCTGTTCTTCGATTTCGGACCCGGCGGGCATGCCGGCATCGCCTGTTCCGAGCTGGTGGTTCTTTGCAGCGCGCTCATGGGCGCGCTGCTGGGCTTCCTGTGGTACAACACCTATCCGGCCCAGGTCTTCATGGGCGACTGCGGCTCCATGTATCTCGGCGGACTCATGGCCTCCATCTTCGTGGTGCTCAAGCAAGAGCTGCTCTTTCCCGCCTTCGGCTTCCTGTTCCTGCTCGAAGTGGTGTCGGTGATCATCCAGGACTGGATCGGCATCCAATGGCTGGGCCGGCGCATCTTCTTCCGCGCGCCTTTCCATGAAGATCTGAAATACCGCGGCTGGAGCGAGCCCAAAATCGTGGTGCGCCTGTGGATTCTTTCAGGCGTAGCCATGAGCCTGGGACTGCTCACCATCAAACTGCGCTGATGACGCCGGAACAGGCGAGTCGCCGCGACCTCGAGCGGCTGCTGCGCTTCGCCCGCAACGAGGGCGTTCTGGTCCCCGCCGATGGCGAGGACCACCCGCTGCGCCTGGGCGAGCAGGACGGCCGCGGCTACTATGCCTGTTTCGAATCGGCGGAACTAGGACGCACCAGCACAGCCCTGGAACCCGCGAGCTACACCTGGGGCCGCATCTCGGGCCTCAAACTCCTGGAGTTCCTGGCGCAACGCGCCGCGGCGGGCGGAAGTCCGGTGCTGATCCTCAACCCCGGCACCGCCTTGCAGGTGGGGCTGGACGAAGCCGCCATCCGCGGGTTCCTCACCTGGCTGGCCCGTCACCCTGAAGGAATCGAAACCTGATTCAGCCGCCCGTGAGCAGCTTGCGCAGCGCCTCGGCGCTGAGGCGGTCGGGGTTGCGGTCGCTGGTGAAGGCGAAGCCCTCGGGGCAGGGTTTCCCGCCCTGGGCGATGGCGGCGGCTTTTTCGGCGGCGAAGCCGTCCTCGGGGACGATTTTGAAGTAATCGGGATACTCGAAGGTGTGGCGCGCGTCGTCCTCGGTGAGCAGCACCTCGTGCATTTTTTCGCCGGGTCGGATGCCGACTATTTCGTGGCGGCAGTCGGGGGCGATGGCGCGCGCGAGGTCGAGCAGGCCCATGCTGGGGATTTTGGGGACGAAGATCTCGCGGCCCACCATGATGTCGAGTCCGCGCAGCACCAGGGCCACGGCCTGATCCAGGGTGATGAAGAAGCGCGTCATGCGCTCATCGGTGATGGGCAGGACGCCCGTCTTGCGCCGTTGCTGAAAGAAGGGCACGACGCTGCCGCGGCTGCCGATGACGTTGCCGTAGCGCACCAGGCTGAAGCGCGTGGGATGGGAACCCGCGTAGTTGTTGGCGGCGACGAAGAGCTTGTCGGAGCACAGCTTGGTCGCGCCGTAGAGGTTCACGGGGTTCACGGCCTTGTCGGTGCTGAGCGCCATCACTTTCTCCACCTTCTTCTCGATGGCCGCGTCAATGATGTTCGCGGCCCCGAGGATATTGGTCTGGATGGCCTCCCCGGGGTTGTATTCCGCGGCGGGCACCTGCTTCAGGGCGGCGGCGTGGATCACCACGTCCACCCCATCGAAGGCGCGGAACAGCCGGTTCCTGTCACGCACGTCGCCCAGGAAGTAGCGCACGGCGGGGTAGGTCGCGGGATTGTAGGTTTGGCTCATCTCGTATTGCTTGAGCTCGTCGCGGCTGAAGATGATGAGCTTGCGCGGCCGGTGCCGGCGCAGGACGGTCTCGACGAACTTCTGGCCGAAGGAACCGGTGCCGCCGGTGACCAGCACCGTTTTGTCGTCTAGGTTGTAAGGCATGGTTCTTCCTGATGAGGATTCTAGCGACGTGCGGAACCTGCGAGTTTAACGCCCATGCTGACAGGACAATTTCAAAGAGCACAACCCCAGCGGCGGGATGCTGCTTTGACAGGCTGGCCACACGGCCAAAATCCGCGCAGAAAGGGGGCGAAGCGGAATGAGCCCACAGAGAAGTTCGGGCTCGCGAAGGGCCGGGCGGCATGTGGCGCCCCCGGAATCCAAAAAGAGTTCGCGGCTCGCCGGCGCACGGGAAGACGCGGCGCGGGGTCTCACGCCTTCCCCTCCCGTCAGCGACGCCGACACCCGCTCCACGAGCCTGGACCTGCACAGTCATGGTATCAGCGGACGCGTCTCCATCGAGAGCGCCATGAAGCAGATGAATCGCACCGCCCAGCAGACGCTGCTGGTCATCGGCCCCGGCAACCACTTGCTGGGGGTGCTCACGGACGGGGATATCCGCCGTTTTATCCTGAGGACGGGCGGCATCCAGGGGACGGTGCTCATGTGCTGCAATCGCTCCCCCCTGTATGTCACCGAGGCGACCCGCGCCAGCGCTCGGGCGCTGATGCGCGAAAAGATCATCCAAAAGCTGCCCGTCGTGGATTCGCGCCAGCGGGTCGTGGATATCATCCTCGGGGAAGGTTTGCTTGGGACCGACCGTCCGAATCCCGCCCTCGCGGGTTTCCCCGTGGTGATCATGGCTGGGGGCATGGGGGTACGCCTTGAGCCTTTCACCAAGATCCTGCCCAAGCCGCTCATGCCTATCGGCGATAAGCCGGTGATCGAGCACATCATGGATCGGATGAATAGCAGGGGCTTCCAGAATTTCTATCTTTCCGTTCACCACAAGGCGGAGATGATCAAGTCCTACTTCGACAACACCAAGGTGCCCTACCGCATCCGCTATCTGCGCGAGAAGACCTTTCTCGGCACCGCCGGCAGCCTGCGCTTACTACCCGCCGGCTTTCCTGACACTTTCGTGCTCTCCAACTGCGACATCCTGGTCGAGGCCGACTATAAAGCCATCCTGGATTACCACCTCAACAACGGCAACCTGGTCACCGTCGTCGGGGCCTTTCAGCAGTTCCAGATCCCTTACGGCGTCATCGCCTTCTCTAAGGAAGGGCGCGTCAAAGAGATCCGCGAGAAGCCTTCCTTCGACTACACGGTGAACGCCGGCGTTTACGTGATCCAGAAGAGCGCCTTGACTTGCATCCCCAAAGGAGATGGCCTGTTCCACATGACCGATCTGATTCGCCAGTTGCTGCGACAGCGCAAAAAAGTCGGGCTGTATCACGTTGACAGCCATTCCTTCGTGGACATCGGCGAGCTGGAGCTTTTCAAGAAAAACGTCGGTCGGATCATCGAGATCACCAACCCTGGCTGAATTATTACACAATCCGAGCGTCTTTTCGCCGATAGCCGGCCAAGTCACTGATCTGCGCTGCCTTGCCGTCGTACCCGCGCGCGGCGGATCCAAGGGGCTGCCCGGTAAGAATGTGCGCCCGCTCGCTGGGCTTCCGCTCATCGGCTGGACGATTCGTTCGGCCCACGCCTGCCCCTTGCTGGACCGGGTTCTGGTCAGCACCGACGATGCCGCCATCGCTGATATCGCGCGCGCGTGCGGGGGCGAGGCGCCCTTCCTGCGTCCCCCCGAACTCGCCAGCGATGAGGCCAGCATCGTCGCCGTGCTCCAGCACGCCACCCGCTGGGTCGAGGCGCATGAACGCCAGCGGCCCGCCGTGGTGATGCTGTTGCAGCCCACCAGCCCCTTGCGCTCCGTGGCGGAAATCGCGGGCGTCCTGCGCCTCATCGAGGACCAGCACGCCGACTCGGCGCAGACCGTGATGCTCGACCGCTGGCATCCTTTCCACCGTTTCTACCGCGAAGGGGAGAGTCAACTCGTCCCCTGGCAGGAAACCATGTACTCCCTGAGCACGCTGCGCCAGGCGCACCGCGCGGTTTACCGTCCCACGGGTTCGGTTTACGCGGCGCGCTACAAGACCCTGATGCACGACAATACCCTGAAAGGCGAAAACCACCACGGCTTTATCGCCGATGAAGAGACCTCCCTGGACATTGACACGGCCTGGGACTTCCGCCTGGCCGAGCTCATCCTGCGCGAGAAGGGCCTCAAGGGCTGGTGAGCCAACTCCACGAGCCGAACGGGTCTTCCTCGGTGCTTGGAACGCAAGTTCAGGGGAACTTGACCGGGACGCCGGCATCCTATTCTGAAGGCTTACCTTGAAGCTGTATCGCGACACACCGCTATGAAACGTATCATCGGGCTTGGCGCGGGTGGTCATGCGCAGGTTATTTTGGAGATACTCCAGCAAAGCGGCGCCTACGAGGTGGTGGGCCTGCTGGACTCCAACCCGGCGCTGCACGGGACGCGCCTCGGCGACGTGCCGATCTTGGGCGGGGACGACCAATTGGCGCGCTGGCGCGCGGAAGGCATTGACCGTTGCTTCATCGGCGTCGGGAGCGTGGGTCCGACGCGCGCGCGACAGCAGCTTTGCGCGGCGGCCAAGCTGGCCGGTTTCGAGCTGCTCCGGGTGGTCCATCCCCAGGCCGTCGTGGCGGCCTCGGCGGCGCTCGGCGCGGGCGCGGCGCTGATGGCGCGAGCGGTGGTCCAGACGCAAGTACAATTGGGAGAAAACGTGCTGGTGAACACCGGCGCGATTATCGAGCATCACGCCGTGGTTGGCGACCACGCGCATGTCGCCACGGGGGCACTCCTGGCCGGTGAAGTCCGCGTGGAGGCCGGCGCGCATATCGGCATCGGCGCGGTGGTGCGCCAGGGCCTGCGCATCGGGCGCGACGCGGTGGTTGGCGCGGGCGCGGTGGTCGTGCGCGATGTGCCCGAAAAGGTGACGGTCGTGGGCGTTCCAGCACGGGTTTTGCGATGAGCCGCGCGGGAAAGTCGTTCGCTTCCGCCGCAAGCGCGGCGGGTGACGACGGCCCGATTATCGTGCGGAATCCCGGCGCGAGAAACAGAGCGGCGAGGTAGCCATGGCCAACCCTTGGAAAGGAAAATCGGTCCTCATCACGGGCGCGGGCGGGTTTATCGGCAGCCATTTGACCGAACAACTGGCAAAGCACGGCGCGCGGGCACGGGCCATGGTCCACTACAACGCGCTGGGGAGCGCGGGCTGGCTCGATATTTCGCCGCTGCGCGACAAAATCAATGTGTTTGCGGGCGACATCGCCGACCGGGACAGCGTGCGCCAGGCGATGAAGGGCGCAGAGGTCGTGTTCCACCTGGCGGCGCTGATCGCTATTCCCTACTCCTACCAGGCGCCGCTTTCCTATGTGCGCACCAACGTCGAAGGCACGCTCAACGTGTTGCAGGCAGCCCGCGAATTCGGCGTGCGGCGCGTGGTGCACACCTCGACCAGCGAGGTGTACGGCACGGCACGCTACGTGCCCATGGACGAGGAGCATCCCCTCCAGGGCCAGTCGCCGTACTCCGCCAGCAAGATAGCGGCGGACAAGATGGTAGAGGCCTTCCACCGCTCTTACGGCGTGCCGGTGGTCACCGTGCGCCCGTTCAACACCTTCGGCCCGCGCCAATCGGCGCGAGCGGTGATCCCCACCATCATCACACAGGGCCTGGCGGGAAAGAAAGTGCTGCTCGGCAGCCTGAGTCCCACCCGCGATCTGAACTATGTCTCCGACACCGTTGCCGGTTTCCTCGCCGCGGCGGTGGCGCCAGCGGCTCTGGGAACGACTATTAACCTCGGCTCGGGCCTTGAGACCAGCATCGGCGACCTGGCGCAAATCATCGCACGGCTTCTGGGCAAGCCCATCAAAGTCGTCAGCGAAAAGCAACGCTGGCGTCCCGAGAAAAGCGAGGTCGAGCGCCTGCTCGCGAATCCTGAGCGGGCGACAACATTGCTGCACTGGAAGCCGGCCGTCAGCCTTGAGGAAGGGTTGAAGCGGACCATCGCCTGGATGAAGGAAAACCTCAGCCGCTACCGGCCGCATGTCTATACGGTCTGACCCCCGTTCATGGGACGGTTGTTTCGTGTGCGCTCCCGATACCGCCGGCGCTGACCCGATCGGGTGAAAAACCCATGCGGAACGCAAAATCCCGCGTCATGAGTGAGGCCCTGCTTCAGGATACCGCTACCCGCATCGAGGCCGCCTACCGCGAGCTTTACTGCACGGACGGCTTCATCCCGCTGCACCAGCCGTGTTTCGGCGGGCGCGAGCAGGAATACGCCGCCACCTGCATCAAGAGCGGCTGGGTTTCCTCGGCCGGGCCTTACGTCGAGGAGTTGCAAAAGAAACTTGCCGCCTTGAGCGGCGCGCGCTTCGCCGTGCCGCTCTCCTGCGGCACGGCGGGGCTGCACCTGGCGCTGCTGTGTTGTGGGGTGCGGCCTGGCGACGAAGTGCTGTGCCCCGACCTCTCCTTCGTGGCTACGGCCGCCGCCATCGTCTATTGCGGGGCCGATCCCGTCTTCTTGGACGTGGACGAGGATACCCTGAGTTTGTCGCCGGACGCTCTGGAGGTTTTTCTGAAAACCCATGCCCAACGCAAGGGCAAGGAATGCTGGAACCGCAAGACGGGAAAGCGCATCGCCGCTTGTATCGTTATGCACAATGTCGGTTTCCCGGCGCGCATGGCCCAGCTCCAGGAGCCGTGCCGCGCGGCGGGGATCCCCATCGTGGAGGATGCCGCCGAAAGTTTGGGTAGCACGCTCGACGGCCGCATGTGCGGTACCTTTGGCCGCGCTGGAGTTTACAGTTTCAACGGCAACAAAATCGTGACCTCCGGGGGCGGGGGCGCCGTGATCACCGACGAGGAGCGCCTCTACCGCCGCTGCCTGCACCTCTCCACCACGGCCAAGAAGCCCCACCCCTGGCGCTACGACCACGACGCGGTGGGCTACAACTACCGCATGCCCAACCTGAACGCCGCCCTGGCCTTGGCGCAGCTCGAACAACTCGGCGGTTTCCTGGAGCGCAAGGCCGCGCAGCATGCTTTCCTCAAAGAAAAATTAGCGGGTGTGGCCATGGCGGTGCTCGGACCGCCGCAAGGCCAACCCAACCACTGGTTCCTGATAGCGCGGCTCACGGGCACCCCCTTGCCGAAACTCATCGCGGAACTCGCGCGCCGCAAGATCATGGCCCGCCCGGTGTGGAGCCGCATCAGCCGCATGAAGCCCTACCGCCAGTACCTCTGTGCCGACAACCGCCACGCCGCGCGCATCGCGCGCAGCGTCCTGTGCCTGCCCAATGGGATCATGGCCGCGGCGGGAAATCGCCCCGTACCTTCCGGGGGAAAATAAGCGCCCAGGCGTTCTGCCTGGAACCCGCGCCGCCGTTGATTGATCTCGATCAGACTCTGAAAAACCGTCCAGATTTCGCCGCTTTGGTGGATCGCGGCAGGGTTGCCGTTGTCGAGCGACTTTTGAGGCATGCCGTTCAGGGGTTACCACAGATTTTCCACGACATGAGAGAGAAAACGCAGCAGAATTCCGATTGTGTCTCAATCGTCCCATACAAAAGCTTGAAAATGCCAACTATCTTTACAGAGGCAGGCCCGTTCTCTTTTGCCGGGGGCCCGATCTGTACAATAATACCCCGCTACTCCTGACGACATCCCCAATGATCAAGAATCGGTACTTTTGGCTGCGCATCCAGATCATCATGACCTTGATCCGCAAGCGGAAGATAACCTTGCGCAAGGTGGCCAATGCCGCCTATTGTTATTTGGCTTATTTCCTGCGACTGAAAAAATCAGCGGCCACGCCTTATGTGATGAATTTTGAACTCTGGAATGAGTGCAACGAGGCCTGTGTCTTCTGCCGCGATGCCAAAGGAAAAATTTACGATCAGAATCCGGAGACACCCGATGGTGTGATTAGCAAGGGAAAGATGCCCCTTGAACTATATTATAAGATCATTGATGAGGTAAAATCCTCGCTTCTGATGTCTATCCCGTACATCAATGGAGAGCCACTGATCTTTCACAAGCTAGAAGATGCGATACGTTATTCGACGCAACGCAACGTCGCCACGATGATTGCCAGCAACGGCATCCTGCTTACGAAGAGCCGTAGCCAATCCTTGCTCGAGGCCGGTCTGGATTTCATCAAGGTCCACGTCAGTGGATTCACCCAGGAGGTGCATCATATCCAGCACCGACGCGGCAATGTCGAGTCTATCAAGAAGAATATCCGAGATCTTGTAGAGGTCAACAAGACTGGGAAATACGGCGCGCTGGTATTGATCGACTATATCCTCTATCAGCACAACCAGCACGAGCTCGATAAATTCCGCGCATTTGCGGATGAATTGGGTGTCAAGTTTAATGTTCGTCCCGGGAATCCCAAGGGTATGGAAAGCAGTGAAAAGCCCCAGACCAATGAGCCGCTCCCGGTGGACCTGGCCTGCAATTGGCTATGGAGCGCGATGTCCATCAATTGGGATGGAACGATGATGCCTTGTTGCGAATACGCCGTCTCGAGCACTCGGAGCCCGCACGGGAAGTTTGACATGAACGGGACAAGTTTGAAGGAAGTTTGGAATGGCAACAAGGCTGCTGCAATGCGGAATATCCACACTAAGACTGGACGGCGTAATATTGAAATCTGCTCGCGCTGTCCTCGCAAAGGGATGGCTTTTAAATGGAAGCAGGAGGGTGGCAAGGGGCTGAAAATAGTTTCTAGAGTGTGCTTAAGAAAATAAAAGTCTTGCTCAGACTTCTGGTGATGAGGCACCGGATTGGTTTTGGTTCTTATTCGGAACGCCT
>JAHFOS010000189.1 GCA_023261545.1 bacterium
GCTGTGGTGGTGCCGGAAAGCCCGGCGATAGCGGCTTCGTTGAGCTTGGCGATTCCCGCTGCGACATCTATCCCGCTCAGGGCGTCGGTCCAGGTTCCCGCAAAGGCGGGGGATGAAGTTGCCACGATCCTTGGGCCGGGCATTGGCATGGGGAAGCCTGAAGGGGGAGCAAAGGCCACGTCGGGGTTGCTGAGGTCGAGGTTGACCAGAACCGTCCGGGAGCCCACATTGCCGGCTGCGTCCGTGGCGTAGCCGATCACCGCGATATTCCGGCCCTCCTGGGTGACCTGCGCGGGGGAAAAAACAGCGGCGACTCCTGAGCCTGCGTCCGTGGCCGCAAAGATCACCGTCACCGCGGTATTGTTCCACCCTTGGGCGTTGGCCGGGGGATTGCGGGAGGCTGAAAGCGTCGGGGCGGTGCCGTCGAGCAGGATCTCACCTACCACAGGGAACGAGGTGCTGCGGACCTTGCGTTTGTTCTTGACCTGTTCCAGCAAACGCCCGAAAGTCAGGTAGCTCACCTTGCCGTCCGCCACAGGTTGGCCCTGGGCGTTCTTGCCGTCCCAGTTGGTGTGCAGGGAAATGGAGAAGGGCTTGCGCTTGCCGCTAGGAAGCTCGACCTCCGCCCGTAGTTCCCGCACGTTTTCTCCGCCCACCAGGATCAGTTGCACCAGTTCCACGAAAAATTTCTCGCCTTTCTTGGGGGTGTCCTGGTCCACGCGGAAAGTGACGTCAAGGCGGCTGGATCCCAACGGCGGCGCGAAGGGATCCGGCGCGTCTGTAAAAGAGACGACGGCGAGCTTGCGGTCCTTCACCACCTCTTGAGACTCTTTCCAGGCCACCTCGAAAAGCTCGATGGCCTTGCGCGGGGAGCTTTCCCGCAGGGCAGCGGCGAAGGCTTTCTCCGCACGGGCCAGGGATTTTTCCCCTTCCCCCACATCTTCCGCGATGCTCAGGCGGGCCACCTCCAGGGAAAGCTGGGCAATTTTGCGGTCCGCCTCGACCAAGGCGGCCAGGGATTGCTCGAAGAGGGCCTTCAAGGCAACGGGGGTTTTCTTGAGCTTGGAACCCGCCAGCAAAAAGGCTGCGGCTTGCATTTCCCGCTCAAAGACGCGCTCCCCCTTGGGGGGCGGAAGAATGCGGCTGTCGTCCAAAAACAGACTTTCCCCGTCCTGTTGCAGGCTTTCGCGGATGGCGCGGGCGGCCTGCTTGGCGAATTTTTCGCTGCTGCCGTCTTGAGCTTGCTCCAAGGCCGCAGCGGCACGTTCTTTGAGAATCTTAGGAGCCAAGCCAGTCAGGGGAGGCAGGGGTGCCGGAGGCGGCGTCGGCGGGCGCGGGCCGTGATTGTCGTCGTCATCGTCGTGCCGCTGAAAAAAAAGCGCCGCCTGAGTCACCGCCTCAGCCACGGCGGAGAGTTTGAGGTCCCCGTAAGGAGTCGGCACCACCACGGGCTTGCCGGTTTTCTCCAAAATCTCTTTGACGACCTCAATTTTCTGGGACTCCAGTTCCTTAACCCCCATGGCCACCAGCAGGCCCGCCCCCTTGCCCTGTCGGTTCAGTTCTTTGACCTGCCGCTCCAAGGCCAGAAGCCCCAGGGCGCGCTCGCGCTTGCCGCTATCTGCATCCCCCGAGCCAAGCAGGTTGACGGCATCGGCAAGATCCTGGCTCGCCTCCTCGATATTGGCCTTGAGAGCCTGCAAAGTCAGAGAGGAAAGGGCGGAACCGCCAGCCTGAGACTCCACGAAAGCGGCCACCGCCGTGCTGTGCGTGTTCACCTGCGCCTGTTTAATGTTAGCCGCCACCCCAGGAAGTAGGAGCGTCAGAACCTCCCCCTGCGGGGACAGGGCGGAAATCTTATAGCTCCCCTTCTTGACCCTGGCGCGGAAGGATCCATCCGCCTCCAGTTCGCCGTTCACTTCCTCGCCGGTGCCGATATTCCTGAGCACGATCTTGCCCTTTCCAGCGGCAGCGCGCTCCGCCCCAGCCTTGGAGAGCCCTTGCTCAAAGGCCACTTGGCCTGAGACCTCGACAAGCTGATCGGTGGCGGAAGGAGGTGCCGCCGGGGTTTGTTGGGTAGTAGCCAGAGAGCTTGGAGTGGTTGATGGGGCAACATGGAGCTTTGTCTGCCAGCCTTCCCCTCCACTACCACCACACGCCAAGCTCAGGACCAGCAGCAGGCCCAGTGCCCCGGGCCCGGACAAATTTGAACCTATTCCCACCGAAAGGCATCCCAAACTTAAACATGCCCTGACCCCACCTGCAGGTAGTCACATGTTAGGCGAGTTATCTTCGGAAGTCAACAGCTTCACCACGGTGATTTTGGGTGTGAAAAGTGAAAAACGATGTTTGGGCGTTCAACTGCCGTTTTTGGGTTCACGGCTTCAGGGAATGCAAGCCGGCGCGCGCCGCGCGCGCCTGGGCTTCGGCCTTCTCGAAACGCTCCCGGTGGCGGACGGGTGGAGCAGGCCGCTCCATCACGGCGTATCCTTCCAACAGCATGCTTTCGTTCGCCATGGCGTTGCCGGCGTAAACATAGGCGCGCAGGCGCCCGAACTCGTCGCGCTCGCGCTCGTCGGCCTCAAGGTGGACCGCGCAGCCCGGAGGCAGCAGCCCTTCGAGGAAGCGGCGGCTCAACGTGCCCTTGAAGATCAACTGGGGGATGTCGAGTCCCTGTTCCCGGGCCATGCGCTCGGCGCGCAGCCCTTTCAGGATGGGCGGACAGACGATGCCGGCCAGCACCACCTCCTCGCGGTGGTCGCCCACCTCGGCCTCGAAGCGCCCGCCCTCCAGCACGCGCACCACCCGCGCCGGCCGGGCCGTGACGGACTTCAGCAGTTCGCGCACCCCCTCCTCCCGGGATGTCTCCGGCACGATGGCCGCGAGCAGCACGGCGGGCGCGAGCCATAGGAATACGGCCTTTTTCACGGGTGCGCCATGGTAAGGAGTCCGCGGGGAGTCCCATGGTTGGAACAGCCCTTTGGCGTCCTGCTTCGAAAAAACAAAGAGTTTACCGCCAAGGATGCCAAGGGGAAACGTGGGGAACATCGTCTTGGGAGTGATTAACGGGTGGGTGTGGTGTTGGCGGTGCATCTGCTATTTTCTTGGCGTTCTTGGCGGTTCATTCTCCTGAGTTAAGTGTTTTTGGTTCCGGCTACGAGTCTAGGGAGAACCGCGATCCTCACGCTCAAATCTGGGAGCGAGCGGGTCGCTCAGGCTTGCCTCGGATCGCGCCACGCTAACATCCCGGCCGTTCCGCGCTGCGAATTCCCGTTGTCTTTTTCGCGAAGGAAACTCATGGCCTCGACGCTGTTTTCCCCCAAATTCACCCTGGCCATCGCCGCGGCCTCCGCGCTGTGGATCATGCTCGCCAGCGGCGAGGATCATGCCGTCAAGGCCGTAGGGGCCGACGAAGCTCTCGCCAAGCTCAAGGCCGGCAATGAGCGTTTCACCAGCCAGCCGGCCAGCAAAGGCAGGCCCAACGCCGCGCGCCGCGCGGAGGTCGCCCAAACTCAGCACCCCTTCGCCGTCATCGTGGCTTGCTCGGACTCAAGGACCGCGCCGGAGCTGGTTTTCGACCAGAACATCGGCGATCTGTTCGTCATTCGCGTCGCCGGAAACCTGGTGGACGATTACGGCATGGGAAGCATTGAATACGCGGTCGAACACCTGGGGGCGCGTTTGATCGTGGTGCTGGGCCATGAGCGCTGCGGCGCGGTCAAGGCGGCGCTGGCGGCCCCCACGGCCCCGGGGCACATTGGCGCGCTGGTGCGGGATATCCAACCCGCCGTCCAGGCAACCGCGGATAAGGCCGGAGATAAGCTGGCCCTGACCGTGCATGCCAATGCGACGGCGGTAGCGGCGAAAATCTGGAAAGAGGCGCACCTGGGCGAGTTGGCCTCCGAGGTCAAGGTGGTGACGGGTTACTACGACCTCGACAGCGGCGTGGTCGAATGGGGATAGGCCCTACCGCCGGGCCACTGGTTCGTTAAAATTCCGTTCCCAGGGGGTGCAGTCAGGCGTCCCTAGAGGTACGTCGTGGTCGCTCCTGAACGTCCAGCTTTTCAGACGACCCCGCCATTTTTTATTTAAGTAATTTAATTTTAAATACTTAAATAAATTCTTGGAGCGTGAAAAAAAATACACATTTGTGGCATTGGCCTTGCTCCATGGAACCTCGGAACGATTTGGAAGACTCCAGATAAAAATCTTCCGATAACTAGAAAAGCTGAAGTTCACGACAAGGAGGGATGAGACGATGAATGCGCCTGCAACCAATCTGTGGCTTTCGGATATTCTCCGGACGAATGGCCGTATGGACATCGGAGTCCGGGGCGACGAGATTGATTCTCGGTTCAAGGAGCTCCAGCAAGCCAACAGCTCGCTCCGGGAATACGCCACCGTCGTCTGCCATGAACTACAGGAGCCGCTCAGCACCATACTTTCTCTCTCTAACCTGCTGGAAAACAACGGTGAAGCGGAGGTACAAGACGAAATTTCCATGCGCATCAGCAAAACCGCGCGCCGCATGCAGGGCTTGGTGGGTGGGCTGCTCATCTATTCGCGCCTCTGCCAGGAAAGACCGAGCTTCGCCATCGTTGACATGAACCACATCCTGAACGAGGTCCGGGAGGACCTCTACGAAAGCCTGCGCGCTTCAGGAGGCGAAATCGAGGTCCAATCCCTGCCGCAGCTTGAAGCCGACCCCTTGCAAATGCACCAATTGCTGCGCAACCTCATCGGCAACGCCATCAAATACCGCCGCCCGGGCGTGACACCGCGGATCCGCGTGCAGGCCATGACCGTGGGCAGCCCCGATCACTGCACGATTTCGGTGTCGGACAACGGCATCGGTTTCAGCGAAGAACAGCGGTCGCGCCTGTTCCACATGTTCTCGCGCCTGCACAGCGCTCCCCAATACCAGGGCACCGGCATCGGCCTGGCACTGTGCAAGAAAATAGCGGAGAGCCACGGCGGCAGCATCGAGGCGTCCGGAGTGCCCGGTCAAGGCTCCATCTTCCGCGTGCTCTTGCCCCTGCGGCAAAACGCGGCCTGAACATGAATCGCTTTCCAGGGACCTTGGGGCAGCGGAGCCGAAGCCAGGATGTTATCCCCGCCGCGGCGCCGGGGGAGCAAGCCTTCGCCGCGACAGACGGCAAGGAAATGCGAAAAATCCAACAGCTTCTGGGAAGCTGCTGGTGTCTGGGTGCCTGGGTGGCGAATATTTTCAGAAACCTGAGACCTGCACAGAGAAACAAGTTCCTGAATATCTAGCTTTGTAGTTCGACGGCGCTTTTCAGGAAACGCCGCGGGGTCGTCCCGTGCTCTTTGCGGAAGGCCCGGTAAAAGCTGGAAAGATCCCCGAAACCCGATTCCAGCGCCGCGTAGAGCACGTTGTGGGATTCGCCGAGGCGCTCGCGGGCGAAGGCGAGGCGCAAGCGCGTGAGCTGGCGGTGGACGGAAAGCCCGGTGTGACGGCGAAAGGCCGCACAGTAGCCGCGGTAAGACATACCCGCCATGGCCGCCAGATCGGGGATGCGCACGCGGCGCTGGAAGTTGCGCTCCAGGAAGGACAGGCTGGCCAGGAAGCGCTGGCGGCCCGCGCTGACGGCCCGCTCGGCCATCTCAGCCTGGGTGCGGCCGAGAATGATCAGCAGGAGCGCAAGCTCCGCCGCCATCGCCGTGCCGTGACAGGGCTCGCGGCGGGACTGTTCCAGGATGAGGTTGCGCAGCGCCGCCAGTGCCAGGCCATGACGGTAGTCGTCCTCGATCTTGACGGGTTGCAGCGCTGGGAAATGCCGCGTGAAAAGCGCCAGCACCTCCCGGCTCTCTTGCAGCGCGGTTTCCCGGAAACAGGCGATGATGAGGCCTAGATTCGCGTCCGGGTGATCGCAAAAGCGATGCGCGCTACCGGCGGGCAGGAAGACGAAATGGCGCGCCTCCAGAGGCCGCCGCTCGTTTCCCAAGTCGAGGTCGCCCCGCCCCGCCAGCACCAAGGCGACCTTGTGGTACTCGTAGCTCTGCAGGTCCATGGAAAAATTCGGGGCGTGGAAACTCTCGAAAACGGCAAGGCCGAGTTTGTCGAGCTGCACTTCTACCGGACGCTGGCGCAAGAGGCGTGGAGTTTGAGGGATTGCTGAATTCACGTGTTTTTTGACCATGGATTATCCAGCGATAATGCGCTCTTCAGTACAATAGCGCCAAAATCGCGAATTCCATCACGCGGTCGCCGACGACCTCGACCCTTGCGTCTGGCTTTTGCAGAACTCGTCCCATCGCTCCACTGCCGAATTCGCCAATTTTATCCTGCCCAGAACGCTAAGAAAAATCGCCAAATGTAACTACAATATCTTCAAATTCAATATAATAGGCAAGTGACGCCACGCTTGGATCTGGAAACCCACCTTCTCGATTGCGAGCGCCGCTTCGATGCCGATGCCGGCCTGGTGGGAATGAAGTTCAAAAGCCCGGAGTGCCACACCCGGGTTCCCGGAGGCACCTGGGTGCATGCCGTCCTGTACAACTTCGAGTACGCGGTCCTGGCCCTGCGCCTGGGACCCGAAGACCGGCGGCAGCGGGCGCTGGCCATGCTCGAAAAATTGCTGGAGCTGCAAGATCGCGACCCCCTGAGCCCGTTCTACGGCGTCTGGCCCTGGCTCCTGGAAGAATCCCTGGAGCGCATGGCGCCCCCGGATTGGAACTGGGCCGATTTCTGCGGCGGGCGCATCGCTGAAATCCTGCACGAGAGCGGCCGCCTGTTGCCAGAGGAGCTGAGCGCGCGGTTGCGCGAAGCGCTGGGACACGCCGCCGGCGCTGTTTTTCGGCGCAATGTCGGCGCGCACTACACCAACATCGCCGTCATGGGCGGTGGCGTGTGCGCGGAAGCCGGAGAGCTGCTGGGCGAGCCGCGCCTGCTGGACTACGGTCGCCGCCGTCTGCGGGGCGTCCTGGAGCATACCGAAAACCACGGGGGGTTTAACGAGTATAACAGCCCCACCTACACCATGGTGGTGCTGACGGAGTGCGAGCGCATCCTGCACCTGGTGCGCGACGAGGAGTCGCGCCGTGCAGCCGAGCAACTGCGCCGCATGGCCTGGCGTACCCTGGCCGAACACTTTCACCCCCCCACCGGCCAGTGGGCCGGACCCCATGCGCGCGCCTATCAGGATCGCGTGGACCGCTACCTGCTCGGCCAACTGCGCGAGCGCACCGGGCTCGATTTCGCCGGGGAGGTCGGGGACCCCGAAGAGGTCTGGACCGGCCCCATCAACCGCACTGTCCACCCGCTGCCCTGTCCTCCCGAATATCTGTCTGCTTTCCGCGAGCCGCCGCGCGGGGCCGTGCAGCGCGTGTTCCGCTTCATCCGCAATAAACAAGACGACCGGCTCTCGGTGCGCGGCACCACCTGGCTCACGCCGCGTGCCTGCCTGGGCTCGGTGAGCCGGGATGTGCTCTGGAGCCAGCGCCATCCCCTCATTGCCTACTGGCGCGGGAACGGCGCGCCCTGCGTGGTGCTGCGCTTGCGCGGGCTCCACGACGGGCGGGATTTCGCGTCGGCCCTGGTGCGCAACGCTCAGGCCGCAAACCGCGTGCTCAGCGCCGCCAACCTGGTGACGGACCTGGGCGATCTCCATTACAACCTGGATGGCGCGGGTCCCCAGGGATTTTCCGTTAAAGACCTGCGCTGGCGCTAC
>JAHFOS010000047.1 GCA_023261545.1 bacterium
GCATCGTTCTTGTACTCCTGCTTGCCCGCGACGAACTCCGACACCGCCTTCACGGCATCCGGCACCACGGTCCCAGCCTTGGGCGACGGCATCAGCCCCTTGGGGCCCAACAACCGGCCGAGCTGACCCACGAGGCGCATCATCTTGGGCTCCGCGATGGCGACATCGAAATCGAACCAGTTCTCGTTCTTGATTTTATCGGCAAGGCTTTTCTCGCCGGCCGCGACGGCTCCGGCCTTCAAGGCCTCCTCCGCCCTGCCCTCATCCACGAAGGCGATGACCCGGGCCGCCTTGCCCAGCCCATGCGGCATGCTGAACGCTCCGCGCACCGCCTGGTCGGGCTGCTTGGGGTCAATGCCCAGCTTGATGGCGATCTCTACGCTTTCATCAAACTTGGCACGGGGGAAATTCCTGAGGATCTGCACCGCCTCCTCAAAGGTATGGCTCAGCGTGGGGTCGAGCTTCTCGGCCCCCTGGCGATAGCGCTTGCTTCTCGGTTTCATGCTTTCAATCCGCGATTGTGATTCCCATGTTGCGCGCCGTGCCCGCGATGATGCGTGCGGCGGCCTCAACGTCCTGGGCGTTCAGATCGGGCATTTTCACCTTTGCAATTTTCTGCAACTGTTCTTTCGTTATTGAGCCAACTTTTTCTGCCTTGGACGACTTGGACCCCTTCTCCAATCCCAGCTCCATGAGGATGAGGCGCGAGGCCGGGGGCTGCTTGACGATGAAATCAAAGGATTTGTCCTTATAAATTGAGATTTCCACGGGCAGGATCACGCCTTTGCGGTCCTTGGTGGCGTCGTTGAACCTTTTGACGAATTCGCCGATATTGACCCCGTGCTGGCCGAGCGCGGGACCCACGGGCGGAGCGGGGGTGCAAGACCCGCCCGGCACCTGGAGTTTCACCAGTGCCGCGAACTCCTTGGTTCCGCCTCCCTGCGGTTGTGATTTGGCCATGTTGCGCTGCTCCTAGACCTTCTCGACCTGCCAGTACTCGAGTTCGACGGGGGTGTAACGCCCAAAGATGAGCACGCTGAGCCTCATGGTCCCGCGATCGTGGTCAATGGACTCCACCGTCCCTTCAAAGTTCTCGAAGGGCCCCTCGCGCACCTTGACCGTCTCTCCCACGTCGAAAATAACCTTGGGCTTCGGAGCCTCCTGCTTTTCCTCGAGCTCGCTGCGGATGCGCGATACCTCGTGATCCTCCAGCGGTATGGGACTGCGGCTGTCCGTGCCGACGAAACCCGCGACGCCCTTGGTTTCAAGCACCAGCATGCGCGACTCGTCGGTGATATCCATTTCAACGAAAACGTAGCCGGCATAGATCTTGCGCGTCTGGATGTGTTTTTTGCCACGGCGAATTTCAGAGACCTTCTCGGTGGGTATGAGGACCTCTCCGAAAAGGTGCTGCAAACCGCGCTGGCGGATCTCATCCTGGAGCAGCATCTTGACCTTGCCCTCGGCCTCAATGTTGGTCTTAATGGCGTACCACTGCTTCAGGGGCTCTGCGCTCGCTCTCAATAGATCTGCTCCCGGATCCACCTGAGTCCGAAATCAACCATGAAAAGGTAGACCATCAGGAAAATCATGACCGCCACCACCTGCCCCGTGGCGCCCTTGACGCTCTCCCAGACAGGCCACGTGATGCGGTGCGCCTCGGAGTCCACGTCGATGAAAAAGCTCGACGTCCGGGCATTGAAATAGAAGCCATAAACCCCAGCGCCAAGGCATGAAATCAAAAACGCCAAAGCGGCCCCCACGGCCACCAGGTTGATGTTGGATCCGCTCTCGTCCAGGAACGCCTCGTAAACGTGCCACGCGATATAACTCGACAAAACCGCCATCAGCGCCAAGCCGATGCCGCGAGTGAGACGAGCTTCTGAGGGACGGTGGAGCAACCTGGGCTCTTTAAAAAAAAGCAGGCCAGGAGGGACTCGAACCCACAACCTGCGGATTTGGAATCCGCCGCTCTAACCAATTGGGAGCTACTGGCCTGTGACCGCTCACTTCTTCTTCGCCTCTTTGTGCAGGACATGGATCCGGCACCAGTTGCAGAATTTCTTGATGTGCAGCTTGCCCTCTTTCTTGAGGTCGCGACTCGTCATGTAGTTGCGGCGGCCGCAACCCTCGCATACAAGCGCCACATCGTCACGCATCTTCGCCATGATCGGTCAGCCCCTAACGTTTGCGACTCGTGCCTATTCCAATATCTTGGTCACAATCCCTGACCCGATGGTCCTGCCACCCTCGCGAATCGCGAAGCGCAACTGCTCATCCATGGCGACAGGAACCAGAAGCTCAACTTCGACGGCAACATCATCACCCGGCATGACCATTTCGGCCCCTCCGAGAAGCTTCACCGTCCCCGTCACATCCGTCGTGCGGAAATAGAACTGGGGACGATAACCCGTAAAGAAGGGCTTGTGACGACCGCCTTCATCCTTGGTCAGGCAGTAAACCTGGGCATGGAACTTGGTGTGGGGATTGACGGTATTCGGCTTGCAGATGACCATGCCGCGCTCGAGCTGCTCTTTCTCGATACCACGCACTAGAATCCCCACATTGTCGCCGGCCATTCCCTCATCGAGCTCTTTATTGAACATCTCTATTCCCGTGCAGGTGGTCATGGTCCTCTCCTTTTTGAGACCAATAACCTCAAGGTCGTCGCCGACTTTGACGCGTCCGCGTTCAACACGTCCGGTCCCCACGGTACCACGACCCTTGATGGAGAACACATCCTCCACCGGCATCAGGAACGGCTTCTCAAAATCGCGCACAGGCTCCTTGATCCAGGTGTCCACGGCGTCCATGAGGTCATAGAGGCACTTGGTGTCAGGATCGCCAGCCTTGCAAGTGGACTGCATGGCCTTCAAAGCTGAGCCGCGCACAAAAGGCGTCGTGTCGCCCGGGAAACCGTATTTCTTCAAGAGGTCGCGAAGATCCATCTCGACAAGCTCCAGCATCTCGTCACGCTCGTCGGCCTTGAGCTGGTCCACCTTATTGACGAACACGACGATGAACGGCACTCCCACCTGGCGAGCCAGCAGGATGTGCTCGCGCGTCTGAGGCATGGACCCGTCGGTCGCGCTCACCACCAGTATAGCCCCGTCCATCTGGGCCGCACCGGTGATCATGTTCTTCACGTAGTCGGCGTGGCCGGGGCAGTCCACGTGAGCGTAATGGCGCTTTGGCGTTTCATACTCCACGTGAGCGGTATTGATGGTAATGCCACGCTCGCGCTCTTCCGGGGCATTGTCAATGTCCTCATAGGACTTGGAATGACTCGGATTGAAGGTCTTGCTGAGTGACGCGGTAAGAGTGGTCTTGCCGTGGTCAACGTGACCGATGGTCCCGATGTTGATGTGGGGCTTTCCCCGGACGAACTTCTCTTTTGCCATGGATAACTCCTGGTTTGATTGCTCCTCTAGAATTTATCGCAAGAGCTGCTGATGGGACTTGAACCCATGACCTCATCCTTACCAAGGATGTGCTCTACCACCTGAGCCACAGCAGCCCTGAGAGCGGGTGATGGGAATCGAACCCATGCTATCAGCTTGGAAGGCTGAAGTTCTACCATTGAACTACACCCGCAAGACTTTTGGACGTGGGGCGCCAGGGATGAACCGCGCTTTCCACCAGCCGCGAGAGCCGGGTGAAAGGCTCCCCTTGCAGAGCCATCCTGAGATGGGGAGAACAGGATTCGAACCTGTGAAGTGAAAACACAGCAGATTTACAGTCTGCCCCCTTTGGCCGCTTGGGTATCTCCCCTATTGCCCGTGGATAAGATGCGGGCACGAAGCCCCCTATCCGATTTGAACGGATGACCGCTGGTTTACAAAACCAGTGCTCTACCCCTGAGCTAAGGAGGCGGCGACGCATATTTTGAGCAGAAAGGAGGGGGGAAGATAGCGCTATCCGCGGGTCGTCAAACCATCGTCCACACGGGGTCCCGAAAAATGAAACGACCCCCATCCCTGAAGCCTGGGAGCCTTCAGGTCCCAAAATGCTTTCAGATCTCCGCCGGTTTAGCGGACGACCTGGAGCAGCTCTTGCAAGAGCTCGTCGGACTTGGTGATCACTCGGGAATTGGCTTGATAGGAACGCTGTGTGATAATGAGGTTGGTGAACTCAGTCGTGATGTCAACGTTTGACTGTTCAAGGGCCTTCGCGCGGATCGCCCCACGTTCACCACTGAGCGCCGTACCCACCATGGCGTTGCCGGAGCTTGAGCTCACGGTGTAAAGGTTGGATCCCTGGCGCACCAAACCATCGGGATTGGCGAAAGCCGCCAGCGCCACCTGCGCCACCACCTCTCGAAGCCCGTTAGTATAGATGCCCGTAACGCGCCCATTGGCATCCACGGAAAAGCGATCCATCACGCCCTGGGCGAATCCGTCTTGCTCGCGCACGTCCACCTGGGAGCCGGCGGCACTGGCGAAAGCCGTCAGCACGGAGAAATCTGGCTTGACTTCAAGAGCCGTCTTCGTGCTCTGACCTTCAAGAGGAATAGAAATAAGGGCTGGAGAGGGCTGTTCGGCGCGCAGGAAGCGCCCGAAGTTATCAAAAACGAGCTTGCCCGAGCCCACATTGATGGCCGGAGCCTTGCCGCGTGGATCGCCCGCCGGGAAGAACCCGTTGCGCTGGGATGCATCTGGCGTCTCGGCCAGCCAGCGCCACGTGGACTTGTCGTTGTCCTTGCTTTCAAGCACGAAGGTCAGGGCGACGTCGTGCGACTGGCCCAGCGAATCGTAGATGACGATGGTCTGCGTGACGCTTTCGCCATCCGCGCTCTTCTCAACGGAAGAAGCGTGGTCGGTGCCATTGGTGAGCGCGCTGTTCTGGAAAACGTTGCGCTCCGTCTTGTCGGTCCCGGAAATGAACGACAACTGGGATATCTGGTTGACCGTGCCGATATTGCCGCGGATCTGGATGCGGCTTGAGCCTGCGCGCACACCGTCAATGGAACTGCCCGAAGCCATGTTCAGGGTGGCCGTATCGGTAGCGATATTCGTCACCGTCCCGGTGGCGATGGCACCGTCCTTGATGGAGATTACCGTGGTGTCGGAAGTTCCCGCCTTGCCATTGCGATCCTCATCCACCACCCAGCGCGCCGTACCGGTGGCGGTCCCGCCCGCGTTCACGATGTCATAGAGTTCTTCGTCATAACTGCCCTTGCCCAGCTTATCCAGATAAACCGTGCGGTTCGTCGTATCGTTCTGGATGGGCACCTTGCGGTAAACCTTGCCGGTCGCCGGATCCACGAAAACCACCTGGTTGTCGGCGTAGGCCGACAGATCCTTCAAGGTGGTGGTCTTCAGGAAGGTGAGGTCGGTGTTGTCGTTGACGCCGTTGTAATCGAGATCAATGAAGAGATCGCCTGACCCACTCGCGGTCGTGCTGTGCATGCGGTACACCTTCTCGGAAAGCGAACCGTCGTTGTCGGTATCCATGTAGGCAAAACCACTGAAGACCTGGGAACGGGTGGCCGCCGCCGCTGCCGTGAGGTCACCGAAATCAGTCAAGTTCGCGACAGCCTTATCGAACGTCACCGTGACGGTGTTGGCGGCGTTGATGACCAGCTTCTCAATGGTGTACTTGGTGGCGGAATTCGCCCCAATATAAGTCATGCCGGTCCTGAGGCCAAGAGAGGCCAAGGTGGCCGACGTGGCGGTGATGGCCGAATTGTTGACCATGTCCACGGTGAGCGCCGTCGTCGTGCCCACTGTAAAGGCTTGATTCTGCACAAAGGTGAGGCGCGCAGGAGCAAGCTCAACCCGGTAAGTCACGTCGCCATTGATGATTTCGGCCCCAGCCATGCCCTTCTCGTTATCCACCACGCTGTTGTAGATTTCTTTGCCGACATAGAGCCCCGTGATGGGATGGGTGATGGCAACGGGGCATTCAGATCCGTGATCAACGTCTGCCCCGTGGCCGAGGAGGTGGTGGCCGTGTAGCCGGCCTCGACCAAGGCCGCGCCCTGATAGGTGAGGGGAGCGGCGCCCGTGGTAGCGAGACCACCCGCGGCAAAGCTGATGGTTTCGGCGGCGATGGCGGTTGCTGCCTGCGCAGCCGTAACACTCATACTGACCACCAGCTTAGCCGCGGAATCCGCATTGATCAAATCCATGATGGTCTGCTTGGTGGCACCAGCGGCAAAGGTCGCCGTCACCGTGCTGCCGCTGGTTGAAATCGCGTTGGCGGCGCCGGCGACAAAGGTCACCGTGGTACTGTTGCCCGCGGTTCCAGGAAAGGCCGCCGTCGCGGTAACGCCCGTGTTGGTCGTAGCAACCTTCGAAGCCCGCACCCAGCCCGTGGGCATGTCGGTCAGGACTATCGCCTTGTCGAAAATAACCTTGGTGGCGCCATCCGCCTCCGTGGCGCTCTCCACCGTGTAAACCGTGGGATTGGCCGCCGCGGACCCGAGCATGATCATGCCGCGCGAGATGCGCAGCCCGGTCGTGCTGTAGGAGATCTGCATCTTGGTGTTGGTCGCCGAAACCTGTCCGATAGTACCCCCGGTGGCCTGAGTGCTGGCCGAACCGAAGATGTCGCTGCTGAAGGCGCCCCGCACGATGGGATCAATACCCTTGTCGTACAGGCCGTTCTGATTGGCGATATCAATGTACATATCCGCGGTCGCCAAGCCGTTATTGTCGAACAACGGGCGCAGCATAAAGTCAAGGTTGGCGCTGCCGTAGGGCAAGGAACCCTGGCTCACCGTCGAGTTGCCGGTGACCACATAACCTTTCACGCCCTCCAGCACCAAGTCCTTGGCCTTGATGAATTTTCCATCTCCGTCCATGTCAACGTAGGAATTGCCCACGCCGACATCCGCTGCGCTGCCGCCCTTGAGGTCGAACTGGCGGTTGGAATTCTTGATGGCCACCTTCGGTACCGTCGCCGTGATGGAGGTCTTACCGCTGATATTGCTCGCACCACGCGCGGAAAGCACCAGACTGAAACCGCCGCCATCCGTCTCATCCGTGAAGGGATTGGCGCCGCCTTTGCCCATGTCCACCAGGTCGTTGGGGTTGTCGCCGTCCACGGCGTGCGCGGCGTTGCTGTCCGCGCTCACGCCGCGATCCTCGACGGCATTGAGCCCGAAGGCGTAGTTGAACCAACGCGTGAAATCATTCAGCGTCTTGCCGTCGTAGTTCTTGAGGGCCGGGTCGGGAACGCCGTCGGGACCGAGATCCCCGGAGGTGTTGTTCACCAGATCCGGGTCGCCGTAAACGAAGGCCGCGTCGAGCTGGCGCGCGCCTTTCATGAGCTGCACCGTGATGATGTCGCCGTCCTGGAGCACGAAATTTTCCGAGACATCCGAACCCGTTCCGCGAAAGAGGCGCACGTTGTCCACGCCGCCCGAGGGATCCTTGATCCACACATTGCGCAGGTCCACCGCTCCCGAGGAAATTTCCGTTTCTCCCGACTTGGAGACGAAGAGCCGCTGCGAATTGAGGATGCTGCCCGTCGTGGAGAAGGCCCCCGCCCCGTTCAGGTTGCCGTTCATAACGACGTTGCTCGTCTGCTTGGCGATGCGGTTGTCACCGATGGGGATTTTGACATCCTGCAGCGCTCCGCCCGGGTTCACCGTGGATGCACCCGTGTTGTCGCGCGTCTGGTTCCAGCCCTGCACGAACATGCCGCTGCCGGGGCTCACGAGCTTGCGCTCCTGGTTGACCGTAAAAGCGCCATCCCGGGTGTAGTTCACTCCCGAGCCGCTGCGCAGCACGAAAAACCCGCTGCCATCAATGGCCATGTCCGAGTCAATGCCCGTGGATTCGAAGGAACCCTGGTTGAAGTTGGTGTCCACCACCCCGAGGTCCGTGCCCACGCCGACCTGCGAAGGGTTGGTGCCACCGTTGCCGGCCGTCGGCGCCTGGTCCGGCTTGAGGATTTCATACAGCATATCCTGGAAAAGGACGCGCTGCGACTTGAAGCCTATCGTGTTGACGTTGGCCAGATTGTTGCCGATGACATCCAGCTTTAGCTGGTGCCGCTCCAAGCCAGAAATGCCCGCGAACAGTGAAGTTGAAAGACCCATGATTTTATTCCCTACTCTATTTCGCCGCTTCAGTCAATCCACGGCGACGGCATTCCCACAAGGGGTCCTGCCCTGGTTCAAAAACTTAACTCCTATGCAAAAGCCACTCCGTCGATGTTGGTGTAAACGTCGCGCTCACCCGCCCCCATGGCGGTGATCACGGTGCGATTGGCCACGCTGACGAGGAAACGGTTTTCGCCCACGACCACCAGGCCCTCCTTGGACCCCTTGGCGGCCAGCGAAGAAACCCCGCTGGTGAGACGCTGCTGCACCGCCTCGGAAAGGGCAACGTTGCGCCGGCTCAAACGATCTAGGGCGTGGGTGCTGAAGCGCAACCCGCCGTCTTGAACCTTCCGCGCGGCATCCCTTAAGGCCTCGGAAAAAGGAGTCTGCGGCGCGGCGACGGCGGGCTTCCCCCGCAAGGGAAGCCCATGTGCAAAAACCTTGGCGACGCCAGCGTCCATCCCGACTACTTTTTCTCCTCCGTCGCAGCCAAGGCCGGAGAGATGGAAAGCACGTTTTCCGGGGACAGGTTGACGACCGAGCCATCCGCGGTCTTTACCGCGTAGATGACCTTGCCGCCCTCGACCTTCACCGACTGCACGCTTCCCGATACCTCGCGACTCACGCCTTCATCGCCGGAAACAAGCCCCGTGACCTGGCCGCCAATGAGCGCCGCCCCCGTCGAGAGCGACGACTGGAACAGCAGCGACTGGTTGAGCTCGGAGATTTTGACCGTGGAGTTCAAAGCCTGAAGCTGCGCCAACTCGGAAACGAACTCCTCGTTTTTCATGGGCTCCAGGGGATCCTGATGCTTGAGCTGCGCGACGAGCAACTGCAGGAACTGATCGGACAGCTCTTTGGAACTGAGGTTGGTCGCAGGCTGATTGCTGCTGGTCGCCGCTGCTATGGATTCGACTGCCATCGCATGTCCTCCTTAAGCCACCCTGTCAATGAGCCCGTACCCTTGGCGGTCCGACGAAGACGCCGCCGGGTCCTCCTCGGCGAGCAGGGACTCGAAATCAAACTGCGCTCCCGCGCGGCGGCGGCCAGATTCCTGGCCCTGGCGCTGCCAGTCGCCCCACTGGATGTCCATGTGCACCACCGTGATATTCTGCTGGCGCAGCACTTCTTTGAGTTCCTGGACGTGCGCCTGCAGCATATCGCGTGCGGCGGAAGTCTCGGTTTGGATCTGCGCCCCCAAACGCCCCTCGTGGACCACGGTCCGCAACTGGATACGTCCGAGTTCCGGTGGATCGAGGTGGACTTCCATGGCGGAAAGATCGCGGCGCACCCAAACCCGCATGGATTCCTTGGCGACCGCCAGCACGCGCTCGACGGCTTCGGCCGTGCTCGCGCGCGGCGCCTCCAGGCGCGTCATCAGTTCAGGCCCTTGGACGTTTGCCTTCGCGTTCGCCACGGACGAACTCTGCGCCAGGGCGTCGCCCTGATGTTCAGCGCTCAAGGGCTGAGACGCTGCGCGCAGCTTTGACGAATCTCCGTCGTCCGCGAGCAGATCCTCGGGCGTCCACTGCTGTGCAATTTTCAGAAAATTCTGAGTGGGCTGCCCATACGCCTGAGCCACGCTCTTTGGAGCTGCTTTGGCCACGATGGGAGCCGAATCCTCATGCGAAGCGCCGACGTTCTCGGTGAGACCCTGCTGTAATGCCTTGCGAACGGCGGCTCCGAAAGCTCCCGAAGGCACGTAGACTCGTGTCTCGACCGGCCTCTCCCCAGCGGCTCGCTCCCCCGAAGACGCGACTTCGGCGACAATTTTGCGAATTTCAACGGGAATTTCAATGTTCTTCCGGACGAGCGAACTCTCCAGACGCGCGAGGATCGCCCCCTTGAGCGCGGACTTATCTGAGGGCTGCGTCCCAGGATTCTCCTCCCCCGTGACTTTGGGCTGGGAAAAGTGACCTTGGGCCACGCTTTGCGGCACGGCAACGCGCGCCTCTCTGGCGGCGACAGGTGTTTCGCTGGTGGCGACAGATGTTTCACCGACGGCACCATTGGCTTCATCGGAGACGGCCGCACCGAGCTCCACCAGAGGCGCGCTGGGCGCCGCCACAAGCGGGATTTCGGACGGAGACGGCTGCAATAACTGCGCCAAGCCCTCCACACCTAGCTCCTCGACCTGGCCCTGCGCCCCGGCCAAACGCTCGAAGAGCGCCGCGGTACCTTCTGAATTGCCGGCCAGTTTGTTCAACTCACCAAGGAACTGGCTCCAAAACACGGCGATATCCGCGCCTTGGGCCGATAATTTCTCCAAGTCGGCCAAGACCGCCGCGAGGTCGCCGAGGACATCCTCATCCAACGACGCAAGGGAGTCCTCGACCGTGCCCAATACCTTTGAATCCTCAGCGGAAAGTTGTGTCCCAGGCTGAGACACCGGCTGTCTCTGCGCCTTTTCCGAAGCCGGCGCACCACCCTGCGCCTGAGAAACGGCAGCGGACAGCGTGGCCGCGAAACCCGAATCGGCGGGCGGCGATCCCTGGCTGGCCGAAGCCACCGCCGGGGCCGTCTGCAACGGCTCAGCCGAGAAGGCCGGGATGGGCGACGCGCCGATCACGCCTGCGAAAGAATTAGGAAGGTCATAAAAGCAGCAGGCATTTTGCCTGGGCCGCCTTGAGGTCAATCATTTCCTAACCCGGCGGAGCCGGAACCAAAAAGGTAGGGGATTGAGAATTCGTCAACAACTCCCTCTCCCTCCGCGATCTCCGCGTCTCCGCATGAGTAAATCTTACTCTTCATCTTCATTTTCCTCGTCTGCGCCGAACATATCAACTTTACTCGCACGGAGAGACGCGGAGATCGCGGAGAATACGGGAAAGCCTGGACTCATTGCCAAGATGCGCTGGATTTTCATCATTAAGGGACTTAAAGGCGGCACCGGATGGACTCGAAGCTACCCATCCATGCCACGACCGGCCTTGATGCGCGCTGCGATATCTCTCCTCCCCTCCCGATTTGACAGGCAACTTGCGCCTCCACCATATTCGCCCCCGCAAGGCGAATCGCTATCATGAAGACCATCCAAATCGGCGGCATCCAGGAAACCATCATCGAGCGCTCGGACTACCCGCGCGCGCGGCTCGACCAGATCCTCGCCAAGGAGACCATCGCCATCCTCGGTTATGGACCCCAAGGCCGTGGGCAAGGGCTCAACCTCCGCGACCAGAACTTCAAGGTCATCGTCGGTCTGCGCAAGGGACGGAGCTACGACAAAGCCCTGGCGGACGGGTGGAAGGAGGGCAAGGACCTTTTCACTATCGAAGAGGCCTGCCGGCGCGGGACCATCTTGCAGTACCTGCTCTCGGATGCTTCCCAAATCGCCATGTGGCCGACCGTCAAGCCCTTCCTCAGCGCGGGCAAGACGCTGCATTTCAGCCACGGTTTCGGTATCGTCTTTCGCAAGGAAACCAATATCATCCCGCCGCCCGACGTGGACGTTATTCTGGTGGCTCCCAAAGGCAGCGGGCTCACCGTGCGCACCCACTTCCAGTCGGGACGCGGCATCAACGCTTCCTATGCCGTCTTCCAGGACGCCTCGGGCCGGGCCAAAGAGAAGGCCCATGCCCTTGGCGTCGCCATCGGCTCGGGACACCTTTTTGAGACCACCTTCGAAAAAGAAGTCCATTCCGACCTCACCGGCGAGCGCTGCGTGCTCATGGGTCTCATCCAGGGAGCCTTCCTGGCCCAGTACGAGGTGTTGCGCCGCCACGGGCACTCGCCTTCCGAGGCCTACAACGAGACCATCGAGGAGGCGCTGCAAAGTCTTTACCCGCTCATCGGCGAGAAGGGCATGGACTGGATGTACGCCAATTGCAGCACCACGGCCCAACGCGGGGCACTCGACTGGGCCCCGCGCTTCAAGAAGGCCCTGGAGCCGGTCATCGAGGAGTGCTACAAGAGCGTGCAGGCGGGCGAAGAGGCGCGCATCTCCATCCGCTCCAACTCCGCGCCGGATTATCGTGAAAAACTGGAAAAAGAGCTCGCGGCGGTGAGCCGCCAGGAAATGTGGGAGGCCGGGAGAGTGTTGCGCCCCTTTCGTCCGGAGCACGCCAAGCCCTGAGCCGGATCAGCGTGAGGCGGCCATCACGGCAGCCCCAGCAGCTTGTGGACCTGAAGGCTGAGCTTCCAGCGGGGATGCTGCCGGCAATAATCCGCCGCCGCCCGCCAATGGCGCCGGTCGCTGCCGGGGATATCCATGGGCTGGAGGAAAAAATGCCGAAACTCAAGGCCGGTGTAGGTTTCGGGGTCTGAACCCACCTGCGGATAGACGAGCTTGAGCTCATCGCCGCCGCGAATGACGATTTCCGTTCCGGCCTTGGGGCTCACGCATATCCAGTCTATCCCCGCGGGCAAAGGGCGCGTACCATTGGTCTCCACGGCCGTCTCAAAACCCTCGGACTTCACGAGGCGCAGCAATTCCGCGTCGAGTTGCAAGGCGGGTTCGCCGCCCGTGAAAATAGCGTAGGCCTTTCCAGCGCCGCCGCCCACGCCCTGCTTCCAGGCCGTGGCCAGGGCCGCGGCGAGATCCGCGGCGCCATAGCGCCCCCCGCGCCGACCGTCGGTTCCAGCAAAGTCGGTGTCGCAGAAACGGCACAGCGCGGAGCCGCGATCCGCTTCCAGCCCGCTCCACAGGTTGCATCCGGAGAAACGGCAGAAAACCGCCGGACGGCCGCTCCGGGCCCCCTCCCCGTTGAGAGAACAGAAAATCTCTTTGACCGCGTACATCGCCGGAAAATCCTATGCGCCGCCGGCGCTTGAACATCCCGCGGAATTGCGTGAGGCCGCGGAGAGATAAAATAACCCCGATCCCTGACACTTTATCCCTCCTATACCATGGAACTCAGTGACCTCGACAAATTGATCGCCGATCGCCAGTCGCGCATCAAAAAACGCAAGGATGACGGCTCGCTCTTCGAGGACGAGGTGGCGCGGGAAAGAAAGGGCGACGAGGATCAGCGCCTCGACCAGCAGGTGCGCCAGCAAAAGGACAAAATGAAGGAGCGCCTCAACAAACACATCCCCGCCTGCCCCCAGTGCGGCAAAAAGATGACCCTGCTCCCCGAGCAGGGCATGATCGTCTGCGAGGACTGCCAGGTCGGCATGCGCATCCCCGTCTAAATAGACGGGGCAAGTTGAAAGCGGCGCAGGCATGATTAGGATGCCCCGCGCACTGGTGAGCATAGCTCAGATGGTTAGAGCGCCAGATTGTGGTTCTGGATGTCGTGGGTTCGATCCCCATTGCTCACCCTCGTGAGCAAAGACGCTCCTGTGGAGCGTCTTTGCGAGCAGCACTTCTCTCGGAGCCAGGCTATGCCTGGCGGAGAGGCTATTCAAGGCCAGGGGCAGGCGCAGTGAGCAGCGCCGCTTGCCCCTGTTGCATTTTGGCCCCGTTCGGCAGGTCCGTTCATGCTGAGCCCGTCGAAGCATGAACGGACCGTGACAACTCCGCTATTAGGCCGCATGAGACTTCGATCACTCAAGCTCGTAACCATTACAGCCTTGCTTGCCGGCTGCTCATCGGGCGTCCCCGTCGCAGTCTCAAATCACTCCGCAATCCCGCTTCGGAACGTGGTGCTCTCAGGCTCTGGGTTCTCTCAGGCAGTGACAACGCTTGCCCCTGGCGCTACTGCTACCGCGCAGATACATCCCCGTGGCGAGTCGGGCATCGCCATCGCTTTCACCGCTGATTCCCGTCGTATTGAATTGCCGCAACAGGGCTACATTGAGGTCAGCGGCAACTACTCTGCCACCGTCACCGTCAATCCGGATCTTTCGGCTTCGGTTGTCGGGCAACTGGGCTTGCGCTGATGCTGCCTAGCAATTCATTCAAGCCGAAGCCGCTTCGCGGCTCGGCTTAATTCAGGCGTTATACGCCTTGAAACACGTCGAAATCTACACCGACGGCGCCTGCAGCGGCAATCCCGGACCGGGAGGCTGGGCCGCCATCCTGCGCCATCAGGGGCGCGAAAAAGAGCTCGCCGGCGGTGAGCGGCAGACCACCAACAATCGCATGGAACTCACCGCCGCTCTCGAAGGCCTGCGCGCCCTCAAAGAGCCCTGCGAGGTGGCGCTCACCACCGATTCGCAATACCTGCGCCTGGGCATCACCGAATGGGTGCCACAGTGGCAGGAGCGCGGCTGGAGACGCCGGGACGGGAAACCGGTCAAGAACGAAGACCTGTGGCGCGATATCGCCGCCGCCGCCGAGCCCCATCGCATCGAGTGGCTTTGGGTGGCGGGACACGCGGGACACGTCGAAAACGAGCGCTGCGACCAACTGGCGCGGGAGTGGGTCGAGCGCATGAAAATGCGGGAATAGCGGCAAGGCGCAAGCGGCGCGCCTCGGCCTGATCCGTGTTCACTTTGCCGGCCCTGTAGAATACCCCGCCATGTGCGGCGTGAGCGGAATTTACCGGCCCAAAAACCCAGAGCTCATCCGCCGCATGAATGCCCGCCTCATCCATCGCGGACCCGATGGCGAAGGCGTTTATGCCGGTCGGGAAATGGCGCTGGGTTCAAGGCGCCTGCGCATCCTTGATCTCTCTCCCAACGGCGACATGCCTTTCTCCTCTGCCTGCGGGCGCTACCACCTCGTTTACAACGGCGAAATCTACAACCACGCCGAGCTGCGCCGGCGCGTGGCCGACTACCCCTTCCGTTCGAGCACCGACACCGAGGTGCTTTTCGCGCTGCTGCAGCGCGAGGGTGCCGCGGCCCTGCCGCACCTCAACGGCATGTTCAGCTTCCTCTTCTGGGATGAACAGGAGCACACGCTGCTGGTGGCGCGCGACCGCTTGGGCATCAAGCCGCTGTTCTTCGCGGAACACGCCGGCAGCTTCTACTTCGCCAGCGAAATAGCGGCCCTGCTCGAAGAACCCGAACTGGGCCGGGGGCTCGACGAGCAGGCGCTCTACCACTACCTCTCGCTGCTGCACTTTCCGGAACCCTATACGATTTATCCGCGCATCCGCCACTTCCCCGCCGCCCATGTCGGATTGCTCCGCGAAGGGCAATTCAAACTCCAGCGCTACTGGGATCTGCGCTTCGACAAGGCCCTGCGCACCGAGGCCGAGTGGGAGGAGGCCGTGCGTTCAGCCTTTCATACTTCCGTGCGCCGCCAGCTTGTCGCCGACGTGCCCCTCGGGGTGCTGCTCTCTGGAGGGCTGGACTCCACGGCCATCGCCGCCACCATGGCGGGGCAAGGCTCCGGAACCATCGAGGCCTTCAGCATGGGCTTTCAAGACGGGGCGGACGAGACCGCCGCCGCGTCCGAGACCGCGCGACGACTCGGCTGCCGCCACCACCTGCTGCACCTCGACGGCGCGGCCCTGTGGCGCGACATCCCCGCCATTACCGCCGCATTTTCTCAACCCTTCGCCGGGGGCCTGCCCATGTATTTCCTCTGCCGCGATGTGGCGCAGCATGTCACCGTGGCCCTGAGCGGCACGGGCGGTGACGAGCTTTTCGGCAATTATGGCCGCATCCGCAACCTGCGACCCGGGCGCGGCGCGCTGGCGGGCCTCAAGACCGGGCTGCGTCTCTTCGGGCCGAGGTTGCTTTCGCACCTCGGCGGCGAGCGCGGCCGTTACCTGCTGCGGCACGGCGCGCCCCTCGGGCATCTGCACCACGAAAAGAACTACCCGGTGCGCGAATGGCGGAAACGCCGGCTGCTGTTGCGTCCGCCCGCGCAGCGCACCGACCTGCTGCTCGAAGAGCGCTTCTGGCGCCTCCAGGGCCTTGAGCTCGAAGACCGGCTTTTTGCCCTAGAACTCGAAACCCAGCTCAAGGACGAGTTCCTCATGAGCCAGGACCTCCTGAGCATGGCCCACCACCTCGAAGTGCGCGTGCCGTGGTTGGATCACGAGCTCGTCGAGCTCCTGGCCCGCGCTCCGCACGCGCTGCGCTCCATCCCCGAGGACCCCAAGGCCTGGATGCGCCGGATTTTCAAGGCCGAGCTCCCCGCCCACATCCTGGCCAGCCCCAAGAGCGGCTTCATGATCCCCTACGGCCACTGGATTCGGGGCCCGTTGCGTTCGGTCGCCGCCGAGTTGCTCGCCAAGCCACGGCTGGACTCCCAGGGTCTTTTCGACTCCCGCGAGGCGCAGCGCTATTACACGGAACACCTCGCGGGAGCCGACCACAGCTACCTGCTGTGGAGCCTGTTGATGTTCCAAATCTGGTTTTCCCAGCGCGAGAAGCTACCGCTGCCCGGATTCGCCGCGGCGTCGTGATCCCCAGGGGCTTTCCCGGAGATCCGGGAGGACTCGGAGGAAGCGCCAGCAGGGTCGGATTCGGCTAGACAAGACCCAAGAGAGGCGAGAATGACGCCCCCTCCCCCCTCGTATTCAGTGGCGCTCTCAAAGGAGATTTCGGTCCTCCAGAAGTCCTTCAGCGAAGGTGAGGTCATCTTTTCCGAGCACGATTTGAGCCGCGACCTCTACGTCCTGCTGCGCGGCAAGGTCGAGGTGCTGCAGCAGGGAGTCAAACTCGCCGATCTCGACAAGGGCGGCACCTTCTTCGGCGAGATGGCGCTCCTGTCGGGCCAGCCGCGCAGCGCCACGTTGCGCGCCGGCAAGGACGCCGTGATGCTGCAAGTGCCTCCCGACAAGCTGCCGTTGCTGATGCAGCAGATGCCCGACTTGGTGATGCGTATCGCCAAGAACCTCGCCAGCACCGTGAGCAACCTCAACAAGGAGCTGCTCAAGGCTAGGGAGGCGGTGTCCCTGCACACGATGCTGCTCGAAACCATGGAAAAGAACCCCCAGGCACAGCTTGGTGAAGTGCTACCCGGCCTGGTCAAAGTCATCCGCCAGGCACAGCACGACACCATGCACGACCTCGCCAAGTCCTACCTGCGCTCCAATATTTTCATCGTGCCCTTCCTGCACTCCGTGGAAACCACGTTGCAGCTCTTCTTCGACCACGCCGTCAAGGTGAGCATGGACGACGGCAAGGACACGAAACTGCCCGAGCGCGCGTGCGGCGTGGACTTCACAGGAGCCATGTCGGGCACCTTCCTGTTCCTGGCCCCGGCGGAGGCCCTCAAGACCATCGGCAAGAAGCTGTTCGGCGAAGGGCTCAACGAGAACCTCGAAAACGATACGCTGCGGGAACTCGCGCGCCGCATCATCGAGCAGGTCAAGGTCTCGGTGCCAGGGCTGCACCTCGAACTCACGGCCCCCCAGGTGATCGAGCACATCGAACCCGGGCACGAAGATGCCCTCGGGCTCAGGCTCAAGACCGACGTCGGCTTCCTGAGCCGCATCCTGTTGAATCGCTAGGCCCAGGCATGGGAATTTCAATGCTGACGAAATTCCATGCCTTCCCTCACCCCGCCCTCTCCCAGAGGGAGAGGATCGATAGGGTGGCCGCCACTGGCGGCCCCGGAAGCGGCCGGATCTAATTGGCGCTGCCATGGCGGAAGCGGCAAAGCACCTGAAGATCGAGCAAATCCGGCCGCCCAACCCCTTCGACTTCAGTTCCATCTGCGAATTCCTGGAGCAGGTGCTCGCCATGGGCGGCATGGTGGACGAGTATTCTCGCGCGGTGAGCCTCATCGAACAGCACGCCAACTCCCAGCACAAGGACGACGAGCGCGGCAAGGAGAAGATGGCCATCCAGGTCTTCGACGAGGAGCAGTTCGAAGAGGCCCTGATGCGCACCTTCATCCTCATCTCGGCGGGGCTCATCGCCTACAAATCGCTGAGCCCGCGCGAGCAGGACATCAAGCGCGAATTCCTGGCGAATGGCTTTGACACCAGCCTCAAAAACGCGCTCACCGCCTCGGGATTTCCCTATGCCTTCGGCAAGACCGTCATCGGCAAGACGATTGAACAGATCAAGCCCCTCAAGCTCTCCAAGGCCCTGCTCAAGGCCAATGCCGTCTTTGAGCGCGCCTTCTACTTCACCCTCAAGGAGAACGAGCTCACCAAGCGCAGCGTGGAGGAGCTCGTCAACTCGGTGCGCACGCTGGACCAGGTGGAGGACCTCAAACAATACCTAGAGGCCCTGCTCTGCAAGGTGGAGGTGGCCAGCACCGAGAACTCCTTCAACAACTTCAAGAAGCTCATCGCCCCGCAGCTCACCGAGGTGCTCAAGACCAACGAAAAGGAGTTCAACGACCTCGGCGAGGGCCGCTATCCCGAGGGCAAGGGGCCCTACAGCAAGGAGAAGCTCGAATCCGAGCTCGCGCGCCTGCGCGAAAAAACGGAGATCCTGCGCACGTACTGCGAGCAGTATTTCTGCTGCGACGACTTCATCTACGTCGAGAAGAACCTGCTGCAGTTCAAGAAGTCCAAGGCCGAGGTGCAGGACCACAACAACAAGCCCATGCTCTCGGTGGAGTTCACCGCCGCCGTGGACAAGAAGCTCATCATCCAGCTCATCACGGCCTTCAAGAAGTGCTACAACACCAAGGAGCTGTGGCTGCTCAAGGGCTACATCCTGCGCGACCTCGCGGGAAAGGAGGGCGCCATGAACGAGGCCGGCGAGCCCACCGCCAAGTACAACGTCAAGAAGACCCTCATCCTGGACGCGCTGAAGCGCGTGCGCACCGACATGATCGGCGAGGATACCTTCACCACCGCCACCGAACAGAAAAAGGCCTTCATCGAGACCTTTGAGAAGGAGCTGCTGCAGCTCAGCCCCAAGCAGATCCGCGACCAGACGCTCAAGAAGGCCCTGGCCCAGGGCGAGGATCTGGTGAGCCACGCCAAACACTCCATCAACAAGAAGGATGAGGATCGCGCCAAGGCCCAGGAGGACGTGGCGGCCTTCGACGACGAAGTGGACCTCCTCGGTTGCGCCGCCGTAGGCACCATCTTCAACTTGTACGCCTACAACAGCGGCAAACTGCGCGCCCGCGATCTCCAGTCCATCCTTCCCGATCTCGATCCCCAGACCAAATACATCGAACTCACCGTCAAAAAGATCGAAAGCGCCGCCGAAAAGGAAGAAAAGAAAAAACTCATCGCCGAGATCTTCGGGGCTTTTCAGAAGCAGGCCACCGCGGTGACCGCCCTCAAGGCGGGCGAGGCCCGGATCTTCCAGATTTACCTGAAGGGCCTCATCGATCGCGTGAAGTACTGGTGAGCCGCCCCCCGCGCGCATGAGCACCGCCGTTGGCCGGCTCGCCGCGCTCCTGATGATCATCGCGGGGATCATCGCCTACCTCACGGTGGGCGTCAACCTCTTCGACAAGGTGCGCAACAGCGCGCTGCGCATCGAGCTCAAAAGCATTGACCGCTCCCTGTGCGGCGAGCGCATCCTGGGCCATCCCCTGCCCCGGCGGCTCAAGGAATACCTGGCCGCGAACATGGAAAACCGCTCCACCAAAGCACCGGGGCTCGATCCCTGGGGAAAAGAGTACCTCTACGAAATACGCCCCGGAGGTTATGCCATTACTTCCATGGGACCGGATCAGCAGCCGGGAACCGCTGACGACCTGAGCCTGATCCGGCATGGCGAAAACCAGGCGGATTTCGAGATCGTCTCGGCGGCAACTGGCGTGGGCGGCTGGATGACCGCGCCAGCGGCAACGGTGGCCGACTCCGGCGCGGAAGGACTCGAATCCTTGCGCGCTTTCCTCGATCCCGCCGCCCTTGAAAAATTTCGGGCTCCGGTGGATGAAGATGCCTCATGGCTGGGCACGCTCATCCTGAGCCGCCTGCAAGCTCCCGCGGCACAGCCATGAGCGCGAACGCCCCGAGTGTCGGCGACACCTTCGCGCCCGCTCGCCGCGGGGACATCATCTGCGTGGAGGTGAAGTCCAAGGTGCAGCCGCGCATGTTCGTGCTGGTGCACCCCGACAACCGCCGCCTCGAAGACCTGGATGTGCGCGACTATTATCTCTGGGAACGCATGGACGGCAGCCGCCCGCTCGCGGCGCTCAAGCAGGACTACTATGGCAAGTTCAAGGCGCTGCCGACGGAACACATCACGGAACTTGCGCGCCGGCTGCTCGAAGGCGGCTTCCTGGAAAACCCGGTGGAATCCGCTCATGCGCCCGCGCGCGCACGGCGCAAATCCTGGGACTTCGAGATGGCGCTGCCCGCCACGGCCCTGCGGTTGGCCCTCGGCTCTCCGCTGCGCCTCATCGCCCATATGCCGGCCCTGCTGGTGCTCGTCGCGGCCACGCTGGGACTGCTCAGTTTCGCCGCTTATCGCCTCGGTTTTTCCGCGTTTCAAGCCGCCTTCGCCGCGCCTTCCATGACCCGGGTGCTGCTGGGAATCGTCGCCAGTTTTTATCTCTTCGCCGTGGTTCGCGCCCTGGTGGTCCTGGGCTTCCTGGCGCGACCGCCCTGCATGCCAGCCGAAACCCTCTACCTGGGATTCGCCGGTCCTTTCCCTTATCTGCGCGTCAGCACGCGCGGACTGCTGCTCAAGAACTGGGAAACCCGCCTGGTCTGCCACCTGATGACCTGGCTGCTTCCGCTTTTCCTCTCTGCTGGCTGCTTCGGCCTGCTGGCGCTGCTGGGATCGTCCATCACCCCAGGCTGGCAATTCGCCCTCGAAGTGGGCGGCGCCGCCGGTCTCATCGATCAGGTCTTCCGCGTCTGCCCCTTCTTTGAGAGTTCGCTGGTGCGTATCCAGAGCGATATCATCGGCGTCCATGCCGCGGTGCGTTCCCTGGCGCGGCTTTATCTCAAAAGCCCCCGGCACTTCATGGAGGAGCACTCCGGCGTGGAGGTGCGCCAGGTTCTGCTCTATTTCGTCGTCACCTTCCTGTGGGTGATCATTGGCGGCGGCTTATTGCTGATGCTCACCTCGACCATGGCCGAGGGCCTGATGCAGGAATGGGGAAGCCTGCTGCCCGCCAGCAGCCTGGTGCAAACCGGACTCAAGGTGCTGCTCTATGCTCCGCTCGCCGTCATTTTCCTGGGGCTGTTCTGGAAGATGCTGCAACCCGTCGCCCAGAACGTGATGCAGCACCCCGCCTGGGAAAACGCGGCCCTGCTGGCCGCGGGCCTCACTCTATTTGCCGGCGCCTTCGGGCTCACGCTGTGGGCGCTTCCCCAATTGCTCGCCCGTGCCGCCTTTTCCCTTTACATCGTCATCGCTCTCGTGGGCTGGGTTCGCAACCTCAAAGGCGCCGCCACCTGGCTGAAGCTGCATCCCCTGACCTTGCTCGTCTATGCCATTTGCACGGGGGCGATATTCCTGCTCGGTCAGCATTGGGCTGCTGCCGCCGCGGCTCTGGCCGGCCTGCTCTATGAAATCTGCCTCTTTCGCGCCGCCGCGCCATCTCTGGGATGGGGCCTCAAGGCGGCGGGCGCGGGTATAGCCGTGGCGGTGCTCGTGGCCGCTCCGGCCCTCTTTTTAGGGGCGCCCATCCATCCCGCCGTGGCCATGGCGTTCCCGGCGGGCTTGGCCTTGGGCCTCACGCTTTCCTGTGTTTCAGGCCGCTCGGGTTTGCAGCTCGCCCTGGGCTGGCTCGGGCAGTTGCTGCTCTTCCTCAGCTTCAACCTGGCTTGTGCGCAGTCCTCGCGCTTCACCGAAGCCCTCGCCATGGCGGGTGTCGTGCTCATTGACCTGCAAGGCTGGGCGCTCCTGGCCACTCAACGTCTGGCCCTGAGGCGCGCCAGCCGCCATATCGCGGCCAACGAGCCCGATGCGCGGGAAGCCGTGGTCGCCACGTTCTCCGCCTTCGCCAGCGACGTGTGGGGAAAGGGGGTGACGCGCACCCTCATCTCCCGACTGCCCGGCGACTTCCGCCTGCTGCGCGGGGTGGAGACCTGGCTGGCCAGGTGGCTGCCGCTGCCCGGCGTGGAGGCCATCCTCAAAATTGCGCTGGCCGCCGCCCCCTGGAAGGAACGGCCAGCCCTGGGCAAGGGCCTCTCCGGCGAACCCGCCAACTTCGAGGCCTCGGGGGACATCAGCCTCAACCAGAGGACCGCCATCCTCATGAGCCAGCTCCCTTTCCGCGGCATGAAGCCTTTGGAACTGCAACCCTTGGCGGAGGCGCTGCAACCTGTGGCCTACAAGGATGGCGCGCTCCTTGCGCGCGCGGGCGCGGAGGGCCACGACTACCTTGAGATCGTCGTCAAGGGTCGCGCCTTGATGCTCGGCCGCGACGCGGACGGCACGCGTGAAACCGTGCTGGCCGAACTGGGCCCTGGAGACGCCGTGCGCAGCAAGGACCTCCTCAAGTCCTCGGGCTACCCCTTTTCCGTCGCCGCCGCGGGTGACGTGCTGACCGCGCGGCTGTACCGCAACCACTTCGCGCATTGGTGCCGCCAGGTGCCCGGGGCTTTCGCGCGCGTGACCGAAGCGCTGGGCCTGGCCGACATGATCTCCGGCCTGTCGCTGTTCCGCGATTTCAGCATGTCGCAGATAAGGCTGCTCATGGGGCGGCTCACGCGCAAGGACGTGGCCGCCGGCACCGAGATCATCCGCCAGGGCGAGGTGGGAGACGAATTCTACCTGTTGCACAAGGGATCGGTGGAAGTGCTGGTGGACCGCCGCAAGGTCGCGGAACTCCATGCGGGCAGTTACTTCGGAGAGATCGCCCTGGTGCAAAAATGCACCCGCACCGCCACCGTGCGCTCCGCGCAGTCCGCCGTGCTCTACAGCCTCGACCAGAAAGCCTTTGATCATTTCTTCGCCCTGGGCCGTGGCGCCCAGGTCTTGAAAAACATCTCCAGCGCCCGCGTGGAGGATGCCCGTGCCGGTTGAGAAGGATATCAAAATCGCGCGCTGGCTGATTTCCAAGCGCTATTTGAACAAGGAACAAGCCGAGCAATCCCTGAAATTGCAGGAGCGCGCTGCTGGCGAAGGCAAGGGCATCTCCTTGCTCCAGGCGGTGCATCGCCTTAAAATCCTCGATCTGGAAACCCTGACGCGCATTCAACAGGAACTCAAGGCCGCCGCCACGGCCCAGCCGGTGGAGGGGGTGAGCGGAAAACCTTCTGTGCCGGCAGATCCTAGCGCGGCGAAAACTCCGCCCCCGGCCGCGCCAACCTCTGGGAAAACTCCGGCAATGGCGACAGCCAGCGCTACGGACGCGAAGAAAGACGACCTCACGCGAAGGCGCGGAGGGCGCGTGGCCGCTGAAGGGCCACAAGGAGAAGAGAAAGTGACCGCCGTAGCCGCGGAAGAAGCGGACAACGACGCCCCACCGCAAGCGAAGGCCGGCGGCGCGCGCATCCCTTGTCCTGAGTGCGATATGGATATTCCCGAAGAAGCCAAGGAGTGCCCGGTCTGTGCCGCGGCGATTCCCCTCGCGGTGCGCGCCCGTTGCGTGCGCTGCGACCACGAGGTGGGCTCCAAAGACAAAGAGTGCGGCTTCTGCGGCTCCAACCCGCGCACCGGGCACGCCGGCGCGAACACGCAGCGCTGTTCCTCATGCTCCAAGGTTGTCCTGCCTGACGACGCCCTCTGTCCCTCCTGCGGCGCCGCCGGGCCTTCGCGTTCACCCCGTGGAGTCTGGGCCAAATTGGCCGCGGGGCTCCTGCTCTCCACCTCCTGCGCCGCCTACGGTATTGGCGTGCATCGCATGCTGCCGCCGGCGCCTTCGGTCACGCGATCCGACGTCCGGGTCAGCGCGGGAAGCTCTTTCTTCGCGGACGTGCCAGCCGAAAAATTGACTGCCGCGCCCTCATCAGGATCGGATCTCCAAAAACTTGCCGCCCAGGTGCAGCCCCTCGCCAAAGGCGAACAGTGGGACCAGGTGATCAAAATTCTCGACGCCGCCAAGCCGAAACTAGACGCCCAGCTCGCGGGTTTACTGGCCCTTTCCTGCTATCGCAGCGGCGATTTTCCCCGGGTGGCAGGGATCCAGAAAGCGCTGCCCGGCGATCCCTTCTTGCAAAAACTGCTGGTCGAAAGCAGCCTTAAGGAAGCGCGCAGGCTGATCGCCGACGGCGAGTGCGAAAAAGCATTCAGAGGCCTCGAATCACTGCAACAGGGTCTTGAAAGATATGAAGCATCATTCGTTGCAAGTCAACTTGATATCAAAGAACTGCTTCCGCTTGCTCGTGTGGATAAGTCGCTCCGGTTCTGGGCGGGAGTCGCGGCCTATGGCGCAGGACGTAAGGAAGCACAGGAGCACCTCGCCGCCGCGGCCGAATCCGGCGTGTCTGAAGCGCATCTCTTTCTTGCAGCTCTGAAATTCAATTCTGAACCCGAAAGCGTCGGCGCGCACCTCGACGCCTTCCGCCGCCAAAAGCCCGGCACGGCTTACGGTGAGGTCCTGAAGAAACTGCAACCCGGCCCATGAAAGCCGCCGTGCTCCTCTCGGGGGGCGTGGACAGCTCGGTGGCGCTCGCGCTGGCGCGCGAACAGGGCTGGGAACTCTCGGCCTTTTACATCAAAATCTGGCTGGAGGACGAGCTCGCCTATCTCGGCCATTGCCCCTGGGAGGAAGACCTGGGCTTCGCGCGGGCCGTGTGCGAGAAGCTGGGCGTGCCCCTCGAAGTGGTTTCGCTGCAACAGGACTACCTCGAAAAAGTAGTGGACCAGACCCTGGCTGAGTTGCGTGGCGGCCTCACGCCCAGCCCGGATATCCTCTGCAACCAGCGCATCAAGTTCGGGGTCTTCCTAGAGCGCATCGCTCCAGGTTTCGACAAAATAGTCTCAGGGCACTACGCCCGGGTCGCTCACCCAACAGGTGGGCTTTCCATCCTGAAGCGTGCCGCGGACTCCATCAAAGATCAGACCTATTTCCTGAGCTTTCTGGCGCAAACCCAGGTCGCGCGCTGCCTTTTCCCCGTGGGCGACCTCTTGAAGCGCGAGGTGCGTGCGCTGGCGCAAGCTCATGGACTGGCCACGGCACAGCGCAAAGACAGCCAGGGCCTGTGCTTCCTGGGACGTATCAAATACCGCGAATTCGTGAAGTTCCACCTCGGGGAACGCGCGGGCCCCATCGTCGAACGCAAAACAGGGCACGTGCTGGGCCAGCACCGCGGTCCCTGGTTCTACACCATCGGCCAGCGCAAGGGGCTCGACCTCTCCGGCGGTCCCTGGTTCGTGATCGCCAAGAACCTCGAAGAAAACACGGTTTTCGTCGGCCATGAGCGCGACTTGGCTATGGGATCGAGGGACGAATTCAACGCGGCCTCGCTGCACTGGATTGCCGGACCACCGACGGCTCATGCGCTTGAGGTCAAGCTGCGACACAGTCCAGAACTCGCGCCCTGTCGCATCGAAGAGGCCGGTCCAGGGCAGTTGCGCGTTCTCCTGGACCGTGCGGACCCCGGCATCGCCCCGGGCCAGGTGGCGGTCTTTTACGAAGGCGAGAACTGCTTGGGTGGCGGCGTGATCGAGTGAACTTCCATCAAGCCAGCAGCTCCCAGGTGAGCGCCGTGCCGCGCGCGACATCGCCACGAACTCTCCGGCCCAGCACGGCCTCCAGGTATTTCGGCGCCAGCCCGAGGCCGGGGCGGATGGCACGCACCGCCTCGGGCGTAAGCACCTCTCCGGCCTTCATGGCTTTGACGATATAAAGCGAGCGGCGGAAGACCAGCGAGGCGCGCTCTTCCTCGGTCGGCCCGTAGTTCACGTTGCCCAGCGCCTCGGCGGCGCGGCGTGATTCGACGACGAGGGCGGCGAGCTCGGCGGGCTCCAGGGAAAAGGCGCTGTCCACCCCGCCGTCGCTGCGCTTCAGCGTGAGGTGCTTCTCGATGATCACCGCCCCCAAAGCGCAGGCCGCCACCGCGCACCCGATGCCATGGGTGTGGTCGGAGAGCCCGACCTGCACGCCGTAAAGCTCCCGCAAATGAGGAATGGTTGCGAGGTTGGAGCGCGTGGGCGGGGCCGGATAGGCGCTGGTGCATTTCAAAAGCGCGAGGTCACGGCCTCCCGCCGCGCGCGCGGCTTCCACCGCCTCGCCAATTTCCCCGGCCGTGGACATGCCGGTGGAGATGATCACCGGCTTGCCCGTGACGGCGGCCTTGCGGATCAGCGCCAAATCGCCAACCTCGAAAGAGGCGATTTTGTAGGCCGGCGCCCCCAGGCTTTCCAGGAAATCCACGGCCGTGGCGTCGAAAGGCGTGCTGAAGCAGATGAGCCCCAGCTCGCGGCAGCGGCGGAAAACCGGCTCATGCCACTCCCATGGCGTATGCGCCTCGCGGTACAAATCATAGAGCGAGCGGCCCTTCCACAGGCTGCCCTCGTCGGCGATGAAGAACTCGCGCTCCGCCAGATCGAGGGTCATGGTGTCGGCGGTGTAGGTCTGGAGCTTTAGCGCGGAGGCGCCCGCCATCGAGGCTGCCTCGACGAGCTGGAGCATCCTGTCGAGAGAGCCGTTATGGTTGGCCGAAACCTCCGCCACGATAAAAGGCGGCTGGCCGGGACCGATGAGCCGTCCGGCGATGGTGATGGGTGGGGGAGTCATGGCCAATCTCAACAATGCACCGGATTTTTTATCTGGAAAGCAGTTTTTTTCCTAATGCTCCGTGTTCTCAACTCGGATTTATCCACAGATTACACCGATGGGCACTGATAAAGAGGCCAGCCCTGATTGATTATTTTCTGTGTTAATCTGTGTCATCTGTGGAAAAATCTCCCTGTATTGCGATTGGGTTCCCGCCTTGCCAGGTCGTGGTCCCGTGTGAAAACTCTTGAAAGGTACGCATTTTTCGGATGAGCCAAAATATTTAGAGTTCATTAGGAAACCGGCTGAACGATTATGAAAAAATTTCCCCGGCGAGCCTGGGCTTGCGCGCCGCGAAGCGGCTGGCCTCAAGTTCGAAACGCAGCACCTCGACTTCGTCCGCGCTGCGCCGGATGCGCCGGCTTCCCGTGGCCTCGAAGCCCAGGCGTTCGTGATAGCGCCGGCTCCTGTCGTTGGCCGCAATCACGTCGGCCAGCACCTGATCCAGTCCCTTTGCGCCGAAAAGCATTTCGAGAAAAAGGAATCCCATGGCAGAGCCCAGGCCGCGCGGGGCCTGATCATCTCCGATGTAAAAGCTCCACTCGCAACGGCTTTTTCCCTGCTCCAGGCCTTGGGTGCGAATGAAGCCGCAAGGCTTGCCGGCGTGCTCGAAAACCAGGGAAATTTCAGCGGAAGCACGGAGTGCCCGAAACCAGCGCCGGTGATCTGCTGGCGCCACGATGCCGTCGCTCAGGCTGGCGTTACGGATGCGCTCGCTATTGCGCCAGGCCAGCAACCGCTCACGGTCGCCCTCCCCCGGGGGCCGCAGCCGGCAGTCCTCGCGCTGCACCGTGAAAGCCACCGCGTTCAGGACTTCTCCAAAAGGAACCAGGTGACGTCGTCCAGGGGGAAAATAGGATCGCGGTGATAGACGAAGCCGTAGTCAACCAGGCTCAAATCCTTGTGGCGGTCCATGAGTTCACCGGCAAAGTCGCGCTTGAACAGGGCATTCTTCAGGCCGCGATAGGCCACCTCCGTCGGCACGGGGTTGTAGTATTCCACGAGACAGACGTAGCGGCTGGAGGTCGCATACAGGAGGTCATAGACGGTGCCGAGGTGCTCGGTGGGGAGATGGATGAGCACGCCCATGCACAGCACCAGGTCACAAGGGTGGTCGGGTTTGAAGTCCAGGACCGACTGGTGATAGATGCGCACGCCCGCTATTTTCTGGAGCTCGCCCACAGCGCTGGCGTTGATCTCGACGGCTGAGAGCGCCACCTGCGGCAACAGGTCCCTGATGATGCGCAGGTTGAGGCCGATGTTGGCTCCAAACTCGATGGCCGAGCGGACGCGCTCGGCGCGCGCGAGGATGCGCGCGAAAAGCGCCGTTTTTCCGGCCTGCAAGGCCGCGCCGCGATTGCGCTGGGCGTATTCGTCGCCGAAAGAGCCGCGCCACAGGTCTTCCTGAAAGGTTTCGGTCGGTTTTTCCATGATGGGATGGCGGTTCCTCTCTGCGGGCAAAGCGTAAACTGCATCCTCCATTCTATCGGCCCGGAGCAACCGGAAACTTGAGCCTTCCCTACAGCCGCCAGAGCATCAGCCCCGAGGATGCCGCCGCCGTGGCGGAGGCGCTGGCCGGAGAGTTGATAACCACCGGCCCCCGCGTGGCGGAGTTCGAGCGCGCCATCGCCGCGGCCACCGGGGCGCGCTTCGCGGTGGCGGTGTGCAACGGCACGGCGGCGCTGCACGCTGCGGTCCTGGCGTTGGGTCTCCCCGCTGGTTTCCGCGGTATCACCTCCCCGCTGACTTTCGCCGCCTCGGCCAACTGCATCCTCTACGCGGGCGGGCGGGTGGACTTCGCGGATATCGAAAAAGGCGGCAGCGCTATCAGCCTTGAAGAAATCGAAGAAACCTGCCGGCGCCAAGGGCCGACGCA
>JAHFOS010000048.1 GCA_023261545.1 bacterium
GCTGTTCGCGCGCGCTCACGCCCGCTGCGCTTCCGGCCGGCCGAGCAACCCCGCGGGTCGCGTCGTGATCACGCCGATGAGCAGGGCGAAGGCGAAGGCCGTGGAGTAGCCGCCGGAGATCCCCAACGCCGGACAGACCCAGGCGCGGGCGGCCACTTCCACGCAGCCCATCACCAGCCCGCCCAGGAAGGCCCCGCGCACGTGGCCGATGCCGCCCAGCACCGCGGCGCTGAAAGCCATGACGCCGGGATAGACGCCCATGCGGAAGCTCACCTGGCTGCCGATGTAGAGGCTGTAGCACACCCCGGCCAGGGCGGCGAGCGCCGAGCCCAGCATGAAGGTGCGGCGGATGATGCTGTCCACGGGGATCCCCATGAGGGAAGCCGCCGCCTTGTCGAGCGCGCAAGCGCGCATGGCTTTGCCGGTGCGCGTGCGCTGCACCAGCACATCGACCAGCAGCAGCGCGCCCAGGGAGGCGGCCCAGATGAACAGGAACTTCCAGGGAACCTTGAGGCGGCCTCCGGCCAGGGACAGGACCGCCTGGAAGGGGTGGCTGGGAAAAGGGCGCGGCTCCGAGCCCCAGATCAGCATGGCGAGATTCTGCAAGAACAAGGAAAGTCCGACGGCGGTGATGAGCGCGGCGAGCCGCGGGGACTCGCGCACGCTGCGGTAGGCGAAGCGGTCCATGAGGTAGCCCAGGGCCGCGCAGCCGGCCATGGAGAAGATCAGGCAGGCCCAGAAGGGCAGGGGGGTGTTCGCCAGCAGCACGATGCAAAAGAAGGCCCCGCACATGTAAACCTCGCCATGGGCGAAATTGACCAGCTTGATGATGCCGTAAACCATGGTGTAGCCCACGGCGATGAGCGCGTAGATGCCGCCCAGGATGAGGGCGTTGAGGAGCTGATCGGTGAAGAAAACCATGGTGCGTCGCGGGCGCGCATTGTACAGCCCTTCCATCTTTGGGAGAGGCGGTCGCCCCGCCGGGCAACGGGGGGGATGGGCTTTTGAGCAGAAGCCGAATGCTTATGCGCCCAATCCGCCCGCCTGCCAGGCCTCCAGATGTTCGGGGATGCGCGCGGCGCAGGCATAGGGCAGGTTCAACAGGATGAAGGCCGTTCCGCCAACGGTCTTCAGGTGATCGGCGCGCACCACGCCATTGTAGAGGCGAATCGCCACCGGGGTGGAAGTGTGCGCAGCCTGCTGGTCCACGAACTGGTGCAGCGAACGCAAGCGGCCCTGGGCGCCCTTCTTGACTTCGACCGCCACCAGACGGCCCTGCCACGGGATGACGAAGTCCACCTCGGCTTGGGCCTGGGGTTTGTCGCGTATCCAGAACCACGGCTTGGCGCCCACGGTGTCTTCTCGGCCCAACAGTTCCTGCCCGACGGCATGCTCGATCATCCGGCCCTGATGGACATCGGCGAGATCGTCGGCGGTCAGCACTTGCCCCTGGAGGCCCAGGGCGGCGTTCATCAGCCCGGTGTCCAAGAATTGCAAACGGGGGTGCTTGTGCAGGCCAGGCGTTGCCGGCAACTGGGTGGCGGTCACCGGGTAGCAGATGCGCACCAGATGCGCTTGTTCGAGCAGGCGCAGGGCCTCGCCGACCTCGCGGGCGCGGTAGCTGGATCCGCCGAACCCCGCCAGCGTGATGCGCTGGCCGGCCTCCAGGGGCGCGGCAGCCATACAGTGGCGTACAACCTGTTCCAACAGGCCGCGCCGGGCGTACTTGACCAAATCATCCCGGTACGCGGTGAGCAGGTGATCGTACCACGGCGCTAGATCCGCCGGACCGGCACCAGCCGCGGCGCGGGCGACGGCTTCGGGCATACCGCCGATGAGACACCAACGCCGGAAGGCTTGCTGCAAGGCTGGCACCGCGAAATCCGGGCAGGGTGTCTGAAGATAGGCAGCCAAAGCATCTCGCGCGCCCGTGGCTTCCAGGAACTCGGCGAAGGTGACAGGATGGATGGCCAAGTATTCCACCCGTCCCACGGGCATACTGATCTGGGCTTGGCCAAGGGCGGCCTCCAGCAACGATCCCGCCGCCACCACCCGGCAAGCTGGCAGGTCTTCGTAAAGAAAGCGCAAAGCCAGCAGGGCCTCGGGGCAGGCTTGGATCTCGTCTATGAACAGCAGGGTCGGACCGTCGCCGCGCGGGGTCGGCTGGCCTGGAAGCAGGGCCATGGCCTGGACCAGATCTGCCGCCGATAATCCTCGGCGGAACAGGGCCGCATGACCCGGACGCTCGCAGTCCACGTGCAGGGCACGCGGCACCTCGGCTCTGAACATTTCCACCACAGTGGTCTTGCCGACCTGCCGGGCGCCGCGCAATATCAAAGGTTTGCGGTCCTCACGCATAAACCACGAGCGCAGAGTGATTAGAGATCGCCTTCCGTACATATTTGTTTAATATTAGGCCTATTATAAAACAATCAACGACAATTTTGCCTGAGCTACGGGATTATTGTCCGCGCCGTGCGCCTGCCGTTGCGGGAGAGCGCCCGCCAGCGCTGCCATCCGGCTCCGTGGGCCCTCCGTGGTTGGACCACGATAAGTGATTGATTATCAATGAAATAATCACTAAAATGGGCAGTTTTTTGGCCTTATTCTGATATTTTGCCCCCCAAAAGTGGTTTTAAGGATTTTTCGGGGACTCCCTGCGCGCGCTTATGAGGTTGACCCGCTGCGTTGCCCCGCCTGCCCGGGCACGATGCGCATCGTCGCCTTCATCGTGGACACCGCTGTCGTCGATCGCATCCTCAAGCACCTCGACCTGCTCGGCAAGGATCCACCCAGCCTCAACATCCGGGGGCCGCCAGCAATGGGGACCGGCTGAGTTGAGTGGCCTTTAGGGGGTAGAGTGGGTGGAGTCATCGCCAGCCTCCTGGACCTGGAAATTTTCCGCACGGCTTGCGGATACGGGAGCGTCGCGCCCGCGCGTCCGGTTTTGAGGGCGCGCCCGGCTTTGGGGAGGCCGACAGCCTCGGTTTTCTCATGTTTCTCATGTTTTTTTTGCCGCCCGCCCGCCCGAGGCGCGGGGATCCCCGCGCCTCGGGCGTGGGCTGCGCTGCCTTGTTTCAGGTCATCCTGAGCTAAAATCACGGTTGTTGCGTGAATCCGACTTCCTATTGGCTAGCCGACGGTGATACCAAGAATCTATTTTTTTCTATTTATTCTTGGGTTATCCGCAACGGTATCTTCATGTGTTTGGAGCAAAAACGATTCCGAAAAAACGGAAGATTTTTTTTTAAAGAATAAACCGTTGTTTTTGGAAACTATTTCTCAAATTAAGCATGGTCAATACGAATATCGAGACGGTCGTCACAATGTCGCTTTTTACGACAAAGATATTCATAATAAGTATTTTTCAGTTATTAAATCGCCATGTTTAATAGCCGAGTTCTCCCCTATCGACTTTTATTATGTTGTGGTTTATGCAGAGTCTGACGCGTGTTTAGCACACAGCGGCGTTATGAATGATGAGGGTTCTGTGTTGAAAAAATTGGATGACAATTGGTATCTAATACAAAGGGGCTGGATGTGATCTGGGTCCGGGGTGGGTCCGGGGTCGGACCAAGCTAAGTGTGATTGATCCATGAGAAGATAGGCCCTAAAACGGGTTATTTTTGGCCTTATTCGTATGTTTTCCCCCCCAAAAAGTGGATTTAAGGATTTTTCGAAACGTAAAAGGGACAGAAGAAGTAACTCTTGTTTAAAGTTGTGGAGAAGCCCAAAAGCCAAGTGGAACTGAGCGAAAAATACGGTACGTTATCTGGCGGACTCACGGTTCCCGTAAAATCCGCCTTCTTCGGAGCGCGGAGGGTGCGTATGGTCGGCAGATGGTGTGTGGTGGCGCTGGCCTGTTTCTGGACGGGTGTGGGCCTGGGCGCGGAGGAGGTGGCTGGCAAGCCCGGCGAGCATGACCACCTCTATCAGCTCAAGGAGCGGCGGGTCGAGGTGCTGCCCGGGGGGCTCAGCCGCGTCCGCGTCCACAACATCGTGAAAGTGCTCAATGAATCGGCTGTTGACGAGGTGGGCACCGTGTCCATCGGCTACAACGGCCACTACGCCTCGGCCAATCTCATCAGCGCTTTCACCCTCACGGCCGCGGGCGAGCGGCGCGAGATCGACCGCAAGGTGGTACAGGACCGGGCCAGCGGCGACGCCGACGGCCTCATGTACACCGACGCCCGCCTCCTGACCTTCTCGCTGCCGGCGGTGCAGGTCGGCGCCACCGTCGAATACGAGGTGGAGATCGCTGGCAAGGAGCCCGTGATCCCCCAACAGGCCTGGGACCAGTGCACCGTGCGCGAGGGCGTGCCGGTGGAACTCTTCCGCTACGAGCTCAAGACTCCGGCCGGCATGACCTTCGCCGTTGATGAGCAGGGCCCACGGGTGTCGATGAGCGAGCACTCCGGCGAGGGTGTGCTGACCCGCGTCTGGGAGGCCCGCAATCTACCGGCGGTGGAGTTCGAGGCCGGCATGCCCACCTGGCCCGAGGTGGCCGGCGAGATCAGCGTCTCCTCGTTGCCCGACTGGCCCTCGCTCAAGACCTGGTTCACGGGGCTCGCCGCCGGAAAGGAGGTCATCGACCCCGAGCTCGCCGCCGCGGCGAAGCAGGTTGTCGGGCAGAGCAGCGACCCCGGCGAGACTCTGTGCCGGCTCTATCGCTTCGTGCACCGCGAGGTCCGCTATGTGGGCATCGAGCTGGGGCAGGGGGCCTACGAGCCCCGGCCGGCCGTCTCCTGCTACCGCCAGCGCTACGGCGACTGCAAGGACCAGGCGGTGCTGCTCACCGGGCTCTTGCGCCAGGCCGGCCTCGAGGCCGACCTCGTCCTGGTGCGGCCGGCGGGTCTCGGCCCCGTCGCCCAGAAGACTCCCTCGCCGGCGCAGTTCAACCATGTCATCGTGGGCGTGAAACTGCCCGAGGGCACGCGTTGGGTTGACCCTACGATCCGCTACATGGCCGAACCCCTGCTCCCGCCCTCGCTGGAGGGCGCGGCGGCTCTGCCGCTCGCCGGCGACGGCACGCTGATCACGCTGCGGCAGACGGCGCCGGAGCGGCACTTGCAGCGCAGCGTTTACGACATCGAGATCGATCCCTTCGGCAAGGCGGTGATCACCGACACCGATGAGTGTCACGGTGGCGCTGGAATCTGGACGAGGGAGTCCTATCTCCACACCAAGGAGTCGGAGCGGCGCCAGCACCTCGAAGAGTACATCGAGGGCAAGGGACGCTCGCCGAAGCTTCTCGACTTCGGCAACGATGACCCGGCCCAGCAGCCGGAGCCCTTCCGGGTCTGGCTGCGCTACGAGACCCGCGACATCCTGGCCCGCAACGAGACCGGCTTCGTGCTGTCCGTGGCGGCCGCCGAGGACCAGACCGGCTCCCTCGTGAGCGTGGGCGGGATCGCCGCCAGCGCCTTCACCAAGCCCCGCGTCCATGACTGGATGCGCCAGAGCGGCGCCATCCGCGAGACGGTCTACCGTGTGCACCTGCCCCGGGGCTTCAGGCTCGCCGGGGAGCATAAGCCGATCTTGCGCGAGTGGCCGCACGGCCGCTGCAGCCTCTGCACCGAGCAGAAGGACGGGGTGGTCGAAGTGCGCCTGCGCGCCGAGAGCCGGCCGACGCGCATTCCCGCCGCGCGCTGGCAGGCGGAGAGCGCCGAGGTGGAGCAGGGCCTGGGCGAGATCGCCAGCCAGTTTGTCCTCGAGGACGAGATCGAGATCCTGGTGCGGGAGCAGCACCCGGCCGAGGCCCTCCGGCGCCTTTCCGCCTGGGCCGCCGAGCAGCCCAAGGACGCGGTCCTGCAACGCCGGCTGGGCCGGCTGCTGCTGCAGTGCGGCATGCTCGACTCCGCCCGCCGCGCCCTGCGGGTCGCCTTGGAGCTCGCTCCCACCGACCCGGCGGCCCGCGCCGACCTCGCCAAGGCCTACGGGCTGCCGCCCGAGGGCGACGACACCGGCGTCTGGACGGCGTTCGAACGGGAGCCCCTCGTCGCCGTCATGCAGGAGGGCGTGACCGCGGCCACGACACCCGCCGCCAAGACCGAGGCTCGACTCGCCCTGGCGCGGGTGTACGAGTGCAACGAGCGCGGCGAATACATGGATGCGGACGCGCCCTTCGCCAAGGCGCTCGCGATCTACGAGGATCTGCTGAAGGAGAGCCCGGAGGACGACCGGGTGCTGCGGGCTCAGGGTGAGTGCCTTATAGCCCTCGGACGCTACAAGGATGCCGAGGCGGCCTTCCGCAAGGCCATGGCCCGCAAGGGAGAGAGCATCGAGCTGCAGGGGAGCATCTGGATCACCGCCGCCCTCGCCGGACGCGTCGAGGAAGCCATCGCCACCCTGCAGGGCAAGTTCGAGAAGGACGGGCAGGCCGCGCAGCTCTCTGTCCTCAAGGTCTTCCTGCTCCGCTACGGCGCCTACGCCCAGGCGGCGCAGGTCGAGGAGCGCCTGCAGGCGGTTCACAACCAGGGCGCCCGGGGGCAGAAGCTGCCGGTCCTGCTGCGTCGCATGGCCGCCTCGCCGGGCATGGAACTCAAAGGTTACCGCGACCTCTCCACGCCGCGCGGCGCCCTGGTCAGCATGGTGGCGGCGGTGATGAACGGCGACGCTGCCTCCCTGCGGCGGATCTACAGCGAGCGCACCCAGATCGGCGAAAAGGAGATCAAGGGGGCGATGCTGCTGGGGCGCCTCGCTTTCAAGGCGCAGGGCGGCCTGAAGCGTTTCACCTGGGATCTCATGAGCCGCGAGGGCCGCGACACGGTGCGCGAGTTGCCTGGCGGCGACCTTGAGGTCTCCCTGCAGATGCCCGCCGAGCTCGGCAACGACGACACCACCGGACGCATCCTGGTCACCAGCGAGCGCGGAGAGTACCGCGTGCTCGCCGACTTCAGCTCGGCGCGGGGGGCCCTGCAGCTCGGCAACGTCATCGCCTCCCACCTCGACGAGGGCCGGATCGAGGCGGCGACGCGCTACACGGAGCTCGCCATCGCCGAGCTGCAGGGCCCGGGCACCCGTGGCCGGGAGCCGGGGGAGGGCAGTCGCATGACCCTCGAACTCGCCGACCAGAACTTCCCCGACGCCGAGACCCGCTGCCAGGCCGTCGCCGGGGCGCTGCTGCTGGCCCTCTCCAAGGAGGAGCGCGGCCTGGCCCGGCTGCGGCCGGCCCAGAAGAAGATGCCGGAGAACCAGCTCCTGGCGCGGATCTGCGCCGAGGCGCTGCTGGAGACGAAGCGGGCCGACGAGGCCGTGGCGCTCCTCTCGGACGTCGAGATCGCGAAGAACATCGACCGCAAGGGCAGGCAGCAGCTCCTGCAGGCGCTCATCGAGACCCACCGCTATGCGGACGCCGAGAAGCTCCTGACCCAGCTCCTGGGGCCCTACGGCGGCGACGTCGGCCTGCGCATGCTCCGCCTGCAACTGCTCACCGAGAGCGGACGTCACGAGCTGGCTCTCAAGGAGATCGCCGAGCTCGGCGGGCGTCTGCCCCGGCAGGCACTGATCGCGATGGAGGCCACGCAGCAAGCCGCGCTCGGGAGGGAGAAGGAGCTGCGCGGGCTCCTCGAGAAGACGGCCCTGCTGGGGCGCGAGAAGGCGCTGCCCCAGCGCGAGGCCTTCGTGGACGCCTTCTTGATCCTCGGATCGGCGGAGGACGCCCTGGAGCAGGCGGTCTGCCTTTTCCTCGGCGGCGAGAAAAAGAACCTGGCGCGGATGCTGGCGCTGGCCGGCCGTCGCGAGGACGCCTACCGGCTGCTCAACAACCAGGAGCTGCGCGCGGAGGCCTTCGACGACGCCCGCGACCGCGTGAAGGCCTTGCTCTGCCTGGTTTCCCTCCGGACGGAGGAGGCCCGTGAGCGTCTGACCGCCGCCGGCAACCTCGGTTTCAGCCCGGAACGTGAGCGCTACCGCCTCATGCTGCTCGGCGTCGCCGAGGTCGAGGCGGGTCGCGCCCCGGCGGCGCGGACGGCCTTCGCCGCCGCCCTCGCCGCCGACCGGGAGGAGCGTTGGCCGGCCCCCCTGGCCAAGCTCCTGCTCGGCCAGAAGTCCCTCGCCGAGGTCGTGACCGAAGCGCAGAACTGCACCTCTCCGCTCTTGCGCATCGACCGCCTCTGCGAAGTCCACTGCTACGGCGGCTATGTGGCTTGGCAGAAGGGCGCCAAGGCGGCGGCGGCGGCCGAATGGAAGGCGGCTTTGGCCACTAAGTCCCTGATGTCCGATGAGTGGCTGCTCGCCTCCTGGGCCCTCGATGCCCACGGCGGCGGCGCACCGCGCTGAACCGGCGTGGCGGGTGCACCGGCTCAGGCTGAGGTAGCCCTAAAAATGGCAGTTGAAATCTAACCGACTGAAAAGCAAGGAACGGCCCCTTCCCGCGGGGGAGACTGTCCCTTGCGTTTTAACGGGATAACTTTCAATGCCGTGGGTAGCATGATTCAAGTGGAAGGCCAACTCGTCCCGGCGGACTTCACCGGACCTCTCAAGGAATTCTGGCGGCTGTCCGCGAGTAAAATCCGGCTCATCCAGCGCGCCTACGACAGCCGTCTCGGCTCCCCCGTGTTCACGGTGCGCGGCCAATACACCTCGCGGGGATGGACGGAGTGGACCCAGGGCTTCGAAATAGGCTCCGCCATCCTGCAATTTGACGCCACGGACGACGTCTCATTCCTCAAGCAAGCGCGCGCAGATACGCGCCGGAAGATGACGCCGCACCTCACCCACTTCGGCGTGCACGACCACGGGTTCAACAACGTGAGCACTTACGGCGCCCTGCTGCGGCTCAGCCACGAGAAACGCCACACGGCGGAGCCCTGGGAAGCGGACTTCTACAGGCTGGCGCTGAAAGGCTCCGCCGCCGTGCAGGCCAGGCGCTGGACGGCCCTGCCTTCCGGGGGGTTCATCCACTCCTTCAACGGCCCGCACTCCCTTTTCGCGGACACCATCCGCTCGCTGCGATCCCTCGCCATCGGGCATCTCCTGGGGCATGTCGCGCTGGGCGAGAACGACCAGCCTTTTTCGCTCCTGGGAAGGCTGCTCCAGCACGCCCAAACCACCGCGCTTTTTGCCGTGTATTATGGCGCTGGCCGCGACGCCTACGACGTGCGTGGCCGGGTCGCGCACGAGAGTATTTTCAATACGCATGACGGCTCCTACCGCTGCCCGAACTCCCAGCAGGGCTACTCGCCCTTCAGCACCTGGACCCGGGGGCTCGCCTGGATCCTGTGCGGCTTCGCGGAGCAACTGGAGTTCCTGGCCTCGCTTCCCGACAAGGATCTGCCCACGCACGGGGGCCGCCGGCGCATCGAGGCTTGCATGCGCAAAGCGGCCACGGCCGCGGCGGATTTCTACATCCGCAACTCACCGACGGACGGCATCCCCTATTGGGACACGTCCGCCCCTGAATTGCACAAACTCGGTGATTATCTCAATAAACCGGCGGAACCATGGAATGAATTCGAGCCCGTGGACAGTTCCGCCGCGGCCATTGCCGCGCAGGGTCTGCTGCGCCTGGGCAGCTATGAAAAGGCCAGGGGAAAACACGGCTCGGGGAAGCGGTATTTCCAGGCAGGGCTCAGAGTCCTCCGCCGCCTGCTCAGCGACGATTACCTCAGCCGCGACCCTAAACACCAAGGTTTGCTGCTGCACTCGGTTTATCACCGCCCCCGAGGATGGGATTACGTGCCCCCAGGGAAAAAAGTGCCCTGCGGCGAGTCTTCCATGTGGGGCGACTACCATGTGCGTGAACTGGCCCTTTACGTGCAAAGGCTGGCGCTGGGGGGGCCCTACTACAATTTCTTCAACATCGGCAAGGACGGGTCATGATCGTATCCGATCTCACGCAAATCGCGGGCCGTACCTATCCGGCCCGGCGCAGAACCCAAAACCTGGTGGGTGGCGCGGCGCCCATCCAGGCTCATAACTTCGCCATGGGATGGGTGACGCTGGAACCGGACGGCGGCCAAGTGCCCTGGCACAACCATGACCAGGAGGAAGTGTACCTCATCATCGAGGGGCAAGCCGAGATGTGTGTCGGCGGCGAACGGCAGTTCCTCGGCGCGGGACAGGCGGTGTATGTGCCGTCGGGGACCTACCACCAGATGACCAACCTTGGCAAAACTCCCCTGAAAATGATATACTGCTACGGCCCACCCGGAGAGGTGGCCCACTGGCGCCAGGAACTTGCGGGAACCTTGCCCCGGGCCGGCATTGAGGCCCCGCCGCTTCCCGAGGGTGCGAGACCCCAGTGCACGGACAAGCCAAAGGACAACTCAAGAGGGTGATTTGATGAGCAGCAATGTTAAAATCCACAAAATCGGCGTGATCGTCAATGGCGTCACGGGCCGCATGGGCACGAACCAGCACTTGATGCGCTCCCTCGTGGAGATCATCCGCCAGGGCGGCGTGCGCGTCTCCGATACCGAGCGCATCCTGCCGGAGCCCATCCTCGTCGGGCGCAATGCCGCTAAACTGGAAGAGCTGTCGCAGCGTTCGGGCGTGCCGAAGTGGACCACCAACCTGAACGAGGCGCTGGCGGACGCGAAGAACCAGATCTATTTCGACTCCCAGGGCACGTTGCAGCGGGCCGATGCGGTGCTGCAAGCCATCGCGGCGGGGAAACACGTGTACTGCGAAAAACCCACCGCCACCGACACGGCCACCGCCCTGAAGCTCTACCACGCCGCGCGCGCCGCTGGCGTGAAGCACGGCGTGGTGCAGGACAAGCTTTGGCTGCCGGGCCTCCTGAAACTGAAGATGCTCCGCGACACGGGTTTCTTCGGCCAGATCCTTTCCGTGCGCGGGGAGTTCGGCTACTGGGTTTTCGAGGGCGACGCCCTGACTCCGCAACGGCCGTCCTGGAACTACCGCAAAGAGGAGGGCGGCGGCATGATCTATGATATGTTCTGCCACTGGCGCTACGTGCTCGACAACCTTTTCGGCGAAGTGCAGGCGGTGTCCTGCCTGGGCGCAACGCATATCAAAAAGCGCTGGGACGAAAATGGGAAGCCCTACGACTGCACCGCGGACGACGCGGCCTACGCCACCTTTGAGCTGGCCGGCGGCATCATCGCGCAGTTCAACTCATCCTGGGCGGTGCGCGTGCGGCGCGACGACCTGCTGACCCTCCAGGTGGATGGCACGCGCGGCAGCGCGCTGGCGGGCCTGCGCCGCTGCTGGTTGCAGCCCTACGGCGCGACGCCGCGGCCGGTCTGGAACCCCGACGTGGACCAGCCCATAGACTTCAGCGGCGGCTGGCAGGAGGTTCCCGCGCAGCAGACTTTCGACAACGCTTTCAAGGTACAGTGGGAGTTGTTCCTGAGGCACGTGGTGAAGGGCGATGCCTTCCCCTGGGGCCTGCTCGAAGGCGCGAAAGGCGTGCAGCTCGCCGAGAAGGGCCTGGAATCGTGGCGGGAGCGCGCCTGGGTGACGCTGCCGGGTCTCAAGCCCTGATATGAAAGCCCGCGTTGCGTTGGTGACCGGCGGCACCCGGGGCATCGGGCTCGGCATCGCCGAGGCCCTGGGCCGGGAGGGCTTCGCTCTGGCCGTGTGCGGAACGCGCCCGGAACAGGACGCGGCCCCGGCGTTGGCGGCTTTAAAAAAACACGCCACCGAGGTGCTGTACTGCCGCTGCGACGTGGCGGACCGCGCCGCGCGCGAGCGCATGCTGGAGAGCATCGAGCGCGGCCTTGGCGGCCTGCACGTGCTCGTGAATAATGCCGGCATCGCCCCGCGCCAAAGAAAGGATATCCTGGAAGCGAGCGAAGAGAGCTTCGAAGAGCTTTTGCGCACCAACCTCCAGGGGCCGTATTTCCTCACGCAATCCGCGGCCAGGTGGATGATCCGGCAGAAAAGCGCCGCTGCCGCCTGGGCCGGCTGCGTGGTGAACGTCTCCTCCATTTCGGCCACGGTGGCATCGCCAAGCCGCGGGGAGTACTGCGTCAGCAAAGCCGGCGTCAGCATGGCGACGCAGTTGTGGGCGGCGCGCCTCGCCGAATTCGGCGTTCCGGTCTATGAGGTGCGTCCCGGCATCACCAAGACCGACATGACCGCCGGCGTGCAGGAGAAATACGACCACCTCATCGCGGAGGGCCTGCTGCTGCAACCGCGCTGGGGAACCCCCGCCGACGTGGGCAAGGCCGTGGCCATGCTCGCCCGCGGCGACCTTCCCTACTCCACCGGCCAGGTGATCCTGGTGGACGGCGGGCTCACCTGCCAGCGCTTGTAAAACGCCTTTTTTTCCAGCAAAAACATGGAACAGATTTTTTCAAAACGCCTCATCGCCGTTCTGATTGTCGAGAATGAGCGCCATGCCGAGCCTATGGCCGAAGCCTTGATCTCGGAGGGCCTGGACGTGCTGGAAGTCACCTTCAGGACCGCCTCCGCCGCCGCCGTCATCCAGCGCATCGTCAAGGCTTTCCCCAAGGCTTGCGTGGGCGCGGGTACGGTGCTCGACGCGGAAAGCGTGCTGCGCGCCATGGACGCGGGCGCCGCCTTCGGCGTGGCCCCAGGCGTCAATGAAAACGTCGTTTCCCTGGCCCGGGACAAGGGTTGGCCGTTCATCCCCGGCGTGATGACGCCCTCGGACATCGAGCGCGCGCTCGTTCTGGGCTGCCGGCGGCTCAAGTTCTTCCCCGCCGAGGCGGCTGGCGGAGTCAAAATGCTGAAAGCCCTCGCCGGACCCTACGCCCACACCGGCGTGCGTTTCGTACCCACCGGCGGCATCAATCCGGCCAATGCTCCCGAGTACCTCAAGCTGCCAGCGGTGGCCGCGCTGGGAGGCACCTGGCTGGCGACCCCGGAAATGCTGGCCGCCGAAGACTGGCCGCGCATCCGGGCCACCGCAAAAGAAGCGGCTGCATTGGCCAAAAAAACTTGACAAGTGTTTGCGAAAAAATTTTTACCGCGGATAACACGGATGGAAAGAGAAGAAAATTATCCGCGCCATCCGCGGTTGATTTTCTTTTTTGGTTCGTATTGCCGTGAACGCTTACTAAAATTGAATACGCATCTTGAATTTCACTAAAAATCAAAGGAAAAATCGCCCATGGCCGTTAAACCCATCATCTCAGCGCAGCTCTACACCCTGCGGGATTTCCTGAAGACCCCTGCTGATATCGCCAAGACCCTGGCCCGGGTGAAACGCATCGGCTACGATTCGGCGCAGATTTCAGGCTTCGGCCCCATCGAGGCATCCGAGTTGCGCCGCATCATGCTCGCCGCTGGCGTAGAGCCCATCGGCGCGCACATCGGCGTGGATCAGTTCCGCTCTGATTTCGCGAGCGTGATCTCCGATTGCCACAAATGGGGCGTGGGCTATGTCGCCATCCCCTGGCTGGACTGCTCCAAACTAAAGTCCGTGGAGGCCTGGAAGACGCTGGCCAAGGAATTCAACGCTTACGGCAAGGCCTGTGCCCGGGAAGGGATCGTCCTGCAATACCACAACCACATGTCCGAGTTCGAGAAGTTCGGCGTGAAGAACGGCAAAGGTGGCACGATGTTCCTCGAAGCCCTGTTCCGATACACCGATCCCCGCTATCTGCAAGCCGAACTCGACCTCGCCTGGGTCGCGCGCGGCAATCAGAGCCCGGCCGCCTGGGCTCTAAAGATGAAGGGCCGCCTGGACCAGGTCCACGTGAAGGACTGGGGTGTGCTGAACAACGAGCCCATCTGGCGCGCCGTCGGCGAAGGAGGCATAGACTGGCCGACCGTCTTCAAAGCCTGCAAGGCCGCGGGTACGCGCTACTACATCGTGGAGCAGGACTCCTGCCCCATCACGGGCGATCCCTTCCTCAGCCTCTCCGTCAGCCGCAAGAACGTCAAAGCCCTGGGTCTGGGATGAATCCGCTAACGTAAGCGTTAGTCTTTAAGATGCGCGCTTTCGCATAGCGGCGCGAATAGCCAGGTAAAGCAGAAATCCCGCAAGGAGAGGTCGGGTGGAAGCGGGTTCGGAGCAGCGGCGCGCGGCATCCTGGCGGTTTTACCGTGGCGGCGCGCCAACGATAGAGAAGCGGTTGAGAATGGCTATGACGCCGCTGAGGTTTCCCGGTGGCGTTTCTACCCTCCCGCCTTGCGGGCGAGGATGCGGCCGTCGGGTTTGAGGTAGCAGCGGTCCCAGCGGCGGCCGAGGCCGGCCAGGAGCTCGTAGGGGATGGTTTCGCCCCAGCGCGCCCAGGCGTGGAGGTCCTGGGCGCCGGCGCCGATGAGCGTGACTTCGGAATCGGGATCCACTTCGCTGTCACCGAGGTCTACCATCATCATATCCATGCAGATGCGCCCGGCCACGGGAAAGAGCCTGCCGCCGGCCAGCACTTGCAGATGCGGGGCCAGGCGCCGGGGCACGCCGTCGGCGTAGCCCACGGGCAGCGTCATGATGCGGCCGCGGCGCGCGAGGCGGAAGGCGCGACCGTAGCCGACGCTGGCGCCGGCCTCCAGCACGCGCACCGCCAGTGGGCGGCACTTCATCGCCAGTACCGGGCGGATGGGGTCGGGAGGAGGGCTGGCCGGGCGCGGCGAGAGGCCGTAGCACAACAGCCCTGGCCGCACGGCTCCGGCGTGACATTCGGGGTGGAAAAGCACTCCGGCGCTGTTGGCGATATGGAGCAAGGCGGGGGCGCCTTTGAGGTTTTTCCGCGCTTCCTTGAGTTGCCGCCATTGGTCGAGGGTGAACGCGCGCGAATCGCCGTCGTCTTCATCCGCGGCGGAGAGATGCGAGTAGAGCGCCGCGATGCGCACGTTTTTCAAATGGCGTATTTTCTCCCATTCCAGCGCGACCTCATCCAATCCCGCTCCGGCGCGTCCCATGCCAGTGTCGAGGTAAAGGTGCGCCGCGACGACAAGGCCTAGCGTGCGCGCGTGTTCGTCGAGTTTCTGGGCCGCTGCGGCGTCCGTGAGCGTGGGCGTGATTTGGTGCATCAGCAGTTCTGGAATTTCCCCAGCAGGAAGCGGTGCCAGCAGCAGCAGGTCCATGCGGATGAATTCGCGGCGCAGGCGCACCGCCTCCTCCAGGGTGCCCACGGCGGCGAGTTTGCAGCCCTCGGATTCGAGGTGGCGCGCCACCTCCACGGCGCCGTGTCCGTAGGCGTCGGCCTTGATCACCGGGATGACCGAGGCCGGTGCGGCCAGGGCGGCGATGGCCTTCAGGTTGGTGGAGAGCTGGCCGAGGTCAATTTCGAGCCAGCGCGGGCCGATGCCCTCCACGCTCATCGCAAGCGCCGCAGCGCGCCCCGCAACGCGGAGACGACGCATTCCTCAAAGCTCATGCCGTAGGCCGCCGCCTGGGCCGGCAGATCGGAGAGTTCAGTGAGGCCGGGGATGGAGTTAGTCTCAAGGTAGGAGACCTCGCCCGTCTCGGAGAGGATGAAGTCGCTGCGCGAGAAGTCGCGCTGATCGAGCAGGCGGTGGGCGGAGATCGCGTTGTCCACGGCGCGGCGCGCGGCGGCTTTCGGCAAGTCGGCGGGGACCAGGAAATCGGTCATGCCCTGGCGCGTCTTGCATTCATAGTCGTAGAAGAGGTTCTTGGGCTGCAGTTCAAGGATGGGCAGCGCGTAAGGGGCTCCGCGGCTATCTTCCAGGATGGACACCGTGATTTCGCGGCCTTTGACGTGGGCTTCGGCGAAGAGGTCTGGATACTGGGGCAGCAAGAGCTCCAGGGCGGTGCGCAGCTCGGAGATGTGATTGGCGAGGCGCACGCCCAGGCTCGATCCTCCGAAGACGGGTTTCAGCACCATGGGAAAGCGGATGTCGCGCGCCAGGTCGTGCGCCACGACCTCCAGCGGGCGGTCGTGCTCGACAGGGCGCCAGCGCGGCATCGCCAAGCCGGCGCGGTCCAGCAGAGCCTTGGACGCAAGCTTGTTGATGGCGAGCGCGCTACCGTTCACGCCGGCGCCGGTGTAGGCGATGCCGAGGCCCTCCAGCAGACCTTGTAGCGAGCCATCTTCTCCGGGCACGCCATGCACGGCGAGGAAGGCCAGGCTCACCTGCTCCACGACGAGGCGCTGGGCGAGATGGCGGTCGAATTCCATTCCCAGGACGGGTAACCCCAGGCGCTCCAGGGCCGCGAGCACTCGTGCGCCCGAACGCAGGGAGACCTCGCGCTCCGGCGAAGTCCCGCCCATCACCACCGCCGTCTTGAGCTCCTTGAGCCGGGGTGGGAGGCCGCGAATAAGGGCCTCCAGCATGGCTTACGCCTCAACCTCTCGAAAAAGGCGGAAGGCGGCGCCTCCGGTTTTGAGGTCGCCCAGGAACGTGGGGATGTGGCCGGTGCGCTCGAAGGCGAACCCCGATCCCGCGTCTTCTTTGATGCGGAACACGTCGCGCGCTTCGAGCGTGCCGTCGCCCCGGGCGGCGACTTCGGCGACGCGCGCCAGCATGGGGGCGTTGTTTTTGCGGCGCATGTCGAGGATGAGGTGCAGCGTGCCCGCGAGGCGCCGCGCCGCCCGGCCTGGGGAGACGCTCAAGGCATCCTCGCTGCGCGCCAGCGCCGCTTCGATGCCCGTGCCGGGCAACACCGCTAAGGCTCCGCGATGGCCGCGAACCAGGTGTTCGAGGAAGGGCGCCAGACCTGCTTCCGGCAGATCGTCCCAGAGCAGGCGCTCAGGACCCAGGGCCCGCACCGCGGTGAGCAGCCGCAGGGGCGGGCCGGAGCGCAACAGCAACGCGTGCTGGCCGGAAAATTGGAGAGCCGGACGCTCCTCGATGACCACCTTGCGTTCCGCCGCTGGCGCTTCCGCGCCCAGGGCGGCCAGGAGGGTGCTGCAACCGCTTCCCGCCCCGCCGGTGATGAGCAGGTTCCAGCGCTCCGCGACGGCCAGGCGCAGAAAATCGGCCATGGGAGCCGAAAGCCAGCCTTCTTTGACGAGGTCCCCCAGGCCCGCCCGCCGGCGCGGGGGCAGCCGCAACGTCAGGTTCATGGTCGGGGCCAGGGGAGGGCGCAGGATTTGCAGACACAGGTCGCCCAGGGTGCCGGAGGCAAAACCGGACGTGGCGGTGATGCCCGCGCGCCGCGCCAACTGGCGCGCGAAAGCCTCGAAGTGTTCCGCGTCCTGGAAATCCGCCTGGACTTGCCGCCAGCCTTCGGCCCCGCGCAGGTAGGTCTGGTGGGGGCCGCTGATCGATATTTCATACACGTCCGCATCCTGGGCGAACAGGGCGAGAGGACCCAGCCCTTCGTAGAAGCGCAGGACTTCAGCTTGCGCCGCCGCGAGGCTGAGTTCCTCCGGCCAGCCGGGCTCCTGGCGCTGGCGGCTCAAGATGGGTCCCAGGATTTCTTCCAGGGCCTCTCGTGACGGAACGCCACCTGTCGCAGCGCGCTTATCAATTTCGGCCGTCAACGCCGCATGAAGACGGTTCAGCAGTGTTCCAGGCAGGGCGGGGGAGGGCAAAACTTCAGGGGAATTCGCGCCGCTGATAACGGGACGCGGGGGCGCGATTTCAGGGGAAGAGGAGCGGTAGGCCTTGAGAGCCTGGGCGTGGGAAATAGCGCCGGATCGCGGCTCAGAGGCGACCCTGGGCTGGGCCGGAGGCATCGCCAGAGCCACGGCGGCATTCGCCAGCGGTTTGTCGTCGCCGAGCCGCAGGGCGAACGGTCCGAATTTGATGATTTCGCCATCCTTCAGGGATTCCAGGCCCTCCAGGGCGCGGCCATTCTTGGTGATGGATCCATCGCCGGTGAGGGGGCGAAACTGGTACCCGGCGCCATTGCGGATGAATATCCCGACGCGCATGGGTTTGGCGGTGGGACCGAGGGAAATATCGCAATCGTCGCCGAGGCCGACGATGGTGACGAGTTTGCGCAGGGATTCCCGACGGGCCGAGCGACCCTGTTCCTCGATGATGAGATCCATGGCAGATGTGGGTTACGCAGTCTAGCCTGAAAATGGCGCGTGAAAGCCAATCCGGCATGAATGCAACCCACGGATCGGGGACTGAAGAGTCGTCAACTTCTTTCCCCCTCCGCGTTTTCTGTGTGAACCCATCTTCCGCTTCTCTCCGCAATCTCCACTCCTAGCCGAATGTTTTAACTTTTTCGCACGCGGAGACGCGGAGAGCGCGGATGAAGACGGAAAGCCTGGAAATCCCTCATGTTTGATCTTCAAGGCGTCCCGTATGATCAGCCGGCAGTTCTTGTTGAGAATCTTTATGAACAGCCGCAGTCTCCTCTGTCTTGTCTCCGGGCTCCTATTTTCAGGTTGCATCCCCCTCATCGTCGGCATGGCGGCGGGGGCGGGCGCGGGGGCGGGAGGCATGAAGTTCGTCAAGGATGCCGCCGTGCAGGAATTCGCTCAGCCCGTGGCCGCGGTGCACAAAGCCAGCCTGGCGGCATTGAAGAAGTTGTCCCTAGCCGTGAAAGAGGAAAAACTGGATGCTTTCAGTTCGCGCATCTCCGGCTCTTTTGCCGACGATAAAACGCTGTCGCTTTCCGCGGACAAGGTGACGGACGCCTCGACGCGCCTCACCGTGCGCGTGGGCCCCTTCGGGGATCGCGAACGCGCCAAGAGCGTGCTGGACGCCGTGGCGGGAGAGCTGAAGTAGGCGAGGATTCCAAGGCAAGGTAACTTTAGCCGTGAGAGAAATCATAGAGATTTATTTCGGTCGCTTTCATTATCTGGCACCGTTTGTCGTGCTCTTGCTGTGCGGCGTGGGGCTGCCCATTCCTGAAGAGGTGTCGCTGCTGGGCGCTGGTTTTCTGCTGTTCCAAGGCAAGGGATCGTTTTCCATGATGGTCGGCGTGTGCGGCGCGGCCATCCTCATCGGCGACTCGATCCCGTTCTGGTTGGGGCGACACTACGGCATGCGCGCTCTGGAAATCAGTTGGGTGCGGCGCATCCTGCATCCCGAGCGGTTCGCCAAACTTGAGCAGCGTTTTCGTGAGCACGGCAACTGGGCGACCTTCGCCGTCCGCTTTTTCGCCGGAGTGCGCCTCCCGGGCTATTTCATCGCGGGCACGATGCGCATGAGCTACCCGCGTTTCCTTATTCTCGACACCATGGGCGTCCTGATTTCGGTGCCGATTTCCATTTGGATCGGCAGGTATTTCGGCGAGCAGGTCGAGAAGATGCACCGCGTGAACAAGAACCTGCACCTGTTCCTGGCGTTCCTCGTCATTGCGCTGACGCTGGTGATCATTTTTCACGCGCGCGCCAATAAGCAGGCGCCCCAGGAGCCCGTGGCCGGCAAGGCCGCGGATACGCCTGCCGCCAAGCCCAGCGGGCCGCCGGGCTGCTGAACAGAGCGCTGTAGCCGGCCTCTGTGAGGCCGGATTTTTAGGTGGCAGATATCAGAGCCGGCCTCGCAGAGGCCGGCTACAGCGGGCCGGTTACGCGGGGCAGCGCGAAATTGTATTTTCGCGACCACGCCTCCAGGATGGCCTTGGCCACGGGCGCCGCCGTTTCACCGCCGTGGCCGCCGTTTTCGATGAGCACCGCCACCGCCACTCTGGGGTGGCCGAAAGGAGCGAACCCCGCGAACCAGGCGTGCGGCGGCTTGTAACGGGGGTGGCCCGGCCCCACGCTCACGATGTCCGCCGTGCCGGTTTTGCCCGCGTAATCCAGGAGCGAGGAGCGATGGGCGAAGGCAGTGCCGCCCGGATGGTTCACCACCCGGTAGAGCCCGCGCAGGACGACCTCGCGGGTCGTGGCGGAGAGGTCCAGTTTCATTTTGCGGATGGGATGGTCCAAGCGGTAGCGCGGCAGGGCGATCTCCCCGGCGCGGCTGATGAGGCCGGCCACCAGGGCCGCCTGCAGCGGAGTTCCGAGCTGGTAGCCTTGGCCGATAGCCAGGTTGGCCGTATCGCCGCCGTACCACATCTCCCCGTAGCGCTGCAGCTTGAAGGCGCGACTCGGCACCACGCCCGCCTTTTCGGAGGGCAGACCGGTCGCCAGGGACTGGCCCAGGCCAAAACGCAGCGACCATTCGTGCAGCCGATCATCCCCCAGCGCAAGTCCCGCCTCGTAGAAGAAGATATTGCAGGAACGTTCCAGCGCTTCCTCGACGGCGATGGGGCCGTGGTGACCGAGGCACTTCAAGTGCGTGCGAGCGTGCACATGCTCGCAGACGAAGGTCTTGTCGGCATCGATGAGATGATCCTCCAGAGCCGCCGTGGCCGTGATGATCTTGAAGACGCTGCCGAAAGGATAGGAAGCAGCGACGGCCTTGTTGACGAAAACTCCCGGTTCGCCGAGGATATCCTTGATATAGGCACCGTCCGCCGGGGGGGTGAAACGGTTGGGATCAAAAGCGGGCAGGCTGGTCGAGACGAGCATATCCCCGGTGTCGAGATCGAAAAGCACACTGGCCCCGCGCTGGCCCGCCATCGCCTTCTCCGCCACGCGCTGCAAGTCGGCGTCCAGGGTGAGCCGAATTTCCTTGCCGTTTTCGGCGACCTCCTCTTCGAGGATACGCTCGCCGCCCGTGAAGCTGCGCGCGCGGCGCACCCTGCCGAGCTGGCCCCGGAGGTCGTTGTTCCAGGCCAGTTCCGCTCCCGACATGCCCACGAGGAAATTGCGCACCCAGGAGAGCGAAAAACGTTCCACGTCGTTCAGCACCACGGGTTGATCCGTCACGCCGGGGACGGTGTAGGACCCCTGCGCGCGCAGGGCCAGATAATCCTGCGCGGAGAGCCGGCCCAGGTATCCCACCACGTGGGCGGCGAGTTCGCCGTAAGGGTAGCGGCGGATGGCGCTCTCAAGGCATAGGACGCCAGCGAAGCGGCCGCGATCCGTGAGGATGCGCGCGGCGATGTGCCGATCCACGAAGAAGTCGAGGGGCTGGGTATCTGAAAGGTAGTACCAGCCTTGCAGGCAGTTCTGCAGGGTCCCGACGATGGCGGAGGCTATTTTCTGTTGGGGCAGATTGCAGAGCTTGGCCAGATCCTGCACCAGGTTCTCCTGCATGAGCCTGGGTTCCAAATCCTCCAGCTTGTGCTTCAGTTCTTCCTTGGGCGTAGGCTGGATCCCGCCGCGGTAGAGCAGGGTGTACTTGCGTTTTTTGGGGTAGAGGGCGTACTCGATTTCCTGGGTGGCCCCCATTTCAAGGGGCAGTTCGCCGGGCACCACGGCGAGCTGGTAGCCGGGCACGTCTTCGGCCAGGACTGTTCCGCCGCGTTCCAGGATGCTGCCGCGCCCGGTGAGCGTGATGGCGGTGCGCGTGAGTTTCTGGCGCAACTGGTTCACCATGCGCTCATGTTCGATGACTTGCAGCCAGTAAAGCCGGCCGGCCAGGACGGCGCCGCCCAGGATGAAAATGATGGAGAGCTGGGCGAAGCGCGGCGCCGTGTGGGAGGAAAGGTCAGCGCTCACGGGTGAAACCGTGGCCGGGTTCGGTCCGCACTCCCCAGAACAGGCGCAGCATGCGAAAAAGTTGAAACAGCGGCGCGGTCAAAACGAGCGTGAGGAGGGCGCGCCGATGCGCCTCCGGCAGCGATGCCGGTCCGGCATCGAGGAACGCGGTGACCGCCGCCAGCAGGTAACTCACGACCAGCACCCCGGGCAGGTACACCAGGGGCGAAGCCCAGCTCATGACCCGCGACGGTTTCCTGAGCAGCAGGAACAGGAGCGCATAACAGGTCCCGTCCATGGCCCAGACATGCGCCGCGGCGACGTCGCTGGCCACGCCGGTGAGCGCGGCCAGCACGAGTCCCGCGCGTCCCGTTCCCGAGGCGAGCACGAACAGCAGCAACGGCAGGAAGTAGTCGGGCGTGGTATCGTTCCAGCGCAGCAAGTTCGCGAAGTGCGCCGTGGCCAGCGTGTAGGGCCAGAGGAAGGCGACGTACAGGAGCGCTGCCATCGCGCCGCGCCCAGCTCCTCAGAGGTCCCGAAGTCCCCGCGCGGGAGGCTCGGGCCGGTAGAGGGTCGTCGCGGACGCGTGGACCCTGAGCACCACGCCGGCGTGAGGGTACTCGGCGACGATGCGTTGCGGCATCAGGCTGCCGCTGACTTCGCGGAAGGCGTCGAAGTGGATATCCTCCACGATGTATTCTTCCGCGGTGTTGCGCACGATGCGCGCCACGACGCGGCGCTTTTTGTGGAGGTAGATCTGCTCTTTCAGCGGCCGGCCCTGTCCAGGCAGCACGCGCGCGATGATGAGGTGGCGCACGCCGTCTTCCTCGACCACCCAGTCGCACGACGGGTCGAAGTTGGGATAGCGCAGGTAACCCACGAAGTCGCGCAGGTAGGCGCGCCAGGACAGCTCCCCGAGCGCCTTCCAGACTTCCTCGGGATGGGAGCGCAGCGCGACGTCCTTGCGGATATTCTGGTAGAGCAGCACCGGCTCCCGCATTTGCAGCTCCTCCAGGAGATCCGCGCCGCGATAGAGGTTCAGCGACCAGCGCTCGGGGCTGAACCAATCGTACTCGAAGCGAAAATCCTCCTTGTACTGGCCGCTGGCGAAAGACACCGTGCCGCTGCGGCTGACGCGCGCCCGGGAGTCGGGCGCATTATTATTCACGGCCCGCGCCATCTCACTGAAGGAACTGGGCTCCCACATGGGACCGGGGCGGGCGGCCCGGGTGGTTTCCTGGAGTGGCTCGCGCATGGGCAGGTACATGGCCTCCATGAACCTGCATCCGGCGAGCAACGGCAGCAGCAGCAGGGAGGTGATTTTCATGTGCACAGCAGCTTGTAGATGATGACGGCGAGCAGGCATAGCTCGATGACGTGATCGCAATTTTTAAGCGCGGGGGTGCGGGGATACTTCTTGATTTCCTCAAGATTCCAGTTCATCTTCTTCAGGAATCCGTGCAGCAGCAGGCCGTAGATCTTGTAGAGCAGGTAGCCCGCCGCCACCGCGACGGCCAGGGTGAACAGGAGCAGCACCGGGCCTTTCACAAATTCCTCCTGGCGGCGAAGTGCGGATGGAGCCCGTAGCGCCTTGCGCCGGCGCGCGCGTGATCCGCCTGATCGCCCAGGGGATCGCTGTCGAAAAATTCCTGCGTTTCCAGCGCGCGCCCGCTGGTCGCCGCCGCGCTGTCCCGGAGCAGGCGGTGGCGCTGAAGCAGATCGCCCAACTCAAGGTCGAGACGCGCGGGGAGCTCCTGGGGATTCACCGCGAAAACCACGGCGCGCGAGCCGTCAACGGCGAGCAGTTCGCCTTGATCCAGGAAAACGCTGAGGCCGCCCGTCATGATGCGCAGTTTAGCACCCGAAGAGCAAATGCAGCGCAGCGCACCCGCGGGTGAAAGCCAAAGGTTGCCGCTGCCCGTGAGCACGACGGCTCCGCGCGGGAAGGACACCCTGGCCCGCGTCGCGTCGGCCTTTGCGGGGGTCGTCCACGCGAGCTCGCCCTGAAGCAAGAGAACCTCGCGCTCGTTCTTCAAGATTCCCGAGCCGGCGGCATGGAAGTCGAGAGTGGCCCCCGTGAGTTGGAGAGGGGCGGCCTCCAGACAGAGGAAGTGCTCGCCGGTTTTCACCCTGGCGGCAACGCGGGGTTCGGCGCCGTTTTCCTGCACCAGGAAGGGCGGAGCGAGCGGTGCTGCGACGAACAGTTGCGGGCTGCTGACGTGCAGGTTTCCCCCGGACAAGGGTTCTCCGACCGCCGCCGCTGCGCTGGCGAATACCAGAGCGATAACCCAACGTGCTACCATGTGCGTTCGACTCCCAACCTGAAACCCCGGCTGGAGTAATTTTCGTAGTCCAGCCCCGCTCGGGCCACTTCGCAATCGCCCGCGAGGTACCAGCGCTCCGGCCTGCCAAAGGGCCGGGCGGCGGCGGAAACTTGTAGGTGGCCCATGCGGCGGGTGGCGTAGGCGCGGTGCACCCAGGAGGGGCGGTAATGCGCTGCGTACTCCCAGACCTTGCGTTCGTAGCGGTAGCCAGCCTCGACGAAGTCCTCGCGACCGTTCTCGTGGGGAGATTTCGACAGGTAGCGGCTGAGCCCGATTTCCGCGTAAAATCCGTGGATATAGTCGCCGCGCCGCTCCACGAGACCGGCACGATGGCTGAACCCGAAGAAATGCGAGGAACGGTCTTGGAGGGCGAGGAAGTCATGGCGCTCTTCCCCCTTGGGCCGCACCGCTCCAGCGAAGAGGTCGCTGTCGGCGGTGAGCGCAAAGTCGCGAATGGCGTCCTTTTTCTCTTCCCAATGCAACGCGAGGCCGCCAAGATAGATCTCGTGATCCTGGAGGCTGGTGGCACCGAAGTAGTCGCTCTCGTGGCGCACCGCCGCGTGTGGTGTCATGGATAAAAGGCCGCCCCGGCCCACCAGGCGGTTGGTGCGGGCTTCGAGTTCAAACGCGCCCTGCTCCAGCTCTTCGAGGTCTTTGATGGAACGGGTGCTGTCCACCCGCAGATCAACGCGCGTGCTCCAGGGTCCATGCACCACATCGTAGCCGACGCCCACGGCGGCCTCCAGTCCATGCCCCTGGACCCTGGAACGCAAGGGAGTGATGGGCGAAGTGCCGATGCGCGCCCAGTTTTTTCCCATGATAAAGCCGAAGCGCGTGCTCAACGTCCAGGCGGCGGTCGGTGCGCGCAGCGGCTGCGCGGCGATGCGCTTTTCGAGCTCGGCGTTCCATGGAGCGATGATGCGCCCCATGACGGCCGCCTTTTCGTAGGCCGAAGCCGGAATGGCGTCGAGATCCTTGAGGCGCGCCTCCCATTCAGCCCGCCCGCGGCGCTCGACGAGGAAGGGCCGCAGGTCGTCCAGCAGATCGGCCATGCGCAGCCGGCGCTCACGGGGCGTATTCAGCGCGACGTAGAGCTCGTGGTGTCGCGCCGGATCCGCGTAGAGCAGGAGCGATTCTTTCTGGGCGCGCTCCAGTCCGAGCGCCATGGTCAGGCGATCCTCCGCCGGAGCCGGATAGGGTGGCAGCTTGGAAGGGGCTGGTTCGGGGATAAGAGCCGAGGTGGCAGGCGCAGCTTCGCGGACGATCTCCACCTTCAGCGGCCGGGCTGGCGCGGGGCCTAGGTCGAACAGGGTCACGGCATCGTCCGTGAGGGCGTAATCCACGTCGCGGCGGTTGTAGCGGCGCATATATTCGGCCACTTCTTCAAGGAATTCCCCCAGGGTGCAGGTGTAGTCGTAGTCGGCTTCTAGAGCAGCCTTATCTTCGACAAGAAATGAAATATCCAGATTGGACTGTCTTGCCGCCTGAGTCAGAGCCGCGACGATGCCGATTCCCTGTCCCTTGAGCACCACGTTCTGCGCGAGGATGCTTTTTTGAGCTTCCTCACCCAAGGCGCTCGCCTTTTGAAAAACCAGCGCCTGCTTTTGGAGGAAGGGCCGCAACCGCAAGCCCAGGCGCGTCTTATAGTGGCGGCAGATCCACCCCGCCACCTCTTCGACGGTCATGCTTTCAGGAAATTCCTGAGAAGTCGGAGTCCCTTCGGCGAAAGGCAGGCTCACGGTCCTGCCGGTCTGGGCTTCAACGAGACGGATCACCTCCGCGACGTTGATCTTGCGCCGCGGGAAGCGCACTACGTCTTCGGCCGCGGCAGTGCCAAGAATAAAGATAACGCCACAGGCCAGGAACAGCGCGGGTTTCACCTACACCCCCCCCTGGATTTTAAGCATCAAAAGCCCCAGCGCCGCCAGCGCCATGAACAGCAGGCTGGTCGCCTGCCCGGCGGTGAGCATATTCAAGAAATGCCGGGGCGTGTCGCCGCGGAAGTATTCCTCGATGAGGCGGGCGCCACCATAGCCGAGGAGGAACAACAGGGCCAGGGCCTTGCCGGAGAGCGCTGGGCGCGTTTCCGAAACGGCGTAGAGCGCCAGGCTCAGGATCAGCCCCAAGGCACAGGCGTAGAGTTGCGTGGGATGCAGCGGCACGCCCTGATAGTTCTCAGGGACAGAGCCTTTGGGGAAACGCACGCCGCAGGACAAGTCCGTGGGCCTGCCGAAACAGCAGCCGTTCAGGAAGCAGCCGAACCGGCCGACGCCGATGGCCGCGGGCAGCGGCGGGGCGATGATTTTGAGAAAGGTGTCCAGCGTCAGGCCGTGTCGGCGCACGAGCAGCAGCAGCACCGGCGGCGTGGTGAGGAAGGCCCCGTAGAGCACCAGGCCGCCGTTGTAGAGGCGCAGGAAATCGAGCGCTTCGAAATAGGCCTCGGGATAGAGCAGGCGGTGCATGAGGCGCGCGCCAAGAACGCCCGCCAGCAGCGACCACAGGGCGATATCCTGTAGGGCGGCGGGGGACACGCCGCAGGCGCGCGCGCGGCGTCCCGCGAGGGTGCAGAAAAGCAGGAAGGCCAGCGCCACCATGACCCCGTATCCGAAGATCGGCAGGAAAGCCGGAAATCCCAGGGTTTGCAGGAACTCGGGAACGGGAATCTTCAGCAGGATGGGGCACATCTCAGCCGGCCGGTGGGTAATGCAGGATGTTGTCGATGAGGCGCGTGGACCCAAGGTAGGCGGCCACGGCCATGAGGTAGGGCGTGGACGGCGAGACCTTTTCCAGATCCTCAAGGGTGATGGGATTGACGATGGAAAAATAGTCAATCTCGAAGCTCGTGTGCTCGATGAGGTACTCCATGGAAGCGGCCACCGTCCTGAGGGCATCCTCCATGCCGGCATCAATGAGGTCGCGGCCCATTTCCAGGGAACGGTAAAGCTCCGGGGCCTGGCGGCGCTCCGCCGGGGCCAGCTTGGCATTGCGGCTGCTCATGGCCAGGCCGTCCTTCTCGCGCAGGGTCGGGAGCATGCGCAGGGTGATGGGGAAGTTCAGGTCCGCCACCATTTTGGAGATCAGCAAAAACTGTTGGAAATCCTTCTGTCCGAAATAAGCGCGCTCGGGACGCACCAGGTTGAAGAGTTTGGAGACGATGGTGAGCATGCCGCGAAAGTGACCGGGACGACTCATCCCGCACAGCAGGTTTTCGAGGTGGCCGGGGTTGATGGATATCTCCGTATCCTTGGGATAAAGCTCCTCGGCGGTGGGCGTGAACACCACATCCACACCCTCTTTTTCGAGCTTGCCGAGATCCGCCGGCAGATCGCGGGGATAGCGCGCGAGGTCTTCCGGGTCGTTGAACTGCGTGGGGTTCACGAAGATGGAGGCCGCCGTGAGCTGGTTCTCCTCGCGGCTGCGGCGCACCAGGGTCAGGTGCCCTTCGTGGAGGAACCCCATGGTGGGCACGAAGCCGAGGCTTTTTCCCTTATGAGCGTCGAGGGCCGCGCGGAGCTCGCGGATATTGCTGGCGATTTTCAAATCCAGGGCCTCAGAGTGGAGGGCTGCGCGCGGCGCAAGGCGGCGAGGGTTGTGCCGTAGGCAACACCGGAGAGCGGGTCAGCCAAATCCGGGTTGAGATCGAGGAGCGGCGCCAGCACGAACTCGCGCTGCAAGATGCCCGGATGGGGCACCCGCAGGCCGGGACCTTTCAACTGGACGTCCCCATACAGCAAGAGGTCAATATCCAGAGTGCGCGGGCCCCAGTGGACATCGCGCCGGCGACCGTGACGGGTCTCGATGGCCTGGAGTGCCGCCAGGATCGCTTGCGGCGTCCGCGAACTCGCGAAGCGGCAGGCACTGTTGCAGTAGTCCGGCTGTGGTGGGCCGCCCAGCGGCGGGCTGCGGTAGAGCGGCGCGGCGGCGAAGTCGCCTTCGCTGATCTCAGTCCTGATGGCCGCGAGCGCGCGGCGAAGCTGCTCAGGTGGATCCTCCAGATTACTGCCGAGACCGAGGTAAACGATGGCGGGCCCCCCGCTGCTCAAAGCGGCGGTAGTCGAGGGCGCTGGGCTGGCGGAGGCCATGGCTTTGCGGGTGGCACATCCTAGTGGGTCGGAGCATTTGTCAGTTTTTCGAGTTCCGGGCGGTTGATCCCGCTTTTTGAGGCTAGAATGGCGGCTTCCCAGATCAGGAGCACAGCCATGGCCGAGCCAAGCGGACTGAAAGAGGTTTACGAGGTACCGGAGCGTTCGCGCCAGGGGGCTCTTTACTCCAGCATGGACGCCTACCGGCGTGACTATGAGCGATCGGTGCGCGATCCCGACGCCTTCTGGGCGGAAAAGGCCCAGGCTCTGCATTGGTTTAAGAAGTGGAGCAAGGTGAGCGAGGTGGACTTCAACACGGCCAACATCAAGTGGTTCATCGGCGGCAAGATCAACGCCTCCTACAACTGCCTGGACGTGCACCTCAAAGAGCGCGGTGATAAAATTGCGCTGGTTCATGAGGGCGACGGACCGGGGACGGGGAGCCGCCTCAGTTACCGCGACCTCCATCAGCGCGTCTGCAAGCTGGCCAACGGCCTCAAGTCGCTGGGCGTCAAGAAAGGCGA
>JAHFOS010000049.1:0-11193 GCA_023261545.1 bacterium
GCCTCGCGAAGCGGGTTTATAGATATTATATTATATCTACGTTCACAAAAAAATCAAGAGGAAATCCTAATGTTTTTCAAAAAGTCAACGGTAGATATAAGAAACCGCAGATTTCAGGTCCCGCGTGACCGCGCTCTACGCGCGCAACACGAATTCCGGAACCTTGTCCGGAAGCTGATCGATGTAGCGGCGGCCCCATTCGATCATGTCGCGCACGCCCTCGCGCAGGCTGATCTTCGGTTCCCAGCCGAGGTCCTGCTTGATGCGCGAACTGTCGAGCCAGTATTGCGCGTCCTCGCCGACGCGCCCTGGAACGATGTCGCAGAGCTGCTCGAACGGCATGTCCATCTCCTCGGCAACCAGTTCGACGAGATGACGGATGGTGCACGGCAGCTCGGGGCCGGCGTTGTAGATCTTTCCGAACTCGGCCTTGGTGTTGATCAGGTGGATCGCGTGCGCCAGGTCTTGCGAGTGGATGTAGGACTTCTTGACCCGACCGCCGCCTTCAAGCGGTAGCTTCTCCCCCTTGAGCGCACAGTACACGGCGCGCGGTAGGATGCGATAGAGCAACTGGCCCGGCCCGTAGGCGTTCGACGGCCGGAGGATGTTCATCGGGAACTTGCGCACCGCCCAGAGCGTCTCGAGATGCAGGTCGGCGGCCATCTTCGAGACGGCGTAGGGGCTCGTCGGGGTAAGCGGATAATTTTCGTCGACGGCCTTGTTGACCGCGCCATACAGCTCCGACGTGCCGATTTGTAGGAAGCGCTTGAGGTAGTCGCGCTTCATCAACTCCTCGCACATCCGCGACACCGCGACGACGTTGGTCTCATAATAGCGGTGCGACTTCACCCACGAGGTCGCGTACGCCAGCGCCGCGAAGTTCACGATCACGTCGGGCTTAACGGCATCGAACAGCTCGAACAGCCGGTCCTGCTCGAACACGATGTGGATCTGGCGATATGCGTAGCGGGGATCGTTGTCGCCCACCCCGAACGTGAACGGCGGCGCGGCAACCGGATTGCGGCCCACACAAACCACCTTCTCCACTCCTTCGGCCTTCTCCAGTAGATACTTGGCATAGTGGACAGCAAACACGCCGCCGCCGCCTAGCAGGACGAAACTCTTCATGGCGAGCCCTCGGTTGGCCTACGCAGCGATCATGCGCCGTAGAACGCGTTCACCTTCTCGGAGACAAACGCGATCTAGTCTTCCGTCAAGTGCTGGTGGTGCGGTAGCACCAGCACCTTGTTGCATTGCGCCTCGGCGACCGTCATATCGCCACGCTTGCAGCCCAGCTTCTGCAACATATTTTTTCTCCGCTCTCCCTAATCGAGTCTCGCTATATTTGAAATATGGAAGAGTTTGCTGGATACCTTGGAGTTCTCCAAAGTAATTCCTAAAATCAAACATATTGTTGCCTATAGGTTTAAGATGCGCCGGAGAAGTTGCTGCCTTATTACTCTCACTCATAAGTACATCCGGAGACACGCGCCCAATAGGAATTCCTATACCCTGTTTACAGAAGGGTGCCCAAGGTTTCATACGTGATTCGTCCAATTCATGGCTTCTCATTAAAGATTCCGCATATTTCTTTTCCTCACCTGTTTTTAAATTAGGGGCGATGGCATCTCGCATCTCACTAGGCAGTGACGCCCTTAAGTTGCCTTTTGAAAACATCCTCGATCCAACTTGAGGCCTAGAAACCTGTTCTTGCATTCTGGTAAATTTCAATGCTGCTACCCGATCTGGGCTTGCGGGGTCTGGTAGGTTTTTAACAATAATCCCTCGCAATTATATGAGCGATTCAATTATGTCGATAGGAATTTGGATTCACGGAACAACCGTGATTTTAGCGCAAGATGACCCGAAACAAGGCAGCGCAGCCCGCTCGAGGAGCGGGGATCCCCGCGCCTCGGGCGGGCGGGGGCTCAAAAATCGCGTGAAAACCGAGGCTATCGGCCGCCCCAAAGCCGAGCGCGCTCTCAAACTCGGACGCGCGGGCGTGACGCTCCCGTATCCGCAAGCCGTGCGAAAAATTTTTTAGGTCCATGAAGGGTGGGCTGGCGGTGGCCCCACCCTCCGAAGGCCACTCAGCCGGTCCCCGTTGCCGGCGGCCCACGAATGCTGAGACCAGGGGGATCCTTGCCGAGCAGATCGAGGTGTTTACGTGTCCCCTCCTCTTGAAGTTCCCAATTAACAGCTAAGATAATTCCCATGAAGTTAAGGGGGGATGCGCTGTGCTTGCGCCCTAAGGGGAAACCTTGGGCTGTGCGCGGATTTCGCAAGGGGCGAGCCCTTGCGCCCCGCCGAGGCGGCGGGTTTTTCGCTCACCGACCTCACGGGAGGCGTGACCCCGGCGAATATCACCGCCGCTTCCGACGGCCGCAGCATCTCTTAGAGTCACCGTTTCGAAGTAAGATTTAAAAAAACCAAATCGATGGAAAATAAATACCAGCCTGTTTGGGAAAAATTGGAAAGATCAACACCTCGTCCGACTCGTGTCCGGAATATAATTCAACAAAACTTTTCCGCTTTCAAGGAAAAGGTCCTCAAGCAAGAGGATGATTTTGTACAACCGATTATCGAGTCAATTTATGCGGGCGATGTCTATCTGCTAAAAAAAACCTTTCCCGAAAAATTCATGCGCGATCTTCGAGATCGGGTTGATGCCTACTGGAAGAAAAAACCGTCCGAATTTTATAAAATGCTCGAAGGTTGCCCTGATTTTCACCGGGTTATTGATCTGGAAGAAGGAAAAAAATACAGCTTTCACGTTTGCAAACATGCCTGCTATTTTTACCACTGGAATGGCGATCCTCTGGATTTGTTCCCCATCGTTAACGAAAGATGGCGGGTTATTAAATTCCTGACCGGGCTCCAACCGGAAGAATATGAAAAAAACACTCCCAAGGATGGCGTGGTCGACCGGCTTCAGGTGGTTCGTTATCCGCCCAAAATCGGGTTTCTTGAACTGCACTCCGACCCTTATCTGCACCAACGGGTATTTTTTTCCGGCTACATGAGCAAACGGGGCCAAGATTATCAGGGAGGTGGATTTTATCTCGTAGGGCCAGGAGATAAAGTCGTCGAAGTTGAAGATCGTGTGGATATAGGAGACGTCGGAATTGGTTGCGCCACTGTATGTCATGGTGTGGCTCCCTGTGACCAGCATGAGGAACCTGACTGGAATTCCAAAAATGGACGATGGTTCCTGTCGATGTATTCGAACGCCAGCGACGAAATGAAAAACCGCCATACCGGGCACGCTGTCAAACTTGTTATCGAAGGGGTAGCGCCTAAAAACGCGTGAAACAGAATTGAACATAACTGATACAAATAAGTTTGCCATCCTCAATTTTCCTGAGGATCAAGGCATCAATGCCAATGAACTGGCAGACCATGTCACCAGGCTTTTCTCGGCGAAACCAGTGAAAAAAATCCTTCTGGTCAATCCACCCGATATACACGATGCTCTCTTCGATTACGATACGGCCAAGAGGGGCAGAGCCAATAATTATCCCACTTACGGGCTGGGAATCATCGCTCGTCACTTGATGAACAACGGGTATGAAGCCAAAATTTGCAATCTCAATCACGAACTGCTTAAAAAAGTGAAGGCTTCAGAGAAGGCCGCCACTTTCAATTACAACGAAACATGGAAACGTGTGTTGTTCGATGCCCTTGCCGACTATCAACCCGACTTGATCGGCATCACCTGTATTTTTTCAGTCACCGGCCCTTCGCTTGTCAATGTATGCAGGACCGCAAAAAACTATGCCGCTTCCTGGTTGCCGCCAGGAGTCAAGATCCCCATTGCCATCGGCGGTGTTCATGTCACCCATGATGTCCAAAATATTTTAGATGCCATCCCGCAGGCGGATTTCGCGTTTTTAAACGAGGCGGAAAAAGCCTTTATCCACTTTCTTGATTTTGCGAACCATAAAACAACGATCCATGACATAGGGCAGGTCATCATCCGCCAGCCTTCCGGAAACAGCGGTGTCCGCTTTGGAAGGCAATTCATTCCCGATGAAAAGGATCTTGATACCATTCCCCCTTACGAAATGATGGACATCAGCACCCATTCAAAAGTGGGCACACTGGGGTCATGGTATGGTTTCCGTTATGAAGATACGCAAATAGCCACTGTGCAATCGAACCGCGGTTGTCGCGCGGCCTGCACTTTTTGCAATGTGCGTACATTCCACGGTGTCGGTGTGCGCCAGAGGTCTGTCGGGTCTGTGCTGGATGAATTAAGCACTTTGAAAGAACAATACGGCATTGGTCACATCATTTGGCTTGATGACGATCTTCTTAAAAACGAGAGCCGGGCCATAGCACTTTTCAACGGGATGGTGCAACGCAACCTCAACATGACCTGGGACGCAACCAACGGGGTCATCGCCGCCTCCCTCACGGAGGATGTCGTGGCGGCAGCTGCGGCCAGTGGCTGTATTGGCTTGAACATCGGCATTGAATCGGGCAACATTGATATTCTTCGAGCCATCCGGAAACCCGGAACTCCAAAATTTTTCCGCAAAGCGGCTGCGATTCTCCAGAAATATCCTCAAATAAACACCAGAGCCCTTCTCATCATCGGTTTCCCAAATGAAACAATGCGGATGATTTTTGATACCATCAAATTGTGCGAAGAAATGAATCTCGATTGGCACAATTTGGCCATCTTGCAGCCCTGGAAAAACACCCCAATCTACGATGCCATGGTCGACCAAGGGCTGCTGGGAGAACAAGAAGGATCCTTGAAAGGTGAAGATGGAAAAGATACCTCGCCTTACCAGTTGGGGCCTTACTCGAGGCAGAGGGCCATCGAGCAAGGCAAGATTCAGCAATCACACTTTGGCGAAAAATCGGGGAAGAACACCGGCCTGCTAGAAGCGTTGGATTTCTTTGATCTTGATCGGGTTCCTAAAGCCAATGAACTGGATGATATATGGTTCTATATGAATTTTCGGTTGAATTTCAGTCGTCTCCTGCGCGAAATGCGACCGATAAAATTGAAACAACAGTTGACATGGCTTAGATATGTGGCAACAAAAACAGCCCCGGACAATGCGATTATTCTGTATTTTTATGCTTACCTACAATATCGCGTCACGGGAGAAATCAGTGAAGAACTGGTCCAACGCGTCAGATCTCGGCTAGAGGCCTCTGCCTATTGGCAAGAGCGGTTCCGGATTTTCGGGCTGTCGGCCGACCATGTGATCAAGGGTGAATTTCCAACAATCATAAATTGCGGTCTGGTGCCCGATACCATGCCGGAAAACGACGCCTCATTGTTTAACTTCCCGTCTGAAGCCATTAGTGCCTGACTAATAAAGGAAGAGTACTTATGAGCACTGACATTCAAGCCAATAAAACAATGCCGGCGTTCAACAATGACCAGTTCACAAACCTGTTGAATAAATTCAATGAGAGCGGGCCTTACTATACAAGTTATCCTTCCATATCAGGGTGGGTGGAAGCCTTTGACCATCACGATTACGAAAAGGCTCTCAAGGATTTTTTTGCAGGTGAAGGCAAAGATACCCCCATCCATCTTTATGTCCATATTCCGTTTTGCGCAAAACTGTGCTGGTATTGCATCTGCAACATATCCATCTCCAATGATCGGGCCAGAATCCAAGAATTCGTCAATTACCTGCTGCGCGAAATCGACATGTTGCGTAATTTTTTTGAAAAAAATTCCATCAAACCCAATATCAGGGAGATCCATCTGGGCGGTGGGACTCCCTCCCATCTCTATACAGACCAGTTTGCGCAGTTGACCGAAAGACTTTCGACTTTGGTTGATCTGAATAGCCTCGATGAATTTGCGATGGAAATCGACCCTCGCACCACCAACAAGGAAAACTTGAAATTTTATGCCGACCACGGGGTGAAAAGAATTTCCTTTGGCGTCCAGGATTTCGATGCCAATGTACAATTGGCCATCAACAGAGTTCAGCCTGTAGAAATGATTGAAGCGCTGCTTCCGCCCAATATCCGCAGCATCTTCGATGGCTTGAACTTTGATCTTTTATTCGGCTTGCCCTTGCAAACCAGGAAAACCTTCCGGAACACATTGGAAACTGTAAAAAGGCTCTCGCCCGACCGTGTCACGCTCTTGAAATATGCGCACGTGCCCGATGTGCGGAAACACATGAAGGCCATTCATGATGCCGATCTGCCGCCTCCAGACGATTTGCCCTTGATGTTCACCGAGGCTGTCCAGACATTTTTAGAGCACGGTTACGAATGGGTGGGCTTCGATCATTTTGCCAAGCCAACGGATGACTTGGGAATGGCCGTGAAAAATCGCACGGTTGGCAGGAACTTTAACGGTTTTACCACCGGCACAACAAGCCACCTCATAGGAATTGGGCCAACGTCAACAGGGGCCTTTGGCAATTATTATTCCCAAAATTTTTTCGAATTCCACGATTACTTCAAAGCCATTGACGAAGGAAGATTTCCCACGTTCCGGGGTTATCGAATGAAAAAAGACGATGTCATCAGACGCGACATCATGTTTCGGTTATTGTGCGATCAGCGTGTTAACTTTGAAGATATCGATGTAAAGTATGCCATCAACTACAAAGAATATTTTGAGTATGAATTGGCCGAATTGCGCCATCAGTTCATCCAGAATGGCGTCTTAGATTTTTCAGGCACCACCATGGGAATTACCACCTTGGGCAGATGCTTTATCCGACATGTTTGCAGGGTTTTTGACACTTTCAACAGGGCGGCAAACTATAAAATTCCCAGGCCTGTGCTGAAGAGCAACCGTAGCCTGATGTGATGTTGTCTGTCGTCTGCCCCATTTTCCACAAATGCCTTATCCATTGAGCCAGCCATTTAAAGGTATTTTATTTGATGATAAACCTCTGCTGCTCAGGGACCGGCTTGGCATTGGCCATGTGATGTGGCTCGACGATGATTTTTTAAAGGGAACCGAGAGATCGCTCAAACTCTTTAACGAAATGGTTCGCCCCAAAAGGTGGGGAGCACCCATGAGGATTTGAGACAACATCTCCTCCTCGCAAGCGCTGAAATCTGAATGTTTTTTCTTGGAAAATAAAAGAATACTTATCACAGGTGCCTCCAAAGGGCTCGGCGCTGTGGCAGCAAAGGCCTTTTCTCAACAGGGCGCCCGAGTGGTTCTCATGGCACGCTCACGAGACCAACTTGAGGAGGTCAGGACCTCTTGCCGGAGCCCCGAAAAACACTTATCCCTTTCTATCGACCTACTGGAGCTGAAAGAACTTCAGTCAGGTGTCAAAAAGGCGTTGGAGTTTTTGGGGGGACTTGATGTCGTCCTCCATGCCGCAGGAGGAGGGCTCGGCCTGAAGGATGATTTTTTATCATCAGAAGACTTTCAAAAACTTTTCATGTTGAACGTGGGGGCTGCCGCGGAAATCAATCGCCTGGTGACGCCTCATATGAAGGAGGCCCGATCCGGAAATCTGGTTCATATCGGATCTATCGCCTCCAGTGAGGCGGTCGGCTCGGTTGGTTACAATACGGTGAAGGCGGCACTGTCGGCTTATGTTCGTTCGATCGGCCGTGCACTGGCCCCATTTAATATTATTGCCACAGGAATTCTCCCCGGCGGCTTCATTTCTCCGGGTAATGCGATGGCCCGACTTCATACAAAAAATCCTGAAGCGTATGCGAGATTTATCGAAGAGAGGTTGCCTCGAAAAGTCATGGGGGATGCTGAAGAACTGATTCCGATGTTGACGCTGCTCTGTTCCGATGGCGCCTCCATGATGGGGGGATGCCTCGTGCCGATTGATGCTGGTGAAGGACGGTGCATAATAGTTTAGCCGTTTTGAGCCGAAACATGCTGACGTTCCCCCTCGGATCCCGTAGGCCCCCGCTCATGATGGAGAACGGAGTCCGTTACCGTGGCCGCATCGCCAGCGGTGCTCTCTCGATATCAGCCCGTCTCATGGTCCTTTCTCCTTGTAATTGCATAACTTTTGTAAAAACACCAGTGTGGGGCCGGAGATTTTGCGGCCCATGGGACGTTTCCTGATTTCCGTGCCACGCGGATTCGCGGGATTCCTGGCGCGCCAAACGCGCGATCTGCGCAGTGCTGGCCGGCGTGCCCTGGCCTACAAGTTGCGAAGGTTGGTCCACTACGGCGTCATGATCGCCATGCTTCCCTTCACGCTGCCCGCGCTTTTAGTTATACGCTTGGCGAAGCCCTGGAAGCTGGTACGTTTCTCGCATCTGAACTCCGACCGTATTGGCCATTTTGCCCTCAACACCGAGTTCTACCTTTGCGAACGCGATGCCGGCATGCACCCGAGCAATGCCTTGGATATCTTCTACAACGTCAAGCCCGTCGCCAACCAGCAACTCAAGCTGATGTGGGACAGGGTCCTCAACGTCCGACCCTGGGCGCGCCATATTTACCATCTGAATTCCCTGCTGCCCGGCGGCCAACCGCATATCGTCCCTATAAGAACGATCGAGGATCCCCATGGTCTGCTCGAACGTTTTCCCTGTCATCTCTCCTTCACCCCCGAGGAAGATCAGCGCGGCAAGGATGGCCTGCGCGCGATGGGTCTTGACGCAGCGACCCCTTTTGTCTGCCTCCACGTTCGGGATTCGGCCTATCTTGACAGGATTCGACCACAGGCGAAGGGATTCTGGAACTACCATGACCACCGCGATGCGGATATTAAAAAATGCGTGCCGGCGGCGCTGGAGCTCGCACGCCGAGGCTTGGTGATACTGCGCATGGGCTCTGTGGTGCAAGAGCCTTTTGAGACCGGCCACCCGCGGATCCTCGACTATGCGACTCACTTCAGATCGGATTTCATGGATATGTATCTGCCGGCCCATTGCCGTTTCTACCTCGGCACCACCGCGGGTATCGGCGTAGTGCCAGGAGTCTTCCGCTTACCCATTGTGCGCTTCAACCTCATCCCTCTCGAACTGGCCGTGCTAACTAACCCCCGCGATCTCATCATTCCCAAAAAATTGTGGCGTCGCAAAGAAAAGCGCTTCATGACCTTCCGAGAACTGCGCACAACCGGAGCCGGGGCCTTCTGCCGCGGCGAGCAATATGCGCCTTTTGACATTGAATTCGTGGAGAATACACCAGAGGAGATCCTCGACGTCGCGGTGGAGATGGATGAGCGACTCAATGGAACCTGGAATACTGCGGAGGAGGATGAGGCCCTGAAGATGCGGTTCAAATCCATCTATGGGCCGGGCCATCACTATCACACACGCCCCCCGAGCATTGGCGCTAAATTCCTGCGCCAGAACACATACTTGCTGGACTGAGCGGGAGTCTCTTCTCTAAGCGGCTTCTAGGGCCGCAGCCCGCGAGCTTCAGGCCAGCACCAAGGCCGGATCGGGGTACACTTTCCTGAAGAGCCGTTTTAACGGCCCCCCGCCCGTCGGGGGCGCAACCGGGGCTAGGGCATTTTCCGGCACGCTTCGGCACGTTGCACAACGGGAATCCACGCTAGAAGAAGTGTCCCACTAAGCTCCAAGGAGCACGCCATGATCGGGAAGCCAGCCCCCGCCTTCAGCCTTAAAGACCAGGACGGCAAGAACGTCGCCCTCGCTGACCTCAAGGGCCGGCACGTCGTGCTTTTCTTCTACCCCAAGGACGACACGCCGGGCTGCACCAAGGAATCCTGCCGCTTTCGCGATCTCAAGGCCGAGTTCGCCAGGCGGAACGCCATCATCCTGGGCGTCAGCGCGGACGATGAGGCGTCGCACCGCCAGTTCATCGGGAAGTTCGGGCTCAACTTCACCCTGCTTTGCGACCCCGACCGCAAGGTCATCCAGGCTTATGGCGCCTGGGGCGAGAAGAACAAGGACGGCAAGATCTCCATGGGCCTCATCCGTAGCTCGGTGCTCATCGGCTCCGACGGCGTGGTGAAGCACCACTGGCCCAAAGTGGCGGACGCCGAAAAACATCCCGACGAAGTGCTGGCGGCGCTGAGCGGCCTGCCGCATGGCTGAGGGCGAACAGGACTTCGAGGCGCTCTTCGAGCGCTTCCGCGACTTTTCGCGGCGCACCTACCACGGGGCCGGCCCGGCGGACTACCTCGTGAAGCTGCGCGAGGAGGTGGGCGAGCTGGAGCGGCACACCTGCCTGGAGGAACTGGCCGACTGCATGCTGGTGCTGGTGGGGCTCTCGCGCTTCCTGGAGGGAGACCTGAAAGCGGTGCTGCGCGGCAAAATCGCCCTCAACGAGTCCCGCCGCTGGGAGCGCCAGCCGGACGGCAGCTACCATCACGTCTGAAACCGGCGACAATTCGCCTGTTTTTTAATTTTTTCCAGGCGAAACATCCGGTGAGCTACTGCGAATGAAATTCGGGATCCACCAGCTCCTGGCTTTCGCCTTCATCCTGCTGCTCGCCGCCATCGGGCTGCTGCTCCGGCCCGACGACCGCATGATGGGCATCCTCGAAGGCTACGGCCGCAACCAGGAGGCCTCGCTGCGCCGGCTGCTCGCGGCCCATCAGCGCAATCCCCGCGACCTGGCCGTGCTGCTTGAGCTGCGGCGCATCTACGGCCTGCTGGGCGAGCCCGAACGCGAAATCCACTACCTGCTGAAACTCCTGGAGCTGCGCCCGCGCGACCTCGCCGCGCGTCACGACCTCGCCCAGGTTTACCTGTGGAACCTCGAAGACGCGAAGGCCCGCGAGCAATACCGGCTTATCCTCGGCATCGCCCCCAGGGATTCACAGGCCTTGCGCAAACTGGCCGCCGATTGCGCCGTCCACGAGCTCAAGGACGAAGCCGCGGACGGCTACCGCCGCTTGCGCGTGTTCGGCGCCATGGATCTCCAGGACGCGCGCGCCCTCATGCGCCTGGATTGCGACCTCGGCCGATTGCAGGAAGCCCTCGGCCTGCTGGGCTGGATCGAACACCGCAAACCCGGCGAGCTCGGTGTCGAGGACGAGCTGTTGCGCGCCCAACTCCTCGAGTGGACGGGAGCCCCGGAGGAATCCGCCCGGGTCCTCGAAGGCATGCTCGTGCGCTTTCACCAGGCGCCCGCGGCGCGCGAAGCCTACTTGCGCTGGCACGAAAAGCGCGTCAATTTTGGCCCCGCCGAGAAAAAGCTGCGGGAATGGATCACCGCCGAGCCCGAGTCCGAGGAGCTGCGCGGCAGGCTCGTCGATCTGCTGCTGTTGGCCGGCCAAGTCTCCCGCGCCC
>JAHFOS010000049.1:11226-28058 GCA_023261545.1 bacterium
GGCGGCGAAGGGGCGCCGGCGCGTTCAGCTCTATTGGATGTACATCGAGTTGGAGGCGTTCGCGAAAGCCCTCGCCACCACCGCGGCCATCCCCGACGCGGTGAAGTCCGAGCACAACCTATGGCCCTCCATGGCCGATGCCTGCACGCGCACGGGAAACAAGGCCCGCGCCATCCAAATCTGGAAGGGTCAGGCGGTCCGCAACCCCGCGGATCCCGCGCCTCATGAGAACCTTTTCTGGCTGCTGCGCGAAACCGGCGCGCTCGCCGCGGCCGAGGAGCAGCTCGCCTGGCTCATCGAGCATCAACCCGGCGAACTCCGCCACATTGAGACTGCGGTCCAACTCGCGTCCGAAAGCAACCTCCATGAGAAAGTTCTCGCCTGGTCCGAGCGCGGACTCAAGCTCGCGCCCGACTCGCGGCATTTCCTGGATGCCCTGGCCCACGCGGCCGGCGCTCTGGAAAAATGGGAGCTGGCCCTTGAAACGCGCCGCAAACTGCGCCGCCTCGTTCCCGGCGATTACAGCGTGGCCAACGATCTGCTGGGAACGCTGCTGCACCTCAAGAAAGAGCCCGAAGCGATCGCACTCCTGGAAGAAATGTGGACGGCCTTCTCCAAGGATCCGGCCCGCGCGCTCGAAATCGGCCGCGCCTGGGGCTGGTGCGGCAAGCCTGGAAAAGAGCTTGAGGTCTTGCTGGCCATGGAAAACAAGGGTCAGCTCGCAGGGCTTGCGCCAGCCTCCGAGGTCCAGGCGAGAAAAGCGGCGCTTTATGAGCAGCTCCAGGACATCCCCGCCGCCTCTGGCGCCATCGAAGCGCTCATGGAGCTGAAGCCCGCACAAAAGGAAGTTCACCGCCGGCACCTGCTCGAGATCGCTATGTGGACCCAGGATCTCGCCTTCAAGATCCGCCAGTACGCGCGCCTGGCCCGCGAGCCCCAGGAGATATTGCGACTCGCCGAATTGCGCTTGGAGGCTCAGGATTTCGCCACCGCCGAGGCGGATCTGGCGCGCGTTTCCGGTCCCGTCGCGGACTCGACGCGCGCTTGGGAGTTGCGGCTTCAGTTCGCCTACCGCAAAAACGACACCGCCACCATCCTGGCCGGAATCGAGCGGCGGCTGCGTGAAAACCTGCCGGCCAGCCGGCGTGCCGGCTACCATCTCGACCGCGCCTACATCCTCCAGGATCGCGGCCAGCGTGAAGAAGCTCTGGCCGCGGTGCAAAGCTCGCTCGCGCTGCGCCCCGGTCATCTTCCGGCCAAGCGCTTGGCGGCACACCTGAATTACAACGCCGGGCGCTACGGCGAGGCGGCACGCCTTTTTGCCGCCTGCGAGCCCTTAGCGCCCGCTGATCGCTATCTCCTGGGCGCCTCGCTGCTCAAGCAAGGCGGCGCGTCCGCGGCGGAAGGCCGGCGCCAGCTCAGCGACCTGATGCGCGCGGGCACGCCTGAGGCCCGTCATGACGATCTGCTGCTGGCCATCAACGCCGCCGAGGCCCTGGAGGATCGCCCCGGGCTGCTGCGTATTCTGGAAACGCTCGCCACGCGCCACCAGGACCGGGAGGCGAAATTGCGGCTGGCCCGGCTGCTCTTCGATGACGGCCAGGAGCAGCGCGCCGAAACCTGCTATCGCAGCCTCGCACCCGGTCCCGAGCCCGACTTCCTCGCCCTGCTCAAGGCCTTCGACCCCGACGCAGCCCGCCCCCGCATGAACACGGAAGAACGCCTCGCCCAGGCCTACCGCCACCTCGATCATGGCGACTGGGCGGGCGCCATGGCCTGGTTGCCGTAGTCACGGCGCAGGCGAAAGCCGGGCACACCATGCCTTGGCTTTACTGAGTCCTGACGTTCAAGTTTGCAGGCGCCGCGCGGCAACGGCCTCCACATCCGCCAGACGCACTTCAGCCAGGCCCGCGAAATTGTTTTCGGCGAGGCCCAGTTCTTTCATGCGCTTGCGGGCCTTGGCGGTGATGTGGACGGGACCGGAAGGCGCCGCGGGAAGCGTCGGCGCCGCTGCCTCGGCCCAGAATTGCCGCGCGTCTTCGATGACGGTGGGACTCAGAACGGCCAGGAGATCCCCCACCCTGAGCCGCGTGCCTTCCTGAGCGCAAAAATACACGTGCCCCGCCTCCTCAGCCGCGAGCTCGAAAGTGGCCTTGGCGTTTTCGAGTTCCGCCAGCACTGCGCCCTTTTCGACGCGCTCCCCTAAACAGCAATGCCAGCGCAGCAACGTCGCAAATTCGTCGTTGGGATTCTCCAGGGGAACAAGAATGCGCCGCGGCTCACTCACTGAAGACCTCCACGCAGGCCGTGAAGATGCGCTCGGTGCCCGGCAGCACCTTCTTCTCCAGGGCGAGCGAACTGGGCAGGGCGCAGGGAGCGGCGCTCAAGGCGCGCGCGCGGAAGGCCCGCTCATCCTTCCAGTGGCGGGCGAGCTGGGCGAGCACCTCGCAGCCCAGATTGAAGCCCGCGGCGCCCTCTTCCACCACCACCACGCGGCGGGTGCGCTCCACGGATTCCAGGACGGGGCCGACGTCGAAGGGCGAGACGCGCAGGGGTAAAATAATCTCCACTATTATTTCTTCCTCCGCGAGCAGGCGTCTCGCGGCCTCCTCGGCGGGCGCGCTCATGGCTCCGAAGACCACCAGCGTGAGATCGGCGGGCCCCTGCGCGGGCCGCAGCAGCGTCATCGGAGCGGCCTCGTCGGTCTCGAACTGCTCCAGACCCGCTGGCAGCGGCTCGTTCCCAGTAAATGCGTAAAGCAGCTTGTGCTCGATGACCAGAGCCGGGCGGCGCACGTCCCGGAACAACCGGCGGTAGAACTCGAAGGCGCGCGCGCGGCCGTGCAACACGTAGAGGTCCATGCCCGGAATGCCCGCGAAGTGCTTCTCCAGGCACTGGCTGTGGGTGGCCCCGTAGCCGCGCCCGCCGCCCATGGGCGTGCGGAGGACCAGCGGCACTTGCACCTGGCGGCTGTACATGAATTCGAACTTGGCGGCGTGATTGAGGAGCTGATCGGCGGCCAGCGTCAGGAAATCGCCGAACATGATCTCCACCACGGGCCGCAGGCCCTTGATGGCGAGGCCCGTGCCGACGCCCACCAGGCCGGCCTCGCTGATGGGGCCGTTGCGCACCCGGCCTGGGAAGCGCGCCGATAGGTCTTTTGCTATCTTGAAGGCCCCGCCGTAGGGGTGCTCCACGTCCTCTCCGAAGAACAGCGCGCGCGGTTCGGATTCGAGCTGCGCGGCCAGCGCCCGGTGGATGGCGCGCGTCTGGATCTCACCCTCCCCCGCTACGGCCCTCCGCCGTGGGCGCGAAGGCGCGGACTCGACGGGCGGCTGGAAGGACAGGAAGGTGTCCTCGCTGGCGCGGCGCACCGCCTGTTCCAGGCAAGCATCTACTGCCTGCAACTCGCTGGCGAGTTGCGCGGCGCTCTCACTTTTTAAAAAAATATTGAGGGGATCGCGCTCCTCATGGGCACGGATTTCCGACGCGGCGCGGTCGTCATCGCCCTTGGAGTGCGGGGCCAGGCGATAGGTGTCCACTTGCAGAAAAGCCGGGCGGCGCTGGCGGCGCACCGTGCCGCTGACGCGGGCGGCGAGGCTCATGAGCCCGCGCCAGTCCCAGGTATCCCCCCGGTGCGCGGGGATGGCGAAAGCCTCGGCGCGCGCGGCGATGGACCCGGCCAGCGTCTGGCTCTGGGGCGTGGACTGGGCGTAGAGGTTGTTCTCCAGAGCGAAGAGCAGGGGCAGCTCCCACTTGGAGGCGATGTTGAAGGCCTCGTAAACCGCCCCCTCCCCCAGCGTGCCGTCGCCGAGGATGACCACGCAGATCTCGCCCGCGTCCTTGAGCTTCTGCGCCCAGGCCACACCAGCGGCCACGGGCGCGATGCCGCCCTGCACGCCGCTGGAGAAAAAGCCATCGCGGCACAGGTGCTGGCTGCCGCCCAATCCCGCGCAAGTCCCCGAGCGCTTGCCCATGACCTCGGCCATCAGCCCCTCCATGTCGCCGGTGCGCGCGATGTAGTGGCCATGGCAGCGATGGCTGGAGAAAACCGCGTCGCCGGGCTGCAACGGCGCGGCCAGCGCCAGCGCCGAGAATTCCTGGCCGATACAGGTGTGCGTGGTCCCGGAAAGCTTGCCTGCGCGAAAAAGCTCCAGCAGGCGTTCCTCAAAGCGCCGGATGGCGTAAGCCTTGAGCAGCCAGGATTTTTCTTCGTCAGCGTTGTTCATCCTAAAAACGCTCATTCGGCAAGCTCATCCCTGAGTTCGTTGATGCGATCAAGACCCAGGAGCATGGCGCCGGACCCGCAATTCTAGACCTGCACATGAATCCGGCCCCGGAGGCAGGGGAGCAGCCACTTGAGGACGCGCTGGAGGGTCAGATCCCAATAATCCCAGGTGTGCTCGTAGCCGGCGTCCTCCTCGTAGCGCAGGTCCAGGCCGATGCCGAGAGCGTGGTCGCGGAAAGCGCGGTTGTCCTGGAGCAGGTAGTCCTTCAGACCGCAGCAGGCGTAGAGCAGCGGGCGCGGCTTTTCCGAGCGGAGCAACCCATCGGCCAAGTGCCGCAGGTCGTTGGCCGAGCCACGTACTTTGGCCGGATCACCAAAAATGCCCCGATAAAATAGGTGCATGGGATCATTCTGCTGTATGACGCGGGTGGCCATATCCAGGGCGCCAGACAGGCTGGCGGCGGCGGCGAAACTCTCGGGGTGGCTCAGCGCCAGCTTGAAGGCGCCGTAACCGCCCATCGAAAGGCAGGCGACAAAATTGTGCGCCCGTTCACCCGAGAGCGGAAAAAACTGGCGCGCCAGGGCGGGAAGCTCCTGGCTGATGAAGGTCCAGTAGCGCAGTTCCCGCGAAACGTCGGTGTAATAGCTGCGATGGACGTTGGGCAAGACCACCGCCAGACCCAAGGGCTCGACGTAGCGCTCGATGCTGGTGCGGCGCGTCCAGCCGCTGTGATCGTCGCTGAGGCCGTGCAGCAGGTAGAGCGTAGGATGCTGGATGGCAGCGGCCCCGGCGGCACGCTGGGGCAGGATGACCTGCATGGAGGTGGCGAGCCCCAGCACCTCGCTGAAGAAATTGCATTCGATTAAGGCCATGGGGCGGTTCTCGGGAAATGCGCACCGCAGAAGGTAGCGGGAGAGTATAAACCCCTTCCCGCCGCGTCCCCTGCGTCAAGATGCTCTGCCATGCCCGGACCCGTCGTAACTCCAGCCCGCGCCGAGGAGCCGCTGGTGCTCTCTCTGGACGTGGGCAGCACTTCTGTGCGCGCCATGGTCTTCGATGCCCTGGGTCGGGCCGTCAAGGGATACGCCGCCGCGCGCCCCACGCCCTTGCGCTCGGGAGCGGACGGGTCCAGCGAGGCCGCGGCCCGGGAGATTCTGGCCGCCGTGTGCGGCTGCGTGGATGAAATCCTGGCTGCCGCGCGCGGCCGGTCCCTCGCGGCGGTGGGAAGCTGCACTTTCGTCTCCAACCTCCTGGGCCTGGACGCGCGCGGTCGGCCCGTGGGCCCCATCACCACCTATGCCGACACGCGCGCCGCCGCCGCCGCGCGCGGATTGCGCGCGGAAAACGACGAGGCGGCGGCGCACGAGCGCACGGGCTGCCGATTTCACCCCAGCTACTGGCCCGCGCGCCTGCGCTGGCTGGCCGCCGAGCGCCCGGATAGTTTTCGGCGCGCGCGGAGCTGGGTTTCCCTGGCGGAATACCTGCAGGCCGAGTTCTTCGGCGCCACGGCGGCCATGAGTGTCTCCGTCGCCTCCTGGACGGGGCTGCTGGATCGCCGGCTTTTAGGCTGGGACGCCGAACTCGCGCGCGTCGCGGGGCTTGATCTGGGGCAACTTCCCGAACTCGCCGGCGCCGGGACGCCAAAGCGCGGCCTGAAACGCGCCTATGCCCGGCGCTGGCCGGCTTTGAGGGAAGTTCCCTGGTGTCCCGCCGTCGGCGATGGCGCCGCGGGAAACATCGGCAGCGGTTGCTTTGACTCCCAGCGCATCGCCCTCTCCCTGGGCACAACGGCGGCCCTGCGAGTTGTCCTCCCCGGCGCGGCGCCTGCGATTCCCGATGGACTGTGGTGCTATCGCGTGGACCGCCGCCGGCACCTCCTGGGCGGCGCGCTCAGCGAGGGCGGCTGCGTCTATGCCTGGCTCATGAAAACCCTGCGTCTCGATGAGAAAACCGCCGCCCGTGAGCTCGCCAAAGCGCAGCCCGGAGCGCACGGCCTCGTCGTCTTGCCGTTCCTGGCCGGGGAGCGCAGCCCAGGCTGGGCTGAAGACGCCCGGGCAGCCTTCACGGGCCTGAGTCTCGCCACGCGCCCCGAAGATATGCTGCACGCTGGTTTGGAGGCCGTGGCCCTGCGGCTGGCCTTGGTCCTGGAAAGGCTGGCCCCGGCTTGCCCGGGCGCGCAAATCGTCGCCAGCGGCGGCGCGCTGCTGCGCTCACCCACCTGGGCGCGCATCATCGCGGATGCCACGGGCCGGTCCCTCACGCTCTCCAAAGTGCCGGAAGCCTCCTGCCGTGGAGCCGCGCTCCTCGCCCTGGAGGGCATTGGCGCCTTGTCCGACGTCGCACAGGCCCTGGCCTATACCGGCCGTGTCTTCGAGCCGGACCCGGCGCGGCATGCGCTGTACCGCGCTGCCCTCAACCGTCAGCAGGAACTTTATGGACGGCTTATCGGCCCTTGAGGGTCTAGATTTTCGTCTCTTGGCATTTCAAATTACGGATGCCTCAGCGCTGAGACCCTCACCCCGGCCCTCTCCCGGAATGAGCGGGCGACTGAGACGCCCGGGCTCTTAATCAGCAGGTTGAAAGTCCGCGCCGTCCCTGACAATCCTCCCCCGCGCCGAGATGGCGGAATTGGCAGACGCGCTAGTTTCAGGGACTAGTGGAGGCAACTTCGTGGGGGTTCAAGTCCCCCTCTCGGCACTTACCCATTGTTATCCCCAGCCCCCATCATCGAACTGGCCACGGCCTACTGGAAAAGTAGGGCCTTCCTCGCCGCCCTGAAGCTCGATATCTTCGCCGCGCTGGGGTCTGAGGGTCAGCCTCCGGCGGTTTTGAGCGCCAAGCTCAAGGTTCCCGAGGAGAAGCTGCGCATCCTCCTGGGGACTCTCGCGGAGCTCGGTCTTGTGGAACTGCGCCAGGACACGGGCGACGTCGCCCCCACGCCCCTCAGCGCCATGTTCCTGAATCCCGCGAGCCCGGCCTGCATGGCTCCGGCGTTGCGCTACGCCGTCGAAATGTATCCGCTATGGGACAACCTCGAAAACGCCCTGCGCCAGGGCGAGTCCCGCGCCGCTCCCCCCAGCAAGAAGGACACCCCCGGCTTCCTGCGCAGCATGCACGGGCGCGCGCAAATGCTGGCCCCGGCCGTGTTGCCGCTCCTCGACCTGAAGCCCGAGGATCATATCCTCGACGTCGCCGCCGGCGCCGGTTCCTGGTCCCTGCTGCTCCAGCAGCGCGTGGGAATCCGGAACCTTCTGTTGCTCGAACAACCCGAACTCCTGGGGGAGATGCGCGCCTTCATCACCACCGCGGGCCTTGAAAAAGCGCGCTTCGCTGACGGCGATTACCGTGTCTGGTCGCCCTCCGAGAGTTTCGACGCCATCCTCTATTTTGGCGCCTTGCACCAAGAGCCCGCCGCGGCCATGCCGGAGCTGTTCGCGCGCCTGACCTCGTGGCTGAAACCCGGTGGCCAGCTCTACGTCCTGGACCTCTTCTACGGCGCGGGCGAACCCAACTCCCTGTTCGCCTACCTCTTCGGCCTCAGCATGATGATCACGCGCAGCGGATCGGTGCAGGAACTCGCCGCCGCTGTCGCGGCCTTGCGTTCCTGCCCGTTGGTGGGCGAAGTGCGGGAGCAGCGCGTCCCCGGGGATATGCCCTACCACCTGCTGCGCGCACGGCGCAGAACCTGATGCCGGAACACGGATTCCTCGGCACCCGGGCGCCCTTCATCTTCGACCTCATCGTCGTGCTGCTCGCGGCCATCCTGCCCCTCCTCGGCTTCAGCATCCAGCAGGCGAAGCAGAAACGCTACGCGCTGCACAAGCGCATGCAAATCGCCATCGGCATCGCCCTCTTCGCGGCGGTGACGGCCTTCGAGCTGGAGTTGCGGCGCCTGGGCTTCATTTTCGCGATCATCCCCAAGGAGAACCAAACCGATACCTTCCGCATGGTGCTGAAGATCCATCTCACCTTCTCCTTGACCACGCCCGTCTTGTGGGTGATCACCATCACCGGAGCGCTGATCAAATTCAAGGATTCCTTCCGCGAGGACTACTTCCCCACCCACCGCCTCCTGGCGCGGCTTACCGTCGCCGATTTGTTGCTGACTTGCGCGACGGGTTTGTTGGTGTACTATCTCGGCTTCGTCTGGAGTCCCTGAATTCCATGAACCTAAAAACGGCAGTTGGAAGTTATCCCTTTAAAACGCAAGGGACAATCCCCCACGGCGCCCCCCATTCGAGGGATGCGGGAAGGGACGGTCCCCTGCTGCGCAGCCGTTTTGCTTTCAACCGCCGTTCTTAGGATGAATCGCGGCCTCTCCCCCGCGGGCAGCCATTGCCTGCGCTGTTTCGCCCCCCTGAACTCTTACGACGAGAGCTGCAAGACCTGCGCGGTCTTCGACCGCTGGCAGCTCGCGGTCGAGACCTCCAACGTGGGCGATCTGCTGCGCACCACCCGCAAGGAGGACGTGGTCCTCATCGTGCAATACGTGGGACGCCTGCGCGAGCGCGGACGCCGGCCCGGGCCGCGCATGCCGGTGCGCAAGACCTTCCAGGAGTTCGACTTCGCCCTGCAGGAGATCGAGAAGACGGCGCGGGGTTTGGAACTCACCAGCATCGAGGCCGTGGGCGTGCTCGAAATGGTGAAGCAAAGCTTCATCGAGGAGATGTTCTACGAGGATTACGGCGAAGATGAGGGCGGCGAGGAGGAAGAGGGGGAGAAGTCTTGAGCGCCGTGGTCCTAATCTGGCGGAACCGGAACAAAAAAGTCGCCAACAACCCCTCCCACCTCCACGTCTCCGCGTGAATAAATCCTGTTTTTCCCCTCTCTTTTCGCACCATCGCCGAACACGGCAACTTTCTTGCACGCCGAGACGCGGAGAGCGTGGAGCGGACAGATATGATGCAATTGACGCGGCCAGCGGGCGCCTAGCATCGGCCGCCACCGGGGAATTAGCTCATCTGGTAGAGCGTTACGCTGGCAGCGTAAAGGTGAGGGGTTCGAGTCCCCTATTCTCCATCGCCCCATCGCGGGGCTCCGTTCGGGAAACGCTGTAAAGCCACTTCCATGGCCGCTGACAGCCAAGCTGAGCTGCTGCTGCGAAAGCTGCTGGTTCACAACAAGCTCATCACGGAGCGCCAGTGGAACCGCGTGGTGGACCAGAGCATCGGCAAATCGGATCGCACCATGCCGGACGAAATCCTCGCCCGCCGTCTGGTCAAGGAGGAACTCCTCGCCAAAATCGTGGCGGCTATCGGCCAGAAAGGCCTGGTTTTCTCCCAGCTCAAGGATGACCTGAACGCCGAGTCCGCGGGCCTGCTCAAACAATCCCACGCCGACACGACGGCGAACCACGTCGCTCCCGCGGGCGCGGCGGCAAAGACCGCCGCAATCAAACCCGCGGCCACTCCGGTCTCCTCGTCGGCGCCGGCCCAGAAGGTCGCCCTCCCCGCGCCGGGCGCCTTGCCCAAGTCCGCCGCGACCGTCAAGCCCGTGGTGCCGGTGAAACCCGTGGCCGCTCCTCCCAGCGGCGCAAGACCCGCGGTGCCCGCCGCCAAAGCCCCAGCGCCTCCTGGATTGACGAAACCCGCAACTATTCCCGCCAGTGGAGCCAAGCCTCCGGTGGCCGTCGCTCGACCTGTGCCGTCCGCCATGCCGTCCCGGCCCGCATCGTCACCAGGGAGCACCCCGCTTAAACCTCCAGGTACGGGCGCAATCACTCCGGGGGTTTCGGCCCGGCCGCTGGTTTCATCGGCTGCGGCAAAACCGGCCGCTCCTTCCCCACCGCCGGCAAAACCAGCGGTCAAACCTTCCGCACCCTTGGCTGCACGCCCACCCGCGCCACCCACTGTGCCCGCTCCGCCCGCCAAAAAGTCCAAGGCTCCATGAGTTCCCTGCCCGCGGGCGACCCGAACCCAGCTGAAGACCACTTCAAGAAATTGGTGCTGCGCAACCGCCTCGTGAGCGAAGAGGAATGGGCGGAATTCCAGACCAGCCTCAACAACCACGCCGGCCAGACCCTGCCTGAAGCCTTGATCGCATCGGGCCGCGCCGCCGCCGCCGTCGTGGAGAAAATTCGCGCGGCCATTGAAGGTCGCGGCTTTTCTTTTCCGCCCATTGCCGCGAGCGACGTGCTGGACGGGGCCGGCGACACCACCATCTTCCCGGACACCACCTCGGATAGCCATCTGATGGAGATCCCCGATCCGGATCGCCAGCTCAGCTTAGAGCCTGCCAGCGGCGAGGAAACGCTCGGCTTCGCCGACGAGAATTTGGCGCCCTTGGAACCCGTGCCGTCGCCGGAGCAGGACGCCGCGCCTCAGGCCGATGATTCCTTTTTCAAACCGGCGTCCGTTCCCGCCGCGGCTCCCCCCGAAGAGGCTGGTGAAGAAGGGTTTAGTTCGCGCCTCTTCGAGGAATCCGTGTGCCGTCCCGACGGCGCCGGCGCAAAGCTGGAAGCCTTGTTGAGCCAGGCCCGGACGAAAGGGTCGAGCGACCTGCATATTTCCGTCGGTGTCCCCGTTTTCCAGAGGAAGTTCGGCGAGATCAGCCGCTTGAACACACCGCCCGTCAAGCCTGAAGAGGCCGAGGCCATGCTTTTCGGGGTGCTCAATCAGGGTCAGAAACAGCGTTTGCTCCACGAACAGCAACTGGATTTCTGCCTGCACACCTCCGGCGGCCAGCGCTACCGCGCCAACATCGCCAAAGAGCGCACGGGCTGGTGCGGCAGTTTTCGCATCATCCCCGACAAGGTGCCTGACTTCAAGGATTTGGGCCTGCCGCCGTCCGTGAAGCAGCTCACGGAATACAACCAGGGCCTGGTGCTGGTCACCGGTCCCCGCGGCTGCGGCAAAACCACGACCCTGGCGGCCATGATCGAGCTCATCAACAACAGCCGCAAGGAGCACATCATCACCATCGAGGACCCCATCGAGTACCGCTTCGCGCCCAAGGGCTGCCGCGTCACCCAGCGTTCCCTCGGCTCCCACACCCTCTCCTACGCCAACGCCATGCGCGCGGCGCTGCGCGAGGATCCGGACGTCATCCTGGTGGGCGAGTTGCGCGATATTGATACCACCTCCATGGCCATCACCGCCTCAGAGACGGGCCACCTGGTGCTGGCCTCCATGCACACCGCCTCCGCGGATCGCACCATTGACCGGCTGGTGGACACCTTCCCCCCCGATCAGCAGGCCCAGATCCGCGCCATGGTGGGCGAATCCTTCCGCGGTGTCGTCTGCCAGCAGCTCCTGCCGCGCAAGGACGGCAAGGGTCAGGTGGCGGCCCTGGAAATCCTGCTCAACAACAGCAGCGTGCGCAAGATGGTCATTGACGGACGATCCTTCCAGCTCGATTCGGTGATGCAGACCAGCCGCAAGCAGGGCATGCTGCGCCTGGACGACGCGCTCCAGGAGCTCCTGCAAAAAGGGGTCATCACTGAGGAAACGGCGCGCAGCTACCAGCGCAAGGCGCGCAAGAAAGAGTAGCGCGGTGGCTTGTTGTGTGTTAAATAAGAAAAGAAGGTAATGGTGCAGCCCACGAATCGTGCCTTCGCATTGCGTTACCGGCAGGCAGGCCCGTTCGTGCTGAGCTTGTCGAAGCATGAACGGGCCGTGACATCCCGCCATTCACCCTTCGACAAGCTCAGGGCGAACGGCTTCTCGGCAGGGCCGAACTATTACAAAAGAAGCCGCTGATGGCGCGCATTGATTCACTGCTCAACATCGTGCTCGAGAGCAAGGCCTCGGACCTGCATCTCTCGCAGGGGCTACCCCCCATGCTGCGCGTCCACGGCGATATCACGACCCTCAAGCAGGCGCCGCTCTCGGAGTCCGACCTGCTCACGCTGCTGGAGGAGATCTGCGATGCGCCGCGCTGGGCGCGCTACCTGAAGACCGGCGATCTCGACTTCGCCTACTCGCTGGGAGAACAGGCGCGTTTCCGCGTGAACTATCTGCGCTCGCTCGACGGCTACGGGGCGGTGCTGCGTCTCATCCCCAGCCGCATCTCCTCCCTGGATGATCTGAAACTGCCGCCGGTGCTGAAGCGTTTCGCGCATCTGCGGGACGGCTTGGTGCTGGTCACCGGCCCCACGGGCAGCGGCAAGTCCACGACGCTCGCGGCCCTCGTTGACTACATCAACGAGAACCAGGCCCGCCACATCCTCACCATCGAGGAGCCCATCGAGTTCGTGCATCCCTGCAAGAAATCGGTGATCATCCAGCGCGAAGTGGGCGTGGATGTCCACAGCTTCGCCGACGCGCTCAAGTCCAGCGTGCGCCAGGACCTCGACATCGTGCTGGTGGGCGAGATGCGCACCCCCGAGATCATCGCGCTGGCGCTGAAGGCCGCCGAGATGGGCACGCTGGTCTACGCCACGCTGCACACCAACTCCGCGGCCAAGACCATTGACCGCATCATTGATTGTTTCCCCGCCGAGCAGCAGGACCAGATCCGCGTCATGCTGGCCAACAGCCTCAAGGGCATCTGCGCGCAACTGCTCATCAAAACCAAGGACGGCAAGGGACGGCGCGCGGTGAATGAAATTCTTATCGACGCTCCCGGGCTTGGCAATACAATCCGCGAGGGCAAGCTCTCGATGATCGAATCCATCATCCAATCGGGGCGCAAGGACGGGATGCAGCTCATGGACGACGTGCTCTTCGATTTGCAGGCCAAGGGGCTGGTTTCCCCGCTCGACGCCTACATGAAAGCCCAGAACAAGGGCCGTTTCGCCCCGCTCGTCGAGGAGTCCGGCCATGCCGAATGAGTGGTGGCGGAGCTTCCCCTCCCCTGACGCGCTGGACCGGGAGGCCATCGCCGCACTGCTTCCGCACCGCGGGCACATGGCCCTGCTGGATCGCGCCGCGCCCGGCCCCGAGGGATGCTGGATCGGAGAGGTGTTGATCCGCGCGGAGGCCTTCTGGGCCGCGGGCCATTTCCCCGTCCCCGCAGTTCAGGAAAATCCGCGCTTCGCCATCGGCCCGATCTTCCCGGGCGTGCTCATGGTGGAAAGCGCCGCCCAGCTCGGCATCCTGCACTGGCGCCACGCCGCGGGTCTCGAAGATACGCGCGGCAAGCTCATGCTGTTCAAGGAAATACGCGAAACGGATTTCAAGAAAGAAGTGCGCCCTGGCGCGGTGCTGCTGATTCGCTCGGTGATGGAGAAATGCGGCCGGCGGCTCATGCGCTGCAGTTTCGAGGGCGTGAGCCCCGCGGGGGAAGCCGGGATACCCGTATTCACCTGCGCGATCACGGGGCTGGCCGCGTGAGGACGCTTCTCACCCTCACCATGGGTGTTCTCCTGGCCGCTGCGGCACGCTGCGATTGGAACGCGCCCCAGGAGCTGCTGCCGCTCCTCAAGAGCCCCCAGCCCTGGGTGGTGCTCGGCTTCGTCGCCGACGCCGAGCAAGGAGCGCTCATCGATCAGCGCGGGGATCGCCTGCGCCGCGAGGCGGAAATGGCGCTGCAAAAGCAGGGCGCCAAGATCTATTCGCTCTCCCTATCGGAGCGTCAGAAGTGGGAGCAGCTTTGGGGACTGCCCTTCACGGGGCGCCTGCCGGACAAGCTCATTGATGAGCTCGCCAAGCCGCAACACCTCAACGTGCTGGCCGGCAGCTATCCCAACCATTCTCCGGATAGCATCACGACGCTGGCCTACGACGATGCCTCCGGGCGATCTTACGTTTTTCACAACCTGCCTCCCGTTGTCGCGGCCCCAACCCCGGCGCCGGCGCCAGCTCCGTCCCCGGAAGAGCGCGGCGGCGAGGATCGCGGTTGGAACCACCGGCTGCTGCGCACGCTGGAGCCGAGCCGCGAGCGCCCGCTCAGGACCGACGGGCGCTTGGCGCGCGCGAGCCGCCGCCGCACTCCCGAGGAGTTGGGACGCAAGCTCGCCGCCAACCCGGTGCTGCTCAAGACCCAGGAGGAATACCGCGGCAAGACGCCAGGGGAAATCGAAAAAGCCGTGGAGGCTTTCGCGGAACAAGGCTCGCACAGCATCCTGAGCTCGACCTCACTGGAATATTTCTCCCGCGCCTACGTGCTCGCGCTCATGATCCCCGAGCGCGGCGAGTTGGCGGCGCGGATGCTGGAAGAGGTGGCCGAGCGCGAGGAATTCATCTCCGAGTGGGATCGCAAACGCGCGCCGTAACTGCATGAGCGCGCCAGCTCCCTTACGCCCTCTCCCTCTGGGAGAGGGCCGGGGTGAGGGTTTTGAGGCCCGAAGTGAGTGAAAATACCCCCCGGCGCCCCTGGCCTCAAAATGACTGAAACCGCCATCTCCGGCCTGTTGGTGCTTCCCGGTGGCATCACCGCCGGGAGCGTGGTCCTGGATTCCCAGAGCGGCCTCATCGCCGCCGTGAGGCCGGGCGCGTCCGAGGGCGAGCGCTTTCCCGACCCGTGCCTGATTTTCCCCGGTTTCATTGACTTGCACGTGCACGCCCGCGAGGACGTCAGCGGCGCCGAGACCCACAAGGAATGCTACGCGACGGCGGGGCGGGCGGCCCTCGCCGGCGGAGTCACCCACTACGCCGATATGCCCAACAATCCCGTGCCTCCCGTGGATGAGGCGAGCTACGCGGCTAAGCTCGAAATCGCGCGCCGTTCACCCCTGCCGATCACGCTTTACGCGGGCATCGGGCCCGGCACGCGGCCCCTGAAACGCCGTGTGCCCTACAAGGCCTACCTCGGCCCTTCGGTGGGACCGCTTTATTTCCGGTCGAATGCCGAGGTCGAAGAAACGCTCGCGCACTACCGCGGTGAGAATGTCTCTTTTCACTGTGAAGATCCGGAAGTTCTTGAAAATCGCCGCGGAGCCGCCAGCCACGAAGAGCGCCGGCCCCCCGAGGCCGAAATATCAGCCACCGCCCTGGCCATCAAAATGGCGGAACGCCACGACCTCGCCGTCAAGCTCTGCCACTACAGCACGGGCGCGGGGCTGGAGCTGGTGCGGCGCGCGCGCCGCCAGGGCTTGCGCGTCGCGTTGGAGGCCGCCCCCCATCACCTCTTCTTCGATACTTCGATGCTGCGCCCGGACAACACCCGGCTGTTGCAGATGAATCCCCCGCTGCGCTCGCCGCGGGATCGGCGCGCGCTTATCGAGGCGCTGCGCCAGGGCGAAGTCGAGCACCTCGCCAGCGACCACGCGCCGCACACGCTGGCGGAAAAAGAGAAAGGCATGAGCGGCGTTCCGCACCTCGACACCTACGGCGCCTTCCTCACCTGGCTGATGGAGGCCGAGGGCTTCACGCCCTTGCAGATCCTGCGCTGTGCCTGCGAGAATCCCGGCCGCTTTCTGCGGCCCTATCTGCCGGCCGCTTGCGGCCAGGGCATCGGTCGCATCGAAACCGGCACTCGCGGCGATATCTGCGTCCTCGATCCGCGCGCGCCGTTCACGCCGCGCAATGAAGACATGCAGACCAGGTGCGGCTGGACGCCCTTCGCGGGGATGCGTTTCCCTGGGAGAGTGAAAGCGGTCTGGCTCGGAGGAGCGCGGAAAGTGTAATAAAAATTCGGCTACTCCCCGACCAGGATGACTTCGGGGAAGCCGCCTTGGTTGAGAACGTTGATATATTCCATGGCTTGGGGCGTGATGGCGTCACCTTCGCAGTGCAACCGCAGCGGCAGCCCTGGCTGCAGCCCGGACGATTTCAACGCTTTGGCCAATTCTGCGGGCTCGCGGTATTCATGGCCGTTCATCTTGCAGACCCCGGATCTGAAGACCGTAATATCCGGCTTCCCAGAAGTTTCCGGCGCGGGACGGGCGGCCTCAACACGAGGCTGGACACCGGACTCCGGCGCGGGCATTTGCGTTCGGCGCGCGGGAATCGCGTCCTGGGGCTCCGGCACCGCGGTCCCCGGCCACCCCGGGGGAAGCATCACGGAACTGGCCGACGCAGCTTGCTTTCCAGCATCCGCATCTGGACTTCCATGCCGCGCCGTGCCTCTTGACGGTGAAGATACGTGAGGCTTCAGCGCGGCGGGCCGCGGCGCGGGCGCCGGAACCGCATGGGGCGCGCCCCGACGCGATTCGGGCTTCTCCTCCAGAGCACCGGCGACTTCGAGAATTCCATCCGGAAACACAATTCCCGTGCGCCCTGCACCCGCGCCTGTTCCCGGCGTTTTCTCCTCCGGGCGACGATAATCCGGAGAAAACTCCCGCGCTTGGGTCGAATGCGCCTGAGCAGGCTGGTCCAGGGCCGCCTGCACCACGGGGGGCTGGTTCAGTGACGGCGAAACCAGACCGCCATGGAGGCGGCGCAGGCTCTCCAACTCGGCGGCGCTCACGGCTTCGATGTAATCGCCGCGAAAAACACGGATATGCTCGGCGCCATTTTCAATAAGCGTCGCGGGCCGCGGCGCAGGAACCGCGCGACCCTTGGTTGGGACGGCGACACTTCGTGGGCCGGCTTCTAGGATGGGGAGAAATGCCAGAGCCAGGGCGAGCGACAACCCGGGCCTAAGATCTTGTTTAAAAAATAAGAATTCTTTCACCACAGAGAACACAGAGGGCACAGAGGGCACAGAGAGTTCACCGAGCCATGCTAAGCCTGAGCGTAGGCCTCCGACATAATTTTGAATTTTCAATGGATTTTTCCTCTT
>JAHFOS010000275.1 GCA_023261545.1 bacterium
GCGAGCCGCGTCCCGGTCATGGTCTACAACGTGCCGGGGCGCACCGGCACTAAAATCAGCCCCGCCACCATTGCCGAGCTCGCCAAGCACCCCAACATCAAGGCGGTGAAGGAGGCCTGTGGCTCGGTGGATCAGGTGAGCGAGATCCTGGGACTCTGCGACATCGAGGTGCTGAGCGGCGATGATTCGCTCACCGTGCCCATGATGGCCGTCGGCGCCAAGGGCGTGGTCTCGGTGTGCTCCAACGTCATCCCGCGCGAAATCTCGGACTGCGTGCGCAGCGCGCTCAAGGGCGATTTCGCGGCAGCGCGCCGCGCGCACCTCGCCTGGTTCGATCTCGGCAAATCGCTTTTCGTCGAGAGCAACCCCATCCCCGTCAAAACCCTCCTCGGCGAACTCGGCCTCATCGAAAAGGAACTGCGTCTGCCGCTGGAATACGGCCAGCCCGCAACGGTGAATATCGTCAAGGACCTCATCGCCAAGTACCGCCTGCGGCCCTGAAGGGGGAAGCCGCGGGGGCTCTAGGAGGGGTCAGGCCTCTGAGGCCGTCGGAGGACAAGGCGCCACCGCACAGCCAGAGTCAAGGCCAGAGTCGCAGCCAGAGTCACGGCAAGAGTCATTGGAAGTTCGGGTTTTCCGTCTTTTGGCAGAATCTCCTTTGAGCAAGGCCGAGCTGGCGGCAGGCCTGGGCCATAAGGAGATTTCCGGCCAGTTGAACAAAGTGGTTCGCGTCCTCTTGGGCGACCAGACCATCGAACACACCATCCCAGACAAACCCAACAGCCGCATGCAGCGATACCGCATCACAGCCAAGGGAAAAGCCTTGCTTGCGGAGAAGAGAGGGCCAGCATGACTCAGCCTGCCAGCTATTGATTCGCGACGAAATTTTTGTGGAGGTTATCATGAAGACCGCAGTAGCATTTATAGTTACCGTGCTGCTTGCTGCGAACTCATCTTCCGTACTCGCGGATGATGCATTGGTTGTCCATGAGTGGGGCACCCTCACCACTCGTCATGGTCCCGACGGCAATGCACAAGGCGGGTTGAATCGGACCCCCCCCTCAGAGGTCTTGCCGATTTTTGTTCATAAATATGAGCCCGAGCCAACGGCAGGCAATCCGCAGCAACAATGTTCAAAATCTCCGTTGGTTCCAGGGCGCCCCGACGTAACGATGCGTTTGGAGACTCCCGTGATCTATTTTCATCTTCCCGCAGAATCGAAATTGACGAAATATTTTGATGTGAGCGTTCGTTTTAGGGGAGGTATCCTCAATGAGTTTTATCCACAAGGTCAAGCTGCCGTCGCGCTCGATACCGAACGCATCACATCTAAAATGCAAGCCGGTGTGATACCAGCGCGCTGGGATGGCAACGTCTTAAATAACTTTGTAGTTGGTTCCTTAGTCTGGAAGGGAATCCGGTTGGTCGAGTCTGCCCCACTCCCACAAACAGAAATGAACGCGTGGCTGGCTCCACGAAAAGTTAACTCCCAAAGTGTCCTAGCGCCATCAGGTGAAACGGAAAAGTATCTTTTCTATCGCGGAGTTGCCAACCTTGAAGCTCTGGTTCAGACACGGCTGTCAGCAACGGACGTGGTGATAAGTCATCCGATGCATTTTCATTGGCTTACCACGCCAGCGATGACGATATCCAAGCTTTGGCTGGTAGATATCCGCGAGGACTTGGCCATGGCGTTCCTAAAACGACGGAATATTATTGTTTCAAAGAGCAATGCTTCTAAGGAAATCTTTCATCTTCCTTTGTTTGACAAAGGAGAATATTCATCTGGCAATTTGAAGGAACTTCGCGCTTCAATGAGGCAAGAGCTAATTTCTTCGGGACTCTTCGAAGATGAGGCAGAAGCGATGCTTGAGACGTGGAAGGATAGCTACTACAGCTCCCCGGGTCTTCGTATCTTTTACATGGTGCCCAAAGAATGGACAGATTATTTCCTTCCCCTGAAGATATCCATACCACATGAGCTGAAAAGAGCGCTCGTTGGTCGCATTGACTTGTTGCGGCGCTAGGCTGTGAAGCGTGGAGTCATCCGGGTCTTCCGCCTTCAAGGGCGCAAAACTTTGAACCCCAAGCGCTGGGCGCCCTCCGCCATGCGCTCGTCGTAAGTGGCGACGGTGAGCCCTGGATCCAGAAGCCGGAAGTAATGGGCGGTCGCAAGGTGCAGAGCGTCCAGGGTGCGCAGGGGAAGGGGAAAGGGCTGCAAGGCGCGCTCCAGGACCAAGGGGCTGAGTTCGGCCAGGGCCAGGTGTTCTAACAGGCCTTTCGCCAGCTCATTCAAGATCGCCCCCGCGTTGCTGCTGTGCAGGCGCGTCCACACCTCATATTCGGCGAGGCGGCTGGAAACCAGAACACCTTCCCAAAATGCGGCGGGTGGGGAGCGATCCTCGACCT
>JAHFOS010000050.1 GCA_023261545.1 bacterium
TGGGGCGCGCAACTACACGCAGTGCGACTCCATGCTCATCGGCGCGCAATGCTCGGCGCACACCTTTCCCTACGTTGACGTGCGCAACTCCAGCGCGCGCGTGGAGCACGAGGCCAGCACCGCCAAGATCAACGAGGAGCAGCTTTTCTATTTCGAGCAGCGTGGCGTGCGCCGCGAGGACGCGGTGGCGGCCGTGGTGAACGGCTTCTGCCGCGAGGTCTTCCAGCAGCTTCCCATGGAGTTCGCCGTCGAGGCGGAGCGGCTGCTCTCCATGAAGCTCGAAAACGCGGTGGGCTGAGGCGCGCCTGAAGCATGCTGGAAATCGTTGACCTCCACGTCTCGGTGGCCGGGACGCCCATCCTTAAGGGCCTGCGCCTTGGGCTCAGGGCTGGCGAGACGGCCGCCATCATGGGCCCGAATGGCTCGGGAAAGAGCACCCTGGCTCGAGTTCTAGCCGGTCATCCCGACTATGAGGTGACCGCGGGCAGCGTGCGCCTGGAGGGCCGCGACCTGCTGGCCATGGGTGTCGAGGAGCGGGCGCTGGCCGGGGTGTTCCTCGGCTTCCAGCACCCGGTGGAGGTTCCCGGTGTCGCCAATTCCGAATTCCTGCGCATGGCCTTCAACGCGCGCCGCCGGCATTTGAGCCGTCCCGAGCTCGATCCCCTCGACTTCGACATGATGCTGGAGGAGAAGATGGGCCTAGTGGGTATGGGCGCGGCCTTCAAGGGCCGCATGCTCAACGCTGGTTTTTCCGGGGGCGAGAAAAAGCGCAACGAGATCCTGCAGATGGCGGTCCTCGATCCCAAACTGGCCGTGCTCGACGAAATAGACTCGGGCCTGGACATTGATGCGCTGCGCGCCGTGGGCGCGGGCATCACGGCCTTGCGCGGTGCCGACCGATCGCTGCTGCTCATCACCCATTACCAGCGCCTGCTCGACTACGTGACCCCGGACACCGTCCACGTCATGAGTGCTGGCCGCATCGTGCGCTCGGGGGGGCGCGAGCTCGCGCTGGAGCTTGAGCGCCAGGGCTACGACGGCGTGGGGATGAAATCGTAAAGACAGAATTTGAGGCTCTTCCGACTAATGCGTACCTCTTGTGGTGTTTCCTCCCAATTTTTTCCTGGTGCTCTGTGCCCTCAACTCGGATTTATCCACAGATTACACCGATGGGCAGTGATTAAAGAAGCCAGCCCCGATGGGTTGTTTTCTGTGTTAATCTGTGTTCTCTGTGGAAAAATCCCCCCTGTATTACATTTGACTTCCATCCTGCCAAATCGTGGACTCGTGTGAAAATTTTTGAAAAGTACGCATTATTCGGATGAGCCGAATTTGAATCTGGAAAGCAGGAAAGCAGGAAAAATCAGGAACGCCCTCAGAGGTCTCATCCTGATTGAAAAAGAATTTTATGCGTATTTTTTGCTCTTTTTCCTGTTTTCCTGCTTTCCAGATAAAAAAATCCGGTGAACTATCACGACGGGAGATTGGAACCTCAAGCAAATACAGGCGCGCTATTGCGCGAGATCGCGGCGGAGCTGGCCGTCACGGCGCAGCCGAGCTCCAAGGATGAGGCGTGGCAATACGTGGATACCGCCCGGTTGCGCGCGCTGGCGGATCTTGAGGTTGCGCGACCTGAAAACGCGGATGTTCCGGGATCGCTTGCGGAGGGCTTCGCCTGGCCGGGCCGGCGCGCCTGGTTCGCGGCGGGCGCTTTTTGTCCCGCGCTTTCGGATTTGCGTGGCACCGGCTGCGCCGTGCGGACTTGGAGCGAGCTCGCCCCCGGTGAGCAGGCGCGGCTGCTGGCGCTCTGGCGCGAGGCGAGCCACGGCGACCGCTTCGCCCTGCTGAACCTCTGCCGGGCTGAGGATCGCGCCGTGCTGCGTTTCGCGGGCGGGCCTGAGCCGCTACTCATCGCCCTGGGCATGGCCGGCCAGAAGCTTCTCAGCTGCGCGCGCCTGCAGCTCGACGTTGCGCTCGGCGCGACGGCCAACGCCGTGATCCTGCCGGTATTTCTCACGGGTGGAGGCGCGGGCGCAAGCGAACTCAGCGTCGAGGTCGGCCCGGGGGCCAAGCTCGAACTCTGCCTGCTTGAAAGCGGCGGAGGGGAGGCGGCCCACCTCGCGGGCGTGAACATCAGGCTTCGGGAAAACGCCCGGATCGACTTTCACCTGCTTTCCGCCGGAGCGGCGCTGGCGCGCTTGCGCTTGCGCATCGCTCTCGAAGGCGAGGGGGCCGAGGCGCGTTTGGATGGAACCAGCCTGATGTCCGGACGCCGCAACCAGCACGTGCAGCTCGAAATCCGCCATAGCGCGCGCGCCTGCAAGAGCCGCCAGCTTTTCCGCGGCGTGCTCTTCGACGAGGCGGTTTCGAGTTTCGACGGCACCGTGGTGGTGGAGCGCGGCGCGGCGGCCAGCGAGGCGCACCAGCTCGTGAACCATTTGCTGCTTTCCGACCGCGCCCGCGCCCATTTCAAGCCGCGCCTGATGATCCACGCGGACGAGGTAGCTTGCAAACACGGCGCCACGGCCGGCGGTCTTTCCGCGGAGGAAATTTTCTACTTGCGCAGCCGCGGTATCGGGGAGGACGAAGCGCGCGCCACGCTGGTGCGCGGCTTCGTGGAGTCGAACCTCGCGGAAATCACGCTTCCCACCGTCCGCGAGTGGGCCTTGCACCGTTTCTTCGCCGCGCCGCTTCCCGTCCCCGTGGTGGAGGCGAGCGTATGAGCTTCGACGCCTTAACCCTCCGCCAGCGTTTTCCAGTCCTGAGCCGCCGCGTGCGCGGGAAGGAATTCGTCTATCTCGACAATGCCGCCACCACTCACAAACCGGACGTGGTCATCGAGGCGCTGCGCCGTTTCTACGCCGAGGAATACGCCACGGTACATCGCGGGGTGTACTTCCTGAGCGAGCAGGCCACGCACGCCTACGAGCAGGTGCGCGTCAAGGCCGCGCGCTTCCTCGGGGCCGCCCGTCCCGAGGAAATCGTCTTCGTGCGCGGCACCACCGAGGCTCTGAACCTAGTGGCCTATTCCTGGGGCGGGACCTTCCTGAAGCGCGGCGACACCGTGCTCGTCAGCGCCATGGAGCACCACTCCAACATCGTGCCCTGGCAACTGGTTTGCGAGCGCAGCGGCGCGCGCCTGGAGGTCATTCCCATGAGCGACCGCGGCGAGCTCATGATGGAGGAGTTTGAGCGCCAGCTCACATCCAGCGTCAAAATCGTCGCCGTCACCCAGCTCTCGAACGCGCTCGGGACGCTCAATCCCGTGCGAGAAATCTGCGCGCTGGCGCGCCGCGCCGGGGCGGTGAGCGTGGTGGATGGCGCCCAGGGCGCGCCGCACCTCGCGGTGGACGTGCGCGAAATGGGCTGCGACTTCTACGCCTGCTCGGGCCATAAGATGTACGGCCCCAGCGGCATCGGCCTGCTCTACGGCCGCCATGAGCTGCTGGAGAAAATGCCGCCCTGGCAGGGCGGAGGCGACATGATCGACAGCGTGCGTTTCGAGAAGACCGAGTATGCCGCCCCCCCGCGCCGTTTCGAGGCGGGCACGCCGGCCATCGCCCCAGTGATAGGTCTCGGCGCCACGCTGGATTTCCTGGCGAGCTTTGATCGCGTGGCCGCCGAGGCCCACGAGCGCCAACTCCTGGAAGAAACCGAAAAACGGTTGCGCGCGGTGCAGGGCCTGCGCATCATCGGTACGGCGCGGCGCAAGGCCGGGGCTGTCTCCTTCGTCATGGAGAACGCGCATCCCCACGACATCGCCGCGGTGGCAGACGAAGAAGGCGTGGCACTGCGCGCCGGCCACCACTGCGCCCAGCCGGTCATGGCGCGTTTCGGCGTTCCCGCCACCGCGCGCGCGTCTTTCGCGATTTACAACACAGTGGCGGACGTGGAGGCTCTGGTCGCGGCCCTCCACAAGGTCAACCGCATCTTCAGTTGATGGGCGCGAGCGACGATCTCTACCAGCAGGTCATCCTGGACCACAACCGCCGGCCGCGCAATTTCCGGCCCATGGCCACGCCCACCCATGTCTGCCCAGGGCGCAATCCTCTGTGCGGCGACCATGTGAACATTTACTTAGAGGTGCGCGGGGAGCGCATCGAGGACGTCTCCTTCGAGGGTTCGGGCTGCGCCATCTCCAAGGCCAGCTCCTCGATGATGACCGAGGCGGTGAAAGGAAAAACCGTAGCCGAGGCGCGCCAGCTTTTCAGCGAATTCCGCGCCATGCTCATGGGAGAGCTCGACACGGGCCGTGTCCCCCACGGCCTCGGAAAGCTCACCATCTTCAAAGGGGTGCGCGAATACTCGTCGCGCATCAAATGCGCCGGCCTGGCCTGGCACGCGCTGGTGGGCGCGCTGGACTCGCAGAAGCAAATCAGCACGGAGTAGCGATCCGGTCACAAATGCCAGCAAAGTTAGATCCAAAATATGCTACTGGGGGAGTTATCCACTGAGTACACTGATAATCACAGATAATATTCAATCTGGACAGCTTTTTTGTCTGTGCTAATCGGTGTCATCTGTGGATGAATCTGAATTAAGTACATGAAAAGCCATGTGATTCATTGACCCCGCGTCTGGGAATCTAGACTCGCGGCCGTGAAGGAATTCGACATTTTCGAGGCGGAAGCCTTGGCCGAACTCGCCAGTGCCGCCGATACGCCGGCCCTGGAGGACTGGAAGGCGCGCCGCCTCGGCAAGAAAGGTCCTCTTTCCGAAGCCCTGAAACGCCTCAAGGATCTCCCCGAAGCGGAGCGCCGCGAGGCCGGCGTGCGCGCCAATGCCCTCAAGGAGCGCCTGGCCCGCGCTTTCGAGGCGCGATCACACGCGCTGGCGGAGCGCGCTATTGCTACCCAGCTTGAAGGCGAATGGCTCGACCTCAGCGCCCCGGTGGTCCCCGCGCGCGCCGGCCATTTGCACCCGCTCACGGTGGTGGCGCGCGAACTCGAGGATATTTTCATCGGCATGGGCTTCAGCATCCTCGACGGCCCGCTGGTGGAGGACGACTGGCATAATTTCGAGGCGCTCAACATCCCCCCCGGGCATCCCGCCCGGGATATGCAGGACACCTTCTTCACCACCGCGGGAGCGGTGCTGCGCACGCACACCTCTTCCGTGCAGATCCGCACGCTGGAAAAATATCCCCCGCCGCTGCGCGGCGTCGCGCCAGGCCGCGTGTTCCGCTGCGAAGAGTTGGACGCCTCCCACGAGCACACCTTCTACCAGATCGAGGGCCTGGTGGTGGACCGCGATATCAGCGTGGCGCACATGCTTTACTTCCTCAAAACCATGCTGGCCGCGGCCCTGCACCGCGACGTGGAGGTGCGCCTGCGCCACAGCTACTTCCCCTTCGTCGAGCCCGGCTTCGAGCTGGACCTGCGCTGCTCGGCCTGTACAGGAAAGGGCTGCTCCGTCTGTAAACAATCCGGTTGGATCGAAACGCTGGGCTGCGGGCTGGTGCACCCCAAAGTTTTCAAAGCCTGCAAGCTCGACGCCGATGAGTGGAGCGGCTTCGCCTTCGGCCTGGGGCTCTCGCGCCTGGTGATGAACCGCTACGGCATTGACGACATCCGACATTTCATGAGCGGAGATCTGAGGTTCGTGCGGCAGCTCGGGGGATGAGGGGGGTGTCATGAGAAAACATTATGATTTTAGCCACGCGACAAAAAACCCGTATGTAAAAAAGCTAAAGCAGCAGGTGACGCTGCGAATTGACGGCGGCGTGATTGATTATTTCAAGAATTTGTCCGGAGCCTACGGTATTCCCTATCAAAGTTTGATTGACCTGTACATCAGGGATTGCGTCAGAAAGCACAAGAAGCCGCCGCTTATTATTTAAGAAATTAGCTTGCTCGCATGAAACTCAGTTGGAACTGGCTCCGCCGTCTCGCCGCTCTCGACGGCATCACCCCTGACGCCGCCGCGCGCTTATTCACCACCGCTGTGGCCGAGATTGACGGGGTGCACCTGCCGCCTTCACGGGCCGATCTCGCCAGCTTCAAGATCGCCCGCATCCTCGCCGTCGCGGCGCACCCGCGCGCGGATCGCCTACGGGTTTGCAGCGTGGACGCGGGCGGGGGCGCCGTTCAAGTGGTCTGCGGCGCGCCCAATGCGCGGGCGGGGCTCTTGAGCATTTTGGCCTTGCCCGGCACCGTAGTGCAGGGGACGGCGATCCGTGCCGGAGAGATTCGCGGCGTGCTGAGCGGGGGGATGCTGTGCTCGGAGAAGGAACTCGGGCTCGGCGAGGACCACGCGGGGATCCTGGAGCTCATGGAAGGCCAGCCGGGGGAGGGGGCCGACGTCGCCTTCGCCGCTGTGGGGCCGGTTCTCGAACTCGACAACAAGGCCGTGACACATCGCCCGGACCTTTGGGGGCATCACGGCGTGGCGCGCGAGCTGGCGGCGCTTTTCAATGTGGCGTTGCGCGAGCCCGAGTTAGCGACGCTTCCCACGGGACTTGGCGACGGCGGTTTCACGCTCAAGGTCGAGGAACCCGATCTCTGCCGGCGCTATTGCGGCCTGCTGCTCAAAGGCATCGAGGTCAAGCCTTCGCCGCTCTGGATGCAGCGCCTGCTGACCGAGGCTGGGCAGCGGCCTATCAATAACGTTGTAGATGCCACGAATTTCGTCATGCTGGAGCTGGCCCAGCCCACGCACGCTTTTGACGTGTTGAAGTTGCCCGCGCGTGAGATCCGCGTGCGCCGCGCCGGTTCCGTTCAGCCTTTCCGCACTCTCACGGGTCGTGACATTGAGCTTGCGGGCGAGGAATTGGTGATTGCGATCGGCGATTGGCCCCAGGCTCTGGCCGGAGTGGTGGGCGGAGAAGCGTCGGCGGTGGGGCCCGAGTCCCAGGAGATATTTCTTGAGGCCGCGCACTTCGACCCCGTGGCCGTGCGCCGTGCCGCCGCGCGTCACGACTTGCGCAGCGAGTCCTCGGCGCGCTTTGAAAAATCCCTGGACCCCGAGAACGCGCCACGTGCCATTCGCCGCATCGTGCAGCTATTATCCGAAACCTGCCCGCGTCTCGAAGTGGCCTCAAAGCTCCTGGACGCTTATCCTCGGCCTTATCCCCCGTTGGTCATCGAATTCGAACCCGGGCTGGTCACGCGCAAACTCGGCGTCGAAATCCAGGCACAGCGCCAGTCCGAGCTGCTGCGCCGCCTGGGCTTTGAAGTTGAGGAAATGGGCCGGAATTTTGCGGTGCGCGTGCCGAGCTGGCGCAATACCCGCGACATCAACGGGGCGATTGACCTGGTCGAGGAGATCGGCCGGCTGCACGGTTTCGATAAGATAACGCCAACGCCGCCGCTTTTCGCCGCCGAGCCCGTGGGCTTGGACCCGGCTTTCCTGCGCGCGCGCCGCGTGCGCGCGGCGCTGGTGCAGCGCGGCTTCGATGAGACCATGACCTACAGCTTCACCAGCCGCGAGCGTTTGGCCGATCTGGATGCGCTGGAAGCTGCCGTGGAGCTTAAAAATCCCCTGAGCCGCGAGCACGTCCTGCTGCGCACCACGCTGCTGGCCACGGCCTTGGACGTGTGGCGCGAGAATGCCAAGTCCTTTGACGCGTTTCGCGCCTTTGAGCTCGGGCGCGTCTTTCACGCGCGCGCGGGCGGGCTGCCCGCAGAGCGCGAGGAACTCATCGCCGCCATCTACGGCGGTGAGAGCGCCGTCCATGAACTGCGGGCCGTGGCGCTGGAATTGCTCGCCGGTTTGACCAGCGCGGAGGTCGAGGTGCGCAATGGTCCTTCCTCGGGCGGCTTCGCGCATGTCCTGGCGCACCCGGCGCGCAGCGCGCGCCTGCTGTTGGCGGGCCGGGAAATCGGCGCCATCGCCGAGTTGCATCCGGCCCGGGCCCGTGCGTTGGACCTGCGCGGGCGGTTGGCCTTCCTCGTGCTACGCGATCCTCTCGCTCTGGAAAGCCCGACCGAGGCGCGCTGGACGGGCATCGAACGCTTTCCCAGCGTGCCGTTCTCGGTGTCGCTCATCGCTCCTGAGCGCACGCCCGTGGGTGAAATCCTGGGTTTGCTGGGCGCCGTGGACGGGCAACGGGTGCGCGACGTGCGCTGGGAAGGCAACTACAGCGGCGCACCTATCCCGACGGGCCAAGTCTCCATGACCTTTTCACTGCGTTTCCGGCATCCGGAGCGCACTCTCGACGGCGCGGAAATCGCGGAGCTTCAGAAGCGCGTGGTGCAGGCCGCTGCCGCCCACGGATATTGCCTGCGGGGGCCTTGAGCTAGAATACGGGCGGTAGTTCAGCCCCAAGAACGTGCCTTCATTTTTCGTTTCCGGCATACAGGTCCGTTCGTGCTGAGCTTGTCGAAGCAAGAACGGGCCGTGACACCACCGCCGTTCACCCTTCGACGGGCTCAGGGCGAACGGCTTTTCGACAGGGCTGAACCACTGCAAATAGTATTTTGAGGTTGCGGGTATGTCGCGCGTTGCGGTCATAGGGCTCGGTTACGTGGGTTTGCCCCTGGCGGTGGCTTTCGCGCGGCGTGGCCACGACGTCGTCGGCATTGACATCCATGCGGCCAAGCTCGAAGAGTTAAGGCGCGGAGTGGATCGCACGGGAGAAGTCGCCCCCGAGGAGCTAAAGAGTTGCGGAATGCGCCTCAGCGCAGATTTTTCCGTCATTGCCGACCGCCAGTTCGTCATCGTGGCCGTGCCCACTCCCGTGTACGAGACGCATCAGCCGGACTTCCGCCCGCTGCTCTCGGCCAGTGAGGCCATCGCGCCTCATCTGCGCGACCGCGTCGTCGTGGTCTATGAATCCACCGTGTATCCGGGAGTCACCGAGGATATCTGCAAACCCGTGCTGGAGGCCGCCGGCAAGGTGCAGGGGCGCGACTTCCGCCTCGGCTACAGTCCCGAGCGCATCAACCCCGGAGATCGCGAGCACACCATCCACAAGGTGGTCAAAATCGTTAGCGGCGAAGACGCCCCGACTCTGGAGGAGGTGGCAACGCTTTACAGCAGCGTGGTGGACGCGGGAGTTTACCGGGCCCAGTCCATCAAAGTGGCCGAGGCGGCCAAGGTCATCGAGAACACCCAGCGCGACATCAATATCGCGCTGATGAACGAGCTGGCGCTCATCTTCGACCGCGTGGGTATCCGTACCCTGGACGTGCTCAAGGCGGCGGGCACCAAGTGGAATTTCCTCAAGTTCAGCCCGGGACTCGTGGGTGGGCACTGCATCGGCGTGGACCCTTACTACCTCACCCACCTCGCCGAATCCCTGGGCCACATTCCCCAGGTCATCACCGCTGGCCGGCGCATCAACGACGGCATGGGCAAGTTCGTGGCCGAGAAAACGGTGAAACTCCTTATTCGCCATCACGATCACGTCAAGGCCGCCCGGGTACTTGTTTTAGGCCTGACTTTCAAGGAAAACGTGCCGGATTTCCGCAATTCGCGGGTGCGCGAGATCGTGAAGGAACTCCGCGAGTACCAGGTCGAAGTCTTTGCCCACGACCCCTTCGCCGAGCCTGGCGTGGAGATTGAGGAGTTCGACCTCACCCCCGTGACCTTGGAGAAGTGTCCCAAGGTGGACGCGCTGATCCTTGCCGTGCAGCACAAGGAGTACGCCGGCTTCGATGGCGCGCGGCTCAAGGCCTTCTTCAATCCCCAGCGCCAACCCATCGTGGTGGACGTCAAAGGCGGATTCGCGCCCCTGAAGCTAGAAGATCGCGGCTTCAGCTACTGGTTGCTCTAGAGCCTTGGCCAGCGCCGATCCCCGGCCTCCCTTTCGCCATGTTTCGGTCGCCGAGGCGCATCCGGGGCGGGGCGGGTATGCAGGGCGCTTGGCAACGATACGATCCGAGGGGCCGGCGGATTTCCTGCGCGCGCGCCGGCCCCGCATCCTCATCGTTGATGACGACGAGAATATCCTGCTTTTGCTCCAGCGCTACCTGCTGCAGCTCGAAGCCGACGTGGACCTCTGCGATTCCAGCCGTGCGGCCCTGAACCTGCTCGGTGAAAAGAGTTACGACCTGGCGTTGCTCGACATCATGATGCCCGATTCCGACGGCATCACTTTGTGCCGCTCCATCAAGTCCAATCCGCGCACGCGCGATTGCAGCGTTATCTTCATGACGGCGCTGGAGGGCGGCGAGCGCCTTGAGGACGCCTTCGAAGCCGGCGGCCTCGAATACCTGCAAAAGCCCATTCAGCGCCAGGAGCTTATCGCGCGCACCAAGGCGGCCCTGAAACTCAAAGCCACTCTGGACGAACTGCACCGCAGCCACGCCAATTTGCAGGCGGCGCTTTTCAAGACCAAGGTCAAGCACAACGAGGCGCGGCACGCCTTGAGCGAACTCAAGGAGGTGCAGCGCACGGTGCTGTTCTCCATGGCCAAGCTGGCCGAGAGCCGCGACAACGAGACGGGCCGCCACCTGTTGCGCGTGCAGCGCTACGTGGAGCTGCTCGCCCGCGCCCTCCAGAAGAAGCACCGCTATCGCGGCCAGATCACGCGAGCGTGGATCGAGAACCTGGTCATCTCCGCGCCGCTCCACGATATCGGCAAGGTGGGCATTCCCGATGCCATCCTGCTTAAGCCGGGCAAACTCACCCCCAGCGAGTTCGAGGTGATGAAGCAGCACGCCGCTATCGGCGGCAACACGCTGCGCGAGGCGGCGCGCGGCCTCGTGCACACGGTTTTCCTCGACTTGGCCATCGAAATAGCCAGCTACCATCACGAAAAGCACGATGGCACGGGCTATCCCGAGGGCCTCGGAGGCGAGTCTATCCCGCTGGCGGCGCGCATCATGTCGCTGGCCGACAACTATGACGCGCTGCGCTCGCGGCGCGTTTATAAAGAACCCTACGATCACAGCCGTACCGTGGACATCATCGTCGTGGAGCGCGGCGAGTTTTTTTTCCATCCCGACGTCCTGGCCGCCTTCCGCGAAAACCAGGACGAGTTCGAGCGCGTCTCGCTGGAGCTTAAGGACGAATGAGGGGGCCGCGTGCGGCCGCGCTCGGCTGTTGAAGGGCGAGCGCACTAAATTGTGGAGATGCGGAAGGTGCCTGGGTGAAAAGAGAGAACGACGGATCGATCAAGGCTTGCTTTTTGTGGGTTTCCTTGTCCTTATCTTGACTCCAATTTTAATTCAGAATTATCCACAGATGACACAGAGATGCACAGATTAAGGGAACAGGTCAGACGGATCTTTATCAGTGTTCATCTGTGTCATCGGTGGATGAAGTTTTCGGATATGCGATTGGATTCCAGCTTTGCTTGATCCTTCACCGGCATGAAAATATTTAAAAAGGACACGCACCAGTTGGATGAGGAAAAATAGCCCATGCCCCGGGTGCTTCGCATCATTGCGCGGTTGAATATCGGCGGGCCGGCGCGCCAGGTCTGCTACCTGCATCGCGCCATGGGAGAGCACGGCTTCGAGGAGCAGCTTGTTTATGGCCGGCTCGACGCGGGGGAGGGGGACCTCGGCGGCGAAGTGGCCGGCAGCCCACGCGCGCGCTTCCTGCCGGCTTTAGTGCGGCCCGTGCGGCCGGTGCTGGATGTTTTTGCCGCCCTCCAGATTTTTTTTCACCTGCGCCGGCTTGAGCCCGATGTGGTGCACACCCACACCGCCAAGGCGGGATTATTGGGGCGGCTGGCGGCGATCCTTTACAACGGGTTGCTGCCGCGCGCGCGGCGCGCCGTGCTGGTCCACACCTACCACGGCCACGTTTTCGAGGGCTATTTCTCTCCGGCTTTCACGGCCTGCATCAAGGCCGCCGAGCGCTGGCTGTGGCACCGCAGCGACGCCATCATCACGCTGACGCCGGGCCTGGGGAACGAAATCGCGGGGCATCTGGGCCTCGGTCCGGAAAAACTGCGCATCGTGCCCTTGGGGCTCGACCTCGAACCGCTGCTGGCCGTGGAGCGGCGCGACGTCTTTTCACGGCGCTTCGGGGTCAGCCGGGAGATCTGGATCGGCTGGGTGGGCCGGCTCGTGGACATCAAGAACCCCGGCCGGTTCCTGCGCATCGCCGCCGATCTCGCCGCGCGGCTTTCCGGCCGCGCCGGCTTCGTCATCGTCGGTGACGGCCCGCTGCGCCCCGCGCTGGAGCGCGAGGCGCGGAACCTCGGCCTCATCGACCTGCATTTCTGCGGCTGGAGCCGCGATCTCGTGGAGATCTATTCCGGCCTGGACTTCTTCCTCAACACCAGCGACAATGAGGGCACGCCCGTCGCCGTTCTCGAAGCCCTGGCGGCGGGGGTGCCGGTGGCCGCCGCCGCCGTCGGCGGCACGCGCGAGGCGCTGGCATCCCTCCCCGCCAGCTCCAGCGGCGTCTGGCTTTTTTCGCCTGAAAACTGGAGCGCAAACCTGGACGAATGGGCGGCCCACCTCGCCAAGCCGCGGCGCTTGCCACTGGAACTGCGCCGCGAAGTGGCGGATCGGCATTCGCAGCAGCGGCTGGCCCGGGATCTGGCGGGGCTGTATGCGGAGCTGTTGCTCAAGCAGAGCAACGGAAATCAAATGCAATACCGGAAGGATTTTTCCACAGAGAACACAGACTAACACAGAAAACAACCAATCAGGACTGGTCTCTTTAATCAGTGCCCATCGGTGTAATCTGTGGATAAATCCGAGTTGAGGGCACGGAGCACCAGGAAAAAACCAAGGGAGATCCCACCAGAAGTACGCATTATTCGGATGAGCAGCAATAGATGACGCTTGAAAAAATTTGTGAGTTCTTGATTTTAGTGTTTATCGTTGTCTTTCCTTTTTACGTTATCGACAAATATAAATTTTGGGGTTTTCTTTTCTGTGTCTTTACAGAGTATTGTCTTGCCGCTTTTCAAAGATGGACTATCGTCTTGAAAGACCCACTCGGTAATCATTTTGGCTTTACTTTGTGGTTGATTTTAGGCTTACCTTTGTCGTTTATATATTGTTTGCTTGTCTACACTTTAATTATTGTTGCAAAACGAATCGTCGAGGATCTCTCCAGTTTGGGAATTGCCCCCGCACCTGTCTCCGTGCCCACGCTCACCCCCACCCCCCCCGCGCCTTCTGGTCGCCCCATCACTCCCGCGTGGCTCAAGATGATCAAGCTTCTGCCGCGCTACATCCACCTGAGCGTGCTGCGCACCAGCGAGTTCAAGTTCAACTTCTACACCTACCTGCTGCTCTACGTGCTGCACATCCTGCTGTTCCTGTTCTTCTGGCGCGCGGCCAATCTGCCTCCCGTGGCCGGATGGCAGACGCCGCACTATATCCTGCTCACCGCCTTCAGCGCCATCAACTTCGCGCTTCAGGAATTTTTGTGGTCCACGGCCATCCTGGACGAGCTTATCCTCGATGGCGACCTGCTGGTCGTCCTGAGCCGCCCCGTGAACAGCTATTTCGGCCTGGTGTTGCGGCGCTGCGGGGCCATGTCGGTGCTGGCGGTCATCATGGGCGGCGTTTTGCTGATGACGACACTGCTGCGCTACAAGCTCGACACCGACGGTTGGCGCATGCTGGGAGCACTGAGCGCCTGCTTGCTCGCGGCCGTGGCCTTTCGGGGCGGCCTGGTCGTTGTCGGAGCCCTCTCCTTCCGCATCGGTCGGGTGGGTTTCCTGAAGTCCTTCTTTTTCGGAGCGCGCGAATTCTCGAAGCTGAGCCTCAGCATCCTGAACCCCATGGTCTCGTCGTTCCTGACCTTGGCGCTTCCGGCCATGCTCATCGCAACATGGCCGGTGCTGATCCTCAACCTTGCTTCACCAGCGGTCGCGCTGTCCTTGTGGACCGCCACCCTGTTGTTGACTGTCTTCTGGACCAGCCTGGCCGCCTGGGCCTGGACGCGGGGGCTGCGGCACTACGAGGGAACGGGGCGCTGGGGATGAGGAAGTATTTAGGCTTTTTCCTTTTGGAATGGCGGCGCGTCGGCGAGTTCCGCCTGGATTTCCTGCTCTACTGGGTGGAGCCGCTGTTCCGCACCGCCATCGTGTTGTTATTCTGGAAGGCGGTGCTGGAGGGCGGGGGAACGTCCGTGGGCGGCGCCTTGGGCTTGCCAGCCTTCATCGGCCTGATCCTGGTGAGCCGCGTGGTGGCCCTGCCCTTGCAAAACGGCGAGCGCATCGCCGGAGCCATGGAGGGCCCGGTGCTATCCGGCGCCATGACGGCGGTGCTGTGCCGCCCGGTGCATCCGGTGTGGATGAACCTGACGCGCATCGCCGTGGACTATTTCCGGCTCGGCGGCTTCTCGCTGTTGCTGCTGGCCTTTGGCGGCCTTATCGCGCACGCGCTCTTCGGCTTCACGGTGCTGGACCTCAGCGCAGGCCACTTCGTCCCCTTTTTCGCCTCGCTGCTGATGGGCTACCTCATCCACTACTTCCTCTACACGGCGCTCGGCCTCATGAGCTTCTGGATCGGCCACGTCTGGAGCCTGCTCTACATCGTGACCGTGCTCAACATGTTCCTGGCCGGCTATCTTTTCCCGCTGGAGTGGGTCCCCTGGGTGGACCGGCTCAGCCGCTACCTGCCCTTCCGCTACACCAGCTACTCTCCGGCGGCGCTGCTGCTGGGCCGTGAAAGCGGCGGCGAGCTGGCCCGCCAGGGTTTGATGCTACTGGCCTGCATGGCGGTCACGCTGTGCATCCACCGCTGGGCCCTGCGGCGTTTCGAGGCCAATGGGGGGTGAGTAATGCCGCTGCGTCATAGGCTGTGTTGCCCAAGTTCTTCTGCCCAGCACCGAGTTGTGGCGGCCCGCGAATCGTGCATTTTGTGCATCCGATACACAATTTGCAGACACTTCCCAGCCCGGCCAGTTCAGTCGAACAATTTCTGGTCCAGCGAGCGGTAATTCAGCGCCTCGGCCACGTCGTCGAGTTTGAGGTCTTCGCGGCTTTCCAAGTCGGCGATGGTGCGGGCGATCAGCAGCACCTTGTGGTAGGCGCGGGTGGACAGGCCCATCTCGCGCATGCCGTTCACCAGGAATTCCTCCGACTTGGCGTCCAACTTGCAGAAACGCTCCACCAGCGGGCCGCGCAGTTCGCCGTTGCAGAGCACCGGAAGCCCCGGGTAGCGGCGCAACTGGATTTCGCGCGCGCGGGCGACGCGCGCGCGCATCTCGCCGCTGCCCATGCCCGCGGGGGCGGCGCGGCGTAGGGTTTCGGGGGGTTGTTCGCCCACTTCGATGTGCAGGTCAATGCGGTCCAGGAGCGGGCCGGAGAGTCGGCCCAGGTACTGCTCGATCTGGCGCGCGGAGCAGCGGCAGGACTTGAGGCGCGAGCCGTAGTAACCGCAGGGGCAGGGGTTCATGGCGGCCACCAGCAGGAAGCGGCTGGGGTAGTCGCTGCTAGCGCGCGCCCGTCCGATGCGCACGCGGCCGCTTTCCAGCGGCTGGCGCAGCACTTCGAGGGTGCCGCGCTTGAACTCGGGCAACTCATCCAGGAAGAGCACGCCGCGATGCGCCAGGCTGATCTCGCCGGGGCGGGCGTCGGCGCCGCCGCCGATGAGAGCCACGTCGGAAATGGTGTGATGGGGAGCGCGAAAGGGCCGGCGGCGCACCAGGGGGTCGCTGGTCCTGAGCAGGCCGGCCACCGAATGGACGTTGGTGATCTCCAGGGCTTCCTCGCGGCCAAGTTCCGGCAGGATGCCCGCCATGCGCTCGGCTAGCATGCTTTTGCCGCTGCCGGGAGGCCCGACCATGAGGACGTTGTGGCCGCCACCAGCCGCCAGCATCAGCGCGCGTTTGGCCTGCTGCTGCCCTTTGACTTCGGAGAAGTCGGGAATGGGCAGCGGCGCATCCGGCTCGATGGGCGGCGGGGGAGGGGGGGTGGAGCCTCCGGAGAAGTAGGCCAGCAGATCCTTGAGGTGGCGCACGGGTATGATTTCCAGTCCTTCCACCAGTGACGCCTCGAGGTAGTTGTCGAAGGGTAGGACCAGGGTGGAGCCGGCGCGGCGCGCGAACTCGGCGCAGGTGAGCGCGCCGTGGACGGGGCGCACGGCTCCGTCCAGGGCGAGCTCGCCCACGACGTGGTGGCGGGCGAGATCGCGCCGCGAGTCGAGCAGGCCGGTGCAGATCATGATGCCCAGGGCCACGGGGAGATCGTAGAGCGGGCCCTCCTTGCGCAGGTCCGCCGGGGCGAGGTTGACCGTGATGCGCGAGCGCGGGAAGGGCATTTCCGCGTTTTGCATGGCGGTTTTCACGCGGTCGCGGCTCTCCATGATGGCTTTGTCCGCCAACCCTACCACCACCATGCCGGGCAGCCCCCGCCCCGTGTCCACCTCCACGTCCACGTGGTGCACGGCAAGTCCGCTCAGGGCGAGGCTGTGGACCTTGACGTACAGGGCCGGGGCGCCGGGTTCAGCCGTGCAGATCGAACTGTATGGCGGGGATGGGGAAGCCGCCAGCGCGGGCGTGGCCGCCGCCGCCCTTCTTGAGCGCGAACTCCGCGCAGTTGAAGGTGTCGTCGCGGCTGCGCAGGCTCACGCGCCCGCTGTTGAAGTCCACCATGCAGACGTAGGCGAGGTCCAGCTTTTCGAGGGCGGCATTGCAGACATCCGAGGACTTGCCTTCGCCCACCAGGACGCCGTAGCGGTGGCCCGCGGCGTCCTTCTTGATCTTGATTTCGCTCAGCATCCGATGCGTGCGCCGCTGCAGGTTCTCGCGCTCGTAGGCGACGAGCGCCTTCTCTTCGGGCGAGAGTTCGGTGGAGGGGTTCTTGATGAAGCGCTGGATATAGCGCTCGTCGCCGTAGATGGTGTGCAGCATGCTCAGGTCCACGCTGGCGGGCTTTTTGTTGAGCCACAGATCGCGGTCGTTGGTGAGGTCAATGAAATCCGTCAGGGGAGCGAGCCGCGCATTGTTGTCCGTGAGCTGGGCTTCGAAGAAGATCCGTGCCCCGCAGCGCTGCACATCAAAGTGGATTTCGCCTTTGAGCGCACCGGGCAACTGGAAATCCTTGAGCCAGGAGCTTGAGATGTGGTGATCGTACACTCCGAGCCGGCCGCCGCGATCCACGAGGGTCTGGCAAGCCGCCTCCAGGGCCGCGCGGCTGCAGCAGATATCGGCGATCCACAGCCAGCCGCCCTCGTGGACATGCTGAGCCGCATCCATCACCTGTTGATCGATCTTCTCGTGCTGGCCGTAAACGAGGTGTGCTTTGCGCTGCGCGCGCAGCGCGGTGGCCGCCGCCGCCGCTCCATCCGGGCAGTGGCTGTGGAAGACCAGGATATGGCGGCTGGACTGCACCTTTTGGCTCAGGCCGGCGCCGAATTCTGGACGTCTATTTTGTTGAAGGCCTTCTTTTCAAGGTCCGCCAGCACCTGATCGTCCACGCGCTGGCCATCCAAGAATTTGGTGGCGATTTGGGTGTGGCTGTAGAAGGTCACGCGCACGACCCGCGCCTCGGGCAGGGTCGGGTAGGAGTCGTCCCTGAACAGCAGGCGCAGATGGAATTGGACGAGCGGCAGCACGAAATTCTCGGCGTTCGTCACTTGCAGCAGCGCGCCGGTCGAAGATAGGTTGGTGAGCAGGCCGGGAGCCCGTAGCAGGGTTTTTCCGCTCTGAGCGTGCAGGATGACGACGTCCACCTCTTCCTGGATGAAATAACGCTTGCCTTCGCGGCGATTCTGCTGGCTCTGCTTGAAGTCGTAACCGAGCAGGGTGGCGGTTTCGAGCACTTTTTTGCGCGTGGCCTTCTTGATGGAGCGATCCCCCTTGAGGGCTTTAGTCACGGTTGTGCGGTTGATTTCGAGCTTTGCGGCGATCATGTCGTGAGTGACGGCCATCGTTCTCGTGCCTCCGTTTTTCTGACGTCTTGAAATAATACGTGAAAAGTGAATTCCGCAAGGCTCGCTGACTTGAAGTCCTGGCCCGTGGTCCAAACTAAGGCGCCACCCGGTATCATGGCCAGCCACACGTCATCCATCTCCCTGGGTTCGGGGTTTTTCGCGCCCAGTTCCCTCCAGCAGCCGTGAGCGCCAAACCTCAGAAGCGCAGGCATCGGCGCGCCGAATTTTTGCGGCGGGTGCGGCTCTACCTCGAAAGCGACGTCACCCTGCACGGCATCACCCACGACGTCTCCACCCACAGCGTCGCTGTTTTCGTGAACCTCAAGAATGCCAGCGCTCTTTACGGCGCCGTGGCGGCGGGTCGCGCGCCGCTGTCGGCCATCAAGGGTAAGCTGCTGGGTCAGACGGCGTTGCTCGAAATCGCCGAGGAAGGATTGGATCCCATCAACTTCACCATTCAAAGGGTCGAGCCCTCCTGGAAGAAAGGCTTCCACCTTTTCATCGGCGGGCGCTTCGTGAATGCCGACGAATTCCTCGTTAAAAAGCTCGAACAGGTTTGTCCCGCGCTGCTGCCGGGCCCACGTCAGCGCGAGGTTTATGTGAGCGAGGGACTTCCAGATTTCCTTGAGGATTTGCGGCGGCTGCGGGCCGAGGAGTTCGTGTGCGAGTTCTCGAACGGTTACCACAACGTCCGCGATCACCGGGACCTCGTCACGGCGCTGGCCGCCCATCACGAGTTCCCCGAGGAAGAGATCTACGGCATCAAACTCCTGGCCGACGAGGCCCTGATGAACGCCTTCCTCTACGGGTCCATCGAACCTGGTCGCGACCGCACCCAACTGCGCGCGCTGCTGGCTCCGGGCCGCATCTACCTGGCGGTGCGCGACTACGCCGGCATCGAGTTTGACGATTTTCCCTACCACTTCCGCAAGGAGCGGGCGGACCAGCGCGGGGGGCTTTCCCTGCTTGAGGAACTCTCCGACGACTGGCAAGTGCAGACGGTGCCGGGGGAATACACTGAGGTCTGCTTTTTCAAGGCTGTCGCGAGTCCATCTTCCCCATGAAAGCCGAACTGATCAAGCATGAGTCGGGTCGCAACACCTATGCCCTCAAGGGCGAAATCGTCAATTCCGCCGACTTCGCCTTTTTGGATGCTTGCATCGAGGAGAAGCTGAGCGTGCACCTGGACCTGAGCGGCATCACCTATATCAACAGCTCCGGTTTCGGCGGCTTGGTGGAAGAGGCCATGAATTTCACCGAAGCGCGCCTGGAGCTTATCCTGTCGGGACTCGCCCCCGGCATCCGCAAAACCCTGGCGGTCCTCGGAGCCGAGGAGCTTCTCCATTTCAAAGACTGAGACGGACGTGGTGGGATATCTTGAGGATATGAGCACAACCCTGGAGGCCATCAAGGGGGATGAGGCGCTGCGCGCCAAGGCGGTGACTCTCTGCCGCCTGCCGAACCGCGAGCGGCGATTGTTCCTCGAATCCGCTTTGGAGGGAGGAGGAGACTGGGAGGGCTATCGTCAAGTTTTCGCTTCCTTTGCGGTTGACGAGATCGCCCATTTCGTCTTGCGCTATCTTGAGGAGGGGGCTTGAACGCGGAAGAAGATATCGTCGGTGAGGCCGCGGTTTCGGGGCTCCCGGGTGAAGCGGAGACGGCTGATTTGGCGCTCATGCAGGAGGGCGCCGCTCCCGCTTCCGAAATTCCAGCGCAGGCTATGCCCCCGGAAAACGGCTCCGGCGCCGTTGAGCAGCCCGCGCAGAGCCATGAAACTTCCGTCCTCGGAGTCATCGCCAGGGCCGGCGAGAAAGAGAAGGAGGACCCACGCAAGATGCTGGCGCGCCTCAGCGAGCTCCTGAAGCGCGAGGAGGATCTGCTCGGCACCACGCAATACCAGCTCAAGGAGAAGCAGCGCCTGTTGCGCGAAATCCTGGACGAGTGGAAGGAATTGCGCGACGTTCAGCACCGCAAGGCGCAAAAGCTCAACGAGCGCATGAGCGCCGTCACCGCCGAACTTTTCAACGAAATTGACTGGGAGCGCTGGGCCAACTCCAAGCGCAAGGAGGAACTCTGCGCGCAGGCCGAAAAGCTCAGCGAGGGCAAGGACGGGCTGGAGGTTTCCCGCCAGGTGAAGCTGCTGCAGGCCCAGTGGAAGACCATCGGCCCCTCCTTCAGGGAGGACGAGGCGCTCTGGTTGCGTTTCAAGGGTTCCTGCGACCGCGCCTTCGAGTTCTGTCGCGGCTTTTTCCGCGAGCTGGACGAGAAACGCAAGGTCGCCACGGCGGAGAAGGAAGGTTTGTGCGCCAAGGCCGAGCAGCTCCAGGAGAGCGCGGACTGGAACGCCGCGGCCGAGGAACTCAAGCTGCTCCAGGCGAGTTGGAAGGAACTCGGCCCGGTGGTGCGCGATAAACAGCGCGAGCTCGACCTGCGCTTCTCCCGCGCCGTCAACGCTTTCTTCCGGCGCCGCCGCGCGCATTACGCCGAGCGCGATCGCCAGAAAGAGGAGAACCTCAAAACCAAGACGCAGCTCGTCGAAAAGGCCGAATATTGGGCCGCACGCTGCGACTGGCCGCGGGCCCTGGATGAGGTGAAGAAGTTGCAGGACGATTGGAAGACCTCCGGCCCCGTGCCCCAGAAGGACGCGGAGGCTATCTGGCAGCGTTTTCGCGAGGCCATAGACAAGGTGTACACCGCGAAGCGCCAGGAGGCGGACAAGAAGTTCGAGCCCCTGCGCCAGAACCTCAAGGAAAAAGAGGACCTCTGCACCGCGCTCGATGCCCTGCTCGCGAAGGGGGTGGAGGACGAGGCGACACGGCGCGAGGTGGAAACCCTGCGCTCGCGCTGGTCGGACGTCGGCAAGGTGCCGGGCGGCCCCCAGAAAGCCCTCACCCACCGCTTCACCAAGGCGCTGGCGGCGTTTGAAGCCAAGTGGCGCGAGGCCGAGGCTCGCCGCGGGCGTGAAAAACAGGAGGCTTTCGAGCGCAAGAGCCGGCTCTGCGAGGAGTTCGAGTTGCTGCTGGGACAGCCGGATCGCGGCGCGGCGCGCGCGCGCGCGGAGTCGTTGCGCGCGGAATGGAAGCAGCTCATCGCCAGCGGCGGCAAAGACGCCCTGGATGGGCGTTTGGATCGCGCCATGAAGCTGCTCGAAAGCCCCGAGCACGAAATCGCCGCCCATCTCGAAGGAGAGCGTCTGGCCAACCTCGAAAAGAAGGAGCGCCTCTGTTTCCAGTTGGAGATCCTCGCCGGCATAGATTCGCCGCACGTGAGCCAGAAGCTGCGCCGCGAATGGATGGCCCAGGAGCTCTCCGCCAAGCTGGGCCGGGGCAAGCGCCGTCCGCCACGCGAAGAGGCCGAGGACCTGCGCCGCCGTTGGTGCGAGGCCGGCGCCGTCCCCGAGAACCAGCGCGAGTCCCTCGACCAGAGGTTCAAGCAGGCCTGGGAGGCGCTGGCGTCCTGAGTTATCTCAACATTTCTCTAGTCTTTTAGCCTCGTCCCAGAGCGCGTCGAGTTCGCGCAGCGTGCAATCCTCGAAGCGCCGGCTGCTCTTCAGCAGGGCTTTCTCTATGTAGTCCCAGCGCCGGGTGAACTTGTCCGAGCAGAGGTTGAGGGCGCGCCCGGCGTCCAGGCGCAGCAGGCGCGTGAGGTTGGCGAGGCTGAAAATCAGATCGCCCAGCTCTGCTTCCACCTTTTTCCGGTCGCCTTTGCGAAGTTCCACGCGCAGTTCCTCGACTTCCTCGCTTATTTTGGCGAGCACGGGCTGCACTTCGGGCCAGTCGAAGCCGCGCTTCGCGGCCCGCTCCTGGATGCCGAGGGCGCGCACCCAGGCGCGCCGCAAGGCTGTGCCGGGGTTGTTTTTGGTCCGAGTAACGCGGCTCTGGCTCAAATCTGCAATCGGAATTTAACAGAGATTATCAAGTCTGGCGCTCTTTGTCCCACTGTTCCATGATCCTGGAAAAAATCCAATCGGAGCCGAGGTTTCCAGGCAGGCGCAGGGCCAGGAACTTTTCCAGGCGGCGCGCTGTTTCCGCGGTGCAGGCGGGCCGTGTGGCTGAACTGCCTTGAAGCCACACGAGTTCCGCGCCCGCAAGCTCTTGTCGCGGTGGCGGTGCGCAGGCTCCGCACAGCAAGCGCCAGCCCGCCAGGACGGCTTTGCCGCGCAGCGCGTGCCCGCACTCCTCACAGCGGCCGGGCAGAGGCCAGGTGCCGTGGACGGCGTGCAGGCCGGCCAGGAGGTCGAGGAGCGCGAGTTTTTCTTGCTGCGCGGGCCCGGCGCAAGTCTGCCACAGATCGAAAACTTGCCCTTCCTGCGGCGAGCGGGTGACGGTGAGCAGGGTGGCGCGCGCGAGCAGGCACAGCAGCAGGTAGCGGTCCTGCTGGTCGAAGCGGTAGGAACCCGGCAGTTCCTCAAAAGAACGCAGGCGCGCGATATCCTCGCCGCCGCGCTGCAAGGTGGCGCGCAGCAGCGAGAAAGTCTGGGGCTCCTGTGGCGCTCCGGGTCGCCGCCGGCGCGTGGCGGGCACTTTCCACAGGGCGCTCGTGAGGCCCTGTTCGCGGCTCAGAAGCGAGAGCATGCAGGAATCCTCGGTGTAGGGGATGCGGCGCACGGTATAGGCCTCAAGGTAGATGACGGGGCCCCGGGACATGGTTCAGGGCGCGGCCTTGAGCCGTCCGGTTTTTCCGAAGGCGTTTTCAAGCTTGGTGATGGCGTCGGCCAGGGAATCGCGGTTCTCTTTTGGAACCAGGGCCCAGAGCTCGGGCTGGGCTTCGATGAAGGCGCGCGCCGCGGGCAAGTGTCCCTGAGTCAGCAGGCCTTTCACGACCTCCCATAAGAAGAGCATCAAGGATTCGCGATCCAACACGGTGAGCCGGGACAAAGCGCCGGGGCTGTCCAGATAAACAGGCACGCTCTCTGGCCCGACATCGCTCCCGGGCTTGGAAAGCAGGGCCATGCTGGTGTCGAAGGCGATGAGCCGCCAGCCTTCCCTGCCGATGTAGTGGCGCAGCAGCACATCGTCGTTGGGAATGCTGAAGAGCGCCTTGGTGATGCCGTAGTGCGCCACGGCGCCGCGTCCGAGGTTTTTGCGGTAATCCTCCAGGAAGGCGGGGTCGTAGAGCGAGGATCGTCCATCGGTATAGACCGGCTTATCGAGGTACCACACCCAGAGCAGGTAGCTGCCCACCAGGTCAGAGTGGATGAAGCGCTGCTTGGGGAAATGTTCGAGGGCGTAGCGCGGCAAGGTATCCTGAAAACGCCGCGAGCGCCCCAGGCCGGTATCGTATTCCCGGAGCCCCGTGAAATGGCTGAGTTGGCCCCGGGCGCTTTGCACGGCGGCGGTGGCGCTGGTGGCGGCGAGGCCGGCGGCCAGGAACAGACTCATGGCCGGGCGCAGCTTGTGGAACAGGGCGCCCGTCAAGGGGTCCTCGCTCAAGCGCCAGGCGAGCAAGGGCAGGGTGACGAGGAAGGGGAATCCCGTGGTGCGCAGGTAGCCGAAGCCGAGGAGCAGGAAGGCCAGGGCCGGCAATTCCGCGGCAAAACGCACCCGGCGGTGCGCGAGGGCCCGCAGCAGGTGCAGCCCGTAAACACAGGCGAGCAAAAGCAGCGCGCGCACGTTGGCGATGTAGGGATGGTCGAGGGGGTAGGCGTACTCGCCCACGCTGCCGGCATCGCCAGCGCCGCGAAAGGGATAGCGCGCCAGGGCCCGAAAAGAAAACTCCGGCGCCAGGGTGGTCCCCGGCGGGGCGGCGGCGGGAACTTCCGCGACCCCTCCAAGGGACGAACCCGTCAGGCGATCGCCAAGACCCCATTCGCGGGTGCACAGCCAAGCCCAGGCGGCCCACCCGGCCAGCGCCGCTATTCGCTTCAGGTCGCGCTGCTCGGAACGCAGCCCTTGATCCAACCCCTCGCCGAGCAGCAACAGCAGCAGCAGCACCGCCCCCACCAGGACGCTGCCATGGCAGCGCGTCCAGAGCGAGAACAGCGGCAGGCCGAACCCGAGCACCCACAGGCGGCCCCGCACGCGCGCCTGGTGCCACAACAGCACCACCAGCGCCATGAAGATATAGCCCAGGAGGGCCTTGCGCAGGGAAAGCAGTTGCAGCGAGCCCACGGCTAGCAGGGCCGAACCTGCGAGCGTCACCACATCCATCCGCCAGCGCGCGCAGGCGAGGAAGGACGCGACCCCCAGCAGCAGGGCGGCGGCGCGCAAGGCCTGCAGCCCGCAATCTCCCCCGCCGTAGCGGTGGATGACATAGAGCAGGAGGTCGCCGAGTTGCTCCTGGTTCAGGATGGCGCCGCTTTTCATGGGGGCGAAGCTGAAGGCGTCATTGGCGGGATAGCGGCCCTGCTCGGCGATGTAGCGGCCCACGGCGAGGTTCCACCACACGTCGGGACCGGTGATTTTGAGCAGCAGCAGATACCAGCTTGTGGCGAGAAAGGCTAATAGAAAGGTTCCGGCGCGCATGCGCAACGCCGGGTTGCGCTCCAGGGGGTTCATGGTGAGCCAGCCCTTGAGGCCTGTTGATCCGCCGTCAGATAATGAACGTCACTTGGCATGATTGGATCCGGAACTCGGGAGCTCAGGAAAGGGTGCGTCCAGTGAATCTCATGGCTGTATTTTCACGTCATGTGCGAATTTTGTGCGATTTTCGTTCCCTGGAGACGCCTTTTTCGCGGGGAACGCGGACCCGGGCCCTCAGGTCATGCCCTCTAGGAATCTCAAGAAGCTCGCAAAATCGGAGCTAACGCCCTGGCGTGCCCGCTCGTACTTGAGGAGCAGGAAGTCCAGCTTTTCCCAGTCGTAATCGAACTCGAAGTAGTAGCGCTTGAAATGGCGGAACTTCAGCAACTCCAGAAGCAGGAGCCGACTCTCGTCGGAAAGCACGGGCTCCCTGACGCCTTCGACGCGCAGGGACATGCGTTCCAGGAGATCCTGGTGCCAGCGTTCCGGTTTCAGGTTGTTTTCAAAAAACTGGGAAACGCGGAGAAAGGCCGTCTCCAGACAGGTGTAATAGTCCACCAAGACTTCGGCCACAAGAATGCCTGTCGCGCGGTTTTTGCCCCATTGCTGGAGTTCCACGGCCTGTAGGCCCCGATAAAAGGCGTCAATTTTCTCCAAGATGGCCTGGCATCTGCGCAGGTCCGCCACGAGCAGCGAGACCTCAGTCTTGGCGCTCATAGACGACGCGACCCCGCTCCCTGATGCTCTGTGCGTGCAGGGGATCGATGCGCTCCATTTCAACGATGTCCACGGGGAAACTCGTCATTTCCATCGCATCCCCGGCCATGCGAAAAAAAACGGCGACGGAATCCACACCCTCCACGGCGATATCAATATCCGAAATCTCGGAAAATTTACGCTCGTCCAGGAGCGATCCCCACTGCCGGATGCGCAGGGGGCGGTAGGCTTCCGCCAAGTGGCGTGCGATGCGCTCGAAATCACGACAGGCATCGAGGTAACGCCCGTGCAGGGCGGCGCGACGGCGGTTTTCTTTTTCATCGAGGAAACGACGCGCCTCCGTCGGGCTCACGGGATGGATGGGAACGGGCATTCCCCTATTATAACCGTTTAATTTTAACGGAAACCGGGTCTTTTCCCTGTTTTTCGTGGCAGGGGGACGAAGGGATTTACTTGTTTCTGCCCATGACACAATAAAATTGCGGATGTTTCTTGTTTCTAATCTCCTGTCGAAGATCGTCATGAAAACAGCACTGTCCGAACCCGAAGTCGTGACACGCAAGGGTAAGCCCGTAGCCGTCATCCTTCCCATCAAGGACTATGAGGAACTACTCGAACGGGCGGAGGACAGTGCGGATGCCGCTGGGCTTAAGCGCGCACGCCGGAAGCCACTCCACTACCGCCCGTTGGAGGAGTACCTCGCCCAACGCAACCGCGGGTGACCCCGTATCGAGTTCTGCTCGAACGCGCCGCGGAGAAGGATCTCTCCAAGTTGCCTTCCGAGATTCACGGCCGTGTTATCGCCGCTATCCAGGGGCTTGCAACCCATCCGCGTCCGCCCGGCTGTCGCAAATTGGTCGGCTGTAAAAACGACTGGCGCATCCGCGTGGGCGACTACCGGGTCGTTTATGAAATAGCGGATGAAATTCGCGTCGTGCGCGTCAACCGCGTGCGCCATCGCCGTGAGGTTTACCGCTGACATGGTTTTGAACTCGACACCTGAAATCCGGTGCCAGGGATACGTGCGGCGATGCGTGAAATAGAGCGTCTCTTTTGCGTTTTCAGTCGCAAAGAAATGCAAAGAGCATAAGAATAAGGCCGAAAAATCGATAAATTTAGAAACGAGCTTGAAGTGCCAATTGTTTAGATTGGTTCGAGCCTGATCCATCAAGAGGCGTACCGTTGAGTGCCCTTAAATATTTTCTGTATTTCTGTGTCACGACCTGTGTGTTTTCATTTATGTTCTTTTCGGTTGGCTGCGGCCTAGTATTTTATGAGCATGAGCGTCTCCTGTATCCCGGTGGCCCTGCAATTCGTGAAAAGGTGATTGAAGTTACGCCCGAGGAAGAACCCAAAATTCCAATGTCAAATGGCAATGTCAATCCTATTGGTTCTCAAACAAGGTATTCGTACTGGTATTTACAAGATGGAAAACATATTTTGCATCCTCCAACTACTGAATTGGACAATACAATGTTCGATATCGGACCTGTTTACAGAAAACAATCCCATGCCTCCAGGGCCGAACCAAGCCAAGTGATCGATACTTCTGAAGCGATGCCTTAAAATCGGTCTAATTCTGATCTTGAAAACACGTTTTTGACTCCCAAAGGCGCCTCTAATCATTTTCGTATCGCCCCACTCTCACGGCAAATTCATCCTGCGCCTTATCCACCATTCTCCAACCAGCAGCGCACAAAAGCCCAAGGGAAACCAGGGCCAGGGGGTTCCGGCTTGCACGAGGCGCAATTCGCTGCGGCGCTCTTCGCCGGAGAGCGTTGCGGCGACGTCCGTGATCCAGTCCGCGCGGCCTTCCTCCGCGCTGTAGCGGCCGCCGCTGCGTTTGGCCAGGCCTGAGAGCAGGGTTTCGTCGAGTGCGAGGCGCGAGCCTTCTTCCGGTGGTGGCAGGACCTCGATTTCGCGATCGTAGAGGCTGGCTTGGCGATCTCCCTGGTGCAGGACGGCCTTGAAGGTTGCCGCGCCTCTTTCCTTGAGGGTGAAGCGCGCGCGGAAGCTGCCGGGCCGGCCTTCCACGGGATCGCAGGCCACCGGCACGCTCGCCCCCGGACTCTGACTCTGGCTTTGGAGCGTGGCGAACAGACGCCAGTCTTCGCCGGCGCGCGCGGAGGGGATTTCGAGCAGCACTTCGGCTTCTTCTCCTGGTCGTAGCGCCGTGGCGTTCCAGCGCGCTGCTATGAGCCCGGCGCGCTCGGATTTTCCGGCGAGGAAGCGCACCGCCTGGCGCCACAGCAGGCCGTAAGCGCGCCGCTGCGCCGGGGTTCCCCGCGACCAGCGCCACAGGGTGTTGGTGGCGAAGGCCAGCACCTTGCCGCGCCCGCAAGTCATGAAGACCACGGCGGAACGCGCCCGGCCGCCCGTGGCCTCCAGCAGGGGCTGGGCGCCCTCTTTGAGCGGGCCGGGATCCTGCATTCCTTCGGAAACAGCCTCGGCGGGATTGGCGAAGAAGTCCTCGATCCCCGCCAGCATGGGGTGGGAGCGCGCTCCTGGCGCGGCTTGAAGCGCGGTGGAGCCGGACTCCAGGGCTCCCCGGCCGTTTTCGATGCGCCAGGGTAGCAAGGCTTCAAGGGGCGTGCCGGCATAGCCTCCCGCTCCGTAGGATTGCGCCCCGGCCAGGAACACCACCGATCCGCCTTTGTCCACCCAGGCGGAGAGCGCTTGCAGTTGTCCCGCCGTCCATTCGCCGGCTGGAAAGGAATCGAGGATGATGACATCGAAGGCGGAGAGCGGTTTTTCCTGCGCCGGAAATTCCTCCAATCCCGCCGCCGCTTCCTCGCCGGCTTTGCGCTCGCCCGCGAGAGCGAAGCGCTCCTCGCGGGTGCGGAAAAGCGCCGTGAAGGTCACGGAGGGATCGCGCGCCAGTTCGGCTCGGAGGTGCTTGAGTTCGGCGCCGATGGAACGCGCGTAATAGAGCACGCGGATGGATTTGCGGCCCACCTCGACGCGAAAATGGCGCTCGTTGTT
>JAHFOS010000190.1 GCA_023261545.1 bacterium
CCGGCCGCTTGACGACGGTGATTGTAGACTGTCGTGATCCAAAACAAGCTGGCGGGCCCCATTCGCATGTTTTGATACCCCCAAAGGGGCGTTTAAGGATTTTTTCGGTGAATTCTGTAATACGCGCCATGACCGCATCCCCCTTCAGCCCAACGCGAGCAGCGCGATCACGGTCAGGAGGATGTAGATCACATACCATTGAATCTGCCCTTGTTGCAGCAGCCTGAGCCAGGAGAGCTGACGGCCCGCCAGACGGAACAGTGGAACGGCCAGGCGGTCGAGGACTACATCCGGCACGAGGCTCTTGAAGCTTTCGCGGTTGGGAAAGAGGCCGTGGATGGCCGGGGTCCGGCACTTCTGCCACAGCAGGAACGCGAACAGGCCCACCAGCGATTGCGCCGAAGAGGATCCGGTGTATTGCATGCGCGCCGTGGGTGCGGCGTAGCCGCAGTCCCAGGTGCCCGCCGCGGCCACCGAGCCTGATCGCGGCAGCGCTTTCAGGGCCAGGGCAATGATCCCCGCGAGCACGACGAGGGCGCCCCCCAGCGCCGTGATCCAGGAAAGCGGCGCCAGCGACGCGATGGACGCCGCCATGGGTTCGGGCCAAGACGCCCATTTCCGCGCCGCCGCTTCGAGGAGCGGCACGACGACGGCGGGGAACAGTCCCAGGAAGACGCAACCAGCCGCCAGCAACGCCATGGGAGCGACCATGCTGAAGGGTGGATCGTGGGCGTTCTGCGCCGCGTTGCCGCGGGGTGAGCCCAGGAACACGGCTCCCAGAAATTTCACGAAGCAGGCTACGGCCAGCGCGCCGATCAGCGCCAGGGCCACCGCGCCCGTCGCCGCCGCCGGGAACTCCGGTCCCGCGCCGTGGTCCAGGGTGCGCAGCAAGCCGAGGTAGAGCAGCCATTCGCCGGCGAAGCCGTTCAGCGGGGGCAAGGCGCAAATGGCGACCGCGCCCACGGTGAACAGGAGCGCCACCCGCGGCATGCGCCGGGCGAGGCCTCCGAGCAGGTTCATGTCGCGCGTGTGCGCGGCGTGGATGACCGCGCCAGCGCCCAGGAACAGCAGCGACTTGAACAGGCCGTGGTTCCAAACGTGGAACAGCGCCCCGCCCAGGCCCAGCACAACCCAGTCCGCCCGGCCGAGCGCGCGGCCCAGCAGCGCCAGCCCCAACCCCATGGCGATGATGCCGATGTTTTCGATGCTGCTGTACGCCAGCAGGCGCTTCACGTCATGCTGGCCGATGGCGAAGGCGATGCCCGCCACCCCCGAGATGGCTCCCAGCGCCAGCAGCAAGGCGCCCCACCAGCTTTCCACCGCGGGGAGCAGGGCGGTCATCCTGACGATGCCGTACACGCCCATCTTGATCATGACGCCCGACATCACCGCCGAGACGTGGCTGGGCGCGTTGGCGTGGGCGCCCGGCAGCCAGACGTGCAGCGGCATGAGCCCCGCCTTGAATCCGAACCCCGTCAACGCCAAAAGAAAGATCGTTACCGCCATTTGCGCCGGAAAGACATGGGCCGGCTCCAGGGCGAAGGAACCCGACTCGCGCCGCCACAGGGCGAACATGGCGATGAGCAACAGCGTTCCCATGTGCGTGGCGATGAGGTAGATCCAGCCCGCGCGCCTGACCTCGGGATTGTCGTCTTCGGCGGTGGCGGCGAAATACGCGGCGAGGGCCATGAGCTCCCAGGCGATGAGGAAGAGCACGCCATCCCTGGCGAGGGTCACCAGCGCCATGGCGCCGGCCAGACACCCGTAGAACAGGCTCAGGCGGCGGGAGTTCTCGGGATGCTCGCGGGGATGCCAATACCCCAGTGCATAGAGGGAACCGAGCGCCGGCACGACGAAGACGGGCACCAGGAAGATGGCGCTGATGGCGTCCAAAGCCACGGAAAACTCGCCCCAGGGCAAACACCACGGCACGCGCAGGGAGGGCGCGGGCTCGCCCAGCGACAGCGCAACGCCCCATAAGCCCAGCAGCCCGCCCAGCGCCATGAGCAGCGCCGCCGCGCGCGGCCCCGCCGTTGACCGCGCGGGAAACAGGCAGCCCGGTACCCCGCTGGAACCGATGATGGCCAGCGCAACGAGGATCATGCCCACACCCGACATCCCGTGCCGCTCTTATAACGCGCTGGCGCCTGGCCCCGTCAACGCCAACAGCGTTCCATCACGGCGCGAAAAGGCGCGCGAGGAATTCACCGAAAGGCAGGTTAACGCTCAGCATCAGGAGCACCGCAAGCAACATATAGAGTACGTAGTGCTGTGTCAATCCCCGTTGGAACCGTTGGAAAACTCATAACGCTGCGGCCTCACCGCGGCCACCTACAGGAGATCGCTTCGTTGTTGACGGGCGCGACGAGCCTGTCACGTGTGATCGTAAGCACGCACGTAATCCACGTACATGTACGAGGGATTCGGGACCTGGTCGATGGGCCAGCCGCTGCCAAGGGCGAGGTTCACAAGCATCATGAGGGGCTTCTTGTGCTGAGGCGGGGTTGGCGTCTTCCAGACCTCGATGCCATCGAAATACATGGTGATGAAGTCCGGTTCGATCCTCACGCCATAGCGATGAAAATCGTCGGTGGCCTCATTGAGTTTCATCGTGACGGTGGAACCCTCGGCGGTGTGGGGCGCGGGCTGCCAGACATGGACGGCGGCCTGGTAACAGCCCGGGCTGTGGCCGTAGTATTCGATAACATCGATCTCGACGCTGCCATCGTCGCCGCCTTTGGGATCCGTGCGATCGAAGCTGGAGGAAAGCCAGAATGCCGGCCAGACGCCCGCGCCGACCGGCATCTTCGCCCGGCACTCGAAGTAACCGTACTTTTGTGAGAAACCGTTCCCCTGCGGATCGTTGGTGGCGATGAGGCCGGCCTCCCATTTTCGATTCCACTTGTCCTTGAGGGTTTCGTCCTTCCGAGCCTCGATGCGCAGGATTCCGTTCTCGATGACGAAGGGAAAGCCGGGCTTGGGGTCCACAAACACCGCGTCGCCGAAATCGCCGTCCCACGGCGTGTGCGTAATCCAGCGAGTGCCCGGGCCCCAGGGGGAGATGTCCAGCGGCTTGCTGAAATCCTCGTTGAAGGTCATCCTCCACTGTTTGAGATCCAGCGAGGCGGGTTTCTGGGTGTCGGGGACCGCGCGGGGCGCCTGGTTGTCGAAGATGATCTGGCCGACGTCCACACGGCCTCTTCCCAGCGCGCGGGTGCCGGGACCGGTCTCCAGATCCTCCAGTTTCCAACCGGGAGGTTCGGTGTGCGAGTGCTGCAGGGCGATGGAGATCCGGCAGGTGCAATCGGGAAGGGGTGAGGGGATGACGACCCGGCGCTCGTAACTTATTTTTCCGCGCCATCCGGGGGAACCGGTGATCACCGAGGGACCGTGGTCATCCTTCGCGATCATCTCTCCGCGGTCGTTCACGAAATGCACCGAGACGAAGTTATCGCGCATCAGGGGTTCCGTCGCCTCCCAACTGTAGCGGATCTTGAGGAAGGATCCGGGGGCGACGCGAGGAGAAGAGAGGGTGACGGGGAGGGCGGTGGTGGGCATTTGCCGCTCTTAAATCGCGCCAGCGCTCACCGGAGGATCACCGCCGTTAGGGTTTCCCGGCGCGGGCAGGGTGGCTTCAGCGCTCTCCAGCGCCCTCATGAGCTCCTCCCGCGGTGCCTGGCGTTTCAAAACCGCCTTGAAATCCTGCTGGCGCAGCACGAAAGCCAGCCGGGAAAGCAGGTGCAGGTGCGCGCGGACCGTGGGGCTGATGAGCATGAACAGGATACCCACGGGCTGGCCATCCACGGCCTTGAAGCTGATGGGATGCTCGAGGAAACACAACGTGACGGTGGGATGGGGGACGTGCAGGACGACGGGGTTGCGCACGTGTGGAATGGCGATGCCGTCCCCGACGCCCGTAGAGCCCAGCTCTTCGCGAGCCAGCAGGACCTGATACAGGAAACCGCGATCCACCTCCTCTGGCAGTTTGAGGATGTCCACGATGGCGCGCAAGACCGACGGCGGATCGCCACCCGCGACCCGGTAGGCCACGCCACCCGCCCGCAGCGCGTTGCCAAGGCTGGGCAAGGGCGCCCCGCCCGACTTCTCCACGAAAATATCGGGAGAGATCTGGAGGTGCCGGGCCGTGGCCCACTCCAGCAGTTCGGCCCGGTTGAAGCGAAACTGTTCATTGATGCGATGAACCGGAAGCTCGTCCTGTTTGATCCAATTGTAAACAACCTTCTCGGAGACGTTCAGGAGCGCGGCGGTCTCTGTGACGGACAATTGCAATTTAAGGGTCCGGAAGAAAACTCAGCGGCAGGCGTTTCCCTCGCGCGGGGCTTCGAGCCTTGGTTCAATGACATTGCGCATGCGGCCAGGATAGCCTTCGGAATAGATGTTCACGCCCGCGATCCCGCCCGAGACGGAGCAGCCCAATCCTGTCTGGCCGCGGTCGCTGGCTCGCGCAACCGCTCGCAGATACAAGCCGCGAAAAACCCGGCACAGCGGTGTTGCACAGGGCTCTTGCGATACACGTTACGGTCAGGGCTTGCTGAAGGCCTCCGCGAAAGCGTCGAGTTCCTGGCCGGTCATGCCTAGATCCGCCCCGACCTTCCGCCAGTTGCAAACGGCGTCGTCAACCTCGCGCAGGATGGCGGTGGCCCTGGTTGGGGTGATGCGGAAGTAGGGTGCCACCGAGCGCAGCGCCGCTAGCGATGCCTCGGGGCCGGTGTCGGGAGAGATCCAGGTCTTCAGTTCGCGCACCCGATCCGGGAACGGATTCAGGTCGAAGGCTGGGGCGAGCCGCCACTGTCCATGGCGGAGGTGCAGGAATCCGTGGTTGTGGAGGTGGTCGTCAACGTTGTTGATGCGAATGGAGAAGGCGATGCGCCTCCACAGCTCCTCGATGTCGGCCTGGACTTCGGCGCCGTGGATGCGGATGGCGTCAACGATCTCAGTGTAGGCGTGCTCGGCCGGATCGTCGCGCTCCACGCCCAGCAGGGTGGCGGCCGAGCAGTACGGGATGCGGCTGCCGTCCGCTTGGCGGTCGAAGCGGCGGATCACGGCGACGGGCAGGTCATCGCTGTCCACCAGTCGGCCCCTGGCTGTGCGGATGCCGGCGCGCTGTGCCAGGGTCAGGGCCAGCACCTCGCCCTTGGTGACGGCGCGCTCGTCGTTGACGCTGGGGAACTTGCCGATGGCCAGCCAGCCATCGTCATCGCGCAGTGAGCACTTCGGTCGCATGCCGCCCAGCGAGGTGCCGCGCCCGCGCAGATAGGCCAGATCCTGAGCCGTCTCGGTGTTCAGCTCCACCGCCCGCGAGGCGGTCAGCAAGTGGCGCAGTTCGACCAGCGGCGGCGTGCGCCGGGTGCCGTCCTCGGCGCAGCCCTGGAAGCGTCCCTGTTCGTCGCGGAAGCGCAGGGCACCGACGCGACATTCGTCATCTACCGCGAGCAGGAAATCGAGGGCGCCCAGAGTCGGGGCCGGTTCGGATTTCCCCGCCTTCCGGGCCATATCCCTGCGCTTGGCGTGGTCGCGCAGGATCACCCGTCGGCCCCAGCCGTCCGGCTCGGTGTCGGCGATGGCGCCGTGGAACAGGGAACCCTCGCCCCGGCGGGCGTGGAACTGGAAGCCGCTCACCAGCGGCAACGCCGGATCGAAGGCGAAGCGCTCATCATCCCCCAGCCAACCGGAGGCATAGGCGAAGGCGGCGCTCTCGCGGCGACCCTGCTGGTCGTAGCGCAATTCCCCAACCGCCGTGCTGGTTGCACCCAGGCAGACCTGGACCTGACGCCTCATGCCTCGCTCCTGTGTTTGGGCGAGGCAACCCGCTTGGGCAGGTGTTCGACTTCAAGCAGGAGGCCCTGCTCGTCATTGCGCTGATCAATAAGGTCGCCGAACGGAGCGCCGAGACCTAGGACGAACAGCGCCTGGGCGTAGGCACCCATGGCCACCGTGGGATCGCCCCGCTCCAGACGCAAGTAGGTGGCCTTGGAGATGCCGATGCGCTCGGTCATCATCTGCACTGTTAGCCGGCGCTTGCGTCTGGCGATGGATAGATCAGCCCCGAACTTGGTCAGCGAGCGCCGTGCCTGGGAAGCCAGAAGATCAACCACGGACGAGCGCATTAATAGATTATATACTAGTCTTTACTGATTACAATACTTAATATATAATACAAAACAATATAAAAACTAATTAAAAGACGCGCGCGCCATTGCTCACAAGCACTTTAAGTTCTTCTTGTGTTCGTTATTATCACCGCATTCATGAGCACGAAACTCACCCTGCGCCAGCGCGCGGTGCTCGCGCTTATCACCGAGCGTTACCGCGCGGACGGCCTGCCGCCCAGCTACGATGAGATCCGCCGCAGCCTGGGACTGGTTTCGAAGGCCACGGTGCATCTGCACATCCACGCCTTGCTGCGCAAGGGAGCGCTTCGGCACGACGGCAGCCGTTACCGCCCGCTTTCTCCCGCCGAGGAACCCGCCATTGTCCGCGCCGTGCGCCTGCCGCTGCTCGGGATAGCGCCGGCCAGTCCGCCACGTCCCGTCCATGCCGTTCCAGGCGAGGAGGTGGAAATTCCCCAGGACTTCATCGGTCCCGGCGAGCACTTCGCGCTGCGGGTGAGCGGGGATTCCATGCACGAGGCCGGCATCCATGACGGCGATCTGGCCGTTATCCGCCGCCAAGCCAGCGCCGAAAACGGCGACGTCGCCGCCGTGCTGCTGAACGGCGAGACGACTTTGAAGACCCTGCGCCGCAAGGGCCGGCAAGCGTGGCTGGAGGCCGCCGGCGGGCGCATGCAGCCCATTCCGCTGCTCGCGGACGCCGAAGTCGAGGTTCAGGGCGTGCTCGTCGCCCTGCTGCGCCGCTACCGGCCTAGCTGATCCCCCGCCGCCCGGATGACACGCCGGCGAAGCACTCCGTGTTGCCGATGCGCCCTAATAGTTCGCTTATTGTTCGCTCTATGTGCAGACTCGCACATCGCCCAGGCCTTTGCCCCCGTGTTTGGCTGGTGCCGCTCACGTCCCGGGTCCACGCGCAAGACAGAGGCCCTCGGTGGCTGAACCCTGCCCCCGCCTCGCCCCCCAGGCTTGCTACCGGCCACGCAAGGTTCGCTCCACGCCCCTGTGGAAAATCATGGACGGTTGGTGGCGGCGCTTCCTCTCCGAGTACGACGAGCGCTTCGAGCCCCGCTACGGAGCTTTACGCCATGTGGTGCGCCGCGCCGGGGAGCGCTTCCTCCGCTGCGGCATCATCGACTTCGGTTTCGCGCGCATCCGCTGCGATGACTGCGGCGCGGAGCGCTTGCTCGCCTTCTCCTGCAAGACGCGGCTCTGCCCGAGCTGCGCCAAGAAGCGGCAGCTTCTCTTCGGCGACTTTCTCGCCCGCGAGGTCATCGAGGACGTTTCGCACCGCCACCTGGTGTTCAGCCTGCCCCGCAGGCTGCGGCTGCATGTCCATCACAACCGGCGGCTGCTGAGCGGCATTTCACGCTGCGCTTACGCGGCGGTGCTCGAAGTCCTGCGCCACGGGGCCGGGG
>JAHFOS010000191.1 GCA_023261545.1 bacterium
TTCCCAAAATGCGGCGGGTGGGGAGCGATCCTCGGCCTGGAGGTAGGCCAGCAGCACCGAGGAGTCCACGTAGATCAACGATCTGCTCTGGCGTGGTCAAGCTCTTCCAACATTTTCCTGAGCGGCATCACCGGGTGGCGGGCGGGAAGCGGAGCATGGCGGTTCACGGGGGGTCGCACTAATCCTTTGCGGATGCTGTCGGCCAAGAGGGCATCATGGACTGTGGGGCTGCGATCCGGATGAGGCGGACCAAGCTCAGCCACCACTTGATCCCTGTCCGTGACCAGCACCACCTCTCCAGAGGCGGCAAGTTTGACGTACTCGCTGAGCTTGTTTTTGAGGTTTTTGATACCGATGGCTTTCATATTTCTTATTGTAGCTACTGGTGGCTACTTTTCAAGAATGCCAGTCACAAATAGCCGAAACGGGATTCATGAAGCGCCGAAGCCCCAAAACCGGACAGCTCTCGTTTACGCCTCTTCCCCTCACGGTTCCCCGGAAAAGGGAGGGAGGGTTTTTCAGCGCGCCACGGGCTTGGCCGGGTCCAACACGGGCAGTTCGGGGTTCATCAGGTGGTCGAAATTGAGGATCATGCCTCCGCGGCTGTAGGCGGCGATGTCCAGGCGGCCGGTGTCCATGCGGATGGCGTCTTCGGGGCAAACCTCGACACAGAAGCCGCAATAGACGCACTTGCCGAGGTCTATATCGAAAGAGGCCGGCATCTTCTCGATATCGGGATCGGGATGCTCTTTGGCCACGATGGCGATGCAGTGGGCGGGGCAAATCGTTTCGCACAACATGCAGGCGACGCAGCGCGTCTCGCCGCTGTCGCGCTTCATGAGGCGGTGGCGCGTGCGGTAGCGGTGCGCCAGGGGGCGCTTCTCCTCGGGGTACTGGTAGGTCGTGGACCCGCGCTCCTTTTTCCTCAAGCCGAAGACGTGGCTGATGTGGATCGCAAGGTTGCCGAAGAAATGCCGCGATGTGATGACCAAGCCTGCGTAGATGGAGGGCAGGAACGTGTTCTCCCACCAGGTGAGCTCGCGGCGTTTCAGGACCTTGACGTTGGCGGCCATTTCAACCCCTCCAGGCGACCCAGGCGGCAGTGACGAGGACGTTGGCGATGGAAGCCGGCAGCAGGATCTTCCAGCCCAGGTGCATGAGCTGGTCGTAGCGGAAGCGCGGCAACGTCCAGCGCAGCGCCATGAACAGCCAGTTGAAGAAGACGACCTTGGTCATCATGGCGGCCACGCCCAGCAGCGAGACGGCGAGGGGAGGGAGCGGAATCGTGGTCCCCCAGGGGAAGTGGAAGCCCGTGGCGTGCAGGCCCGGTATCTGCCAGCCGCCGAAGAAGAACACGCTCACCAGGCAGGCGGCGAGGACCGTCTCGATGAAGTCGGTGAGCAGGAACATGCCGAACTTCATGCCGCTGTACTCGACGAAGTAGCCGATGATCTCCGACTCGCCCTCGGGTAGGTCGAAAGGCGCGCGCTTGGTTTCGGCCAGGACCGCCGTGGTGAAAACCAGGAAGGCCAGGGGCTGGGTGAATACCCCCCAGCGCGGGATGAAGCCCAGCCAGGTGCCGCCTTGGGCGCGAACCATCTCTTGCAGGTTCATGGTGTCATTGAGCAGCACCAGGCCCAGGATGGACAGCCCCATGGACATCTCATAGGAAAGCATCTGGCTGGCCGCGCGCATGCCGCCCAGCACCGCGTAGTTGCTGTTCGAGGAGAAGCCCGCGAGGATGACGCCGTACACCGCGATGGACATGGCGGCCAGCACGAAAAGCAGCGCGGCGTCGAGTTCCGCCACCTGAAGGTTGATGGTGCGTGAGAACAGCGTAAGGGTGTTGCCGAAGGGAATGGCGGCGAAGGCCGCCATGGCGAACGCCACCGAGATGGCCGGTGCCAGGTTGAAGATGAAGCGGTGCGCGCCTTTGGGCATGCAATCCTCCTTGGTGAACATCTTGACGGCGTCGGCGATGCCGTGGAGCAGCCCCAGGGCCGTGAACCCGAAAATAGCGGCGCGGTTGGCGCCGATGCGGTCCTGCATCAGGGCGCTCTGCTTGCGCTCCACCCAGGTGAGCAGTCCCGCGATGTTGAGCACCATCCCCAGGATGATGAGGCCGAGCCCGGCCTTGAGCAGCATATCGAGGATCATGGGTTCCATGGGACTTTCAGCGCGCGGCGGCGGCCTCCTGAGGCTGGCCCTGTTTCCAGGTTGCGCCCGCGTGGCCCAGGGTTTGCCAGCTCATGCCGGCGAAGGCGTGGACGGACGCGGAAAGTTCAGCGAAGACGCTCTCGGCGGATTCGTGTGTCCAGCCGAGGCGCAAGGCATCGGAGAATTCGCACAGGATTTTCCAGGCGGGCCGTGACTCGCCCAAGGGCTCCACCGCCTTCGCGATGCGCTGCACGCGGCCCTGGCAGTTGGTGAAAGTCCCCGACTGCTCGGCGAAGTTCGCCACGGGCAACGCGAAGCGCGCGGCGTAGGTGGTGCGGTTCTCATGCGTGGCGAAGACATAGAGCGGCGCGCCACGGGCGGCGGCGGCCAGCCTGTCGGCGCCGGCCAGGGCGGCGATGTCCCAGTGGAAGACCAGCAGCGCGACCAGATCGCCGCGCGCGGCGCGGGCCAGCAATTCTTCGCCTTTGGCGAGGCCCGTTCCCAGGATCTCGCGCGCTCCAGCGCGGTTGGGATGCTTGTCGGCGGTGATGAGGAAATCGTCCTTGTGGCCCGCGGGCTCGGCCATTTCGAAGGCGAGGGCCGCCGAGAGCTCCTCGCGGAAGAGCTGGCGCACCAGGAAAAGCTCCTCGTTGGTCATGTCCGGGGAAGCCAGAACGCCGATGCGCCCGCTGCGGCCCTGTTCGCGGGCCTTGGCCAGCAAACCCGCGACTTCGCCAAGCGCGGCATCGAGGCTCGCGTCAATACCGGACTGCTTCGCGGCTACAAGCCGGCCGTGGTCAATGAGCTTGTAGCTGTAGCGACCAGCGTCGCAGATCCACCATTTATTCACCTCGGAGTTTTCGCGCGGCTTGAAGCGCATGATGCGGTCGTGACCCGCTTTCTTGTGCGGGCGTAGGCGGTCGTAGTCGATCTCGATGTTGCAGCCGCGGCTGCACCCCGTGCACACCGAGGGGGTCTTGCCCAGGTACCACACGCGGCACTTGAAGCGGAAGTCGCGGTCGGTGAGCGCGCCCACCGGGCAGATGTCCACCACGTTGGCGGAGTAGGGGTTGTCCAGGGACTTGCCGGGCACCAAGCCGACCTCGGAGTGGTCGCCACGGTTGAAGATGCCGAATTCGTGGGTTTTGGTTATTTCGTCGGTGAAGCGCACGCAGCGCGAACACAGGATGCAGCGCTCGGTGTCCAGCATCACGTTGGGGCCGATGGGGAAGGCCTTCTTGCTCTTGCGCACCTTGTTGTCATCGAACTTGGGATCGTGTAGCCCGTGCTCCATATAGTAGTCCTGGAGCTTGCATTCGCCGGCCTGGTCGCAGACCGGGCAGTCCACGGGGTGGTTGAGCAGCAGGAACTCCAGGGTGTTCTGACGACCCTGTTTTGCGAGTGCCGACTGCGTCTTCACCACCATGCCATCGGCGGCCTCGATGTGGCAGGAGATCTGCAGCTTGGGATTCTTCTCGATCTCCACCAGGCACATGCGGCAGTTGCCGGCGATGGGCAGCCCCGGATGGTAGCAGTAGTGCGCCACCTCGATGCCGAGCTTGCGCGCCGCCTCGATGAGGCGCGTGCCCTTGGGCACCTCCACTTCCTTGCCGTCAATGGTGAGCTTAGGCATGCGTGCAGCGCTCCTCGAATTCCTTGGGGAACTTCTGGATGTAACTCACGCCCGGCGTTCCCGCGGCGTCCCCGAAAGCGCAGATGGTGGTGCCCATCATGTTGCGCGAAGCGTGCAGCAGCGCCGCGATGTCGTTTTTATGGCCCTGGCCGTTCAGCATGCGGCTCACGACCTTGAAGGCCCAGCCCGTGCCCTCGCGGCAGGGCGAGCACTGGCCGCAGGATTCGTGCGAGAAGAACTGCATGGCGTTCCACAGGGCCTTCACCATGTTGGTGCTGTCGTCCATGATGATCACGCCGCCCGAACCGGCCATGGTGCCGGCCTTCTTCAGCGAATCGAAATCCATCTGCGTGTCAATTTCGTTAGCCGTGAGGATCGCCGCCGAGATGCCGCCGGGTATAACCGCCTTCAAGGTGCGTCCCTCGCGCATGCCACCCGCCTGCTCGTAGATGAGCTCACGCAGCGTCACGCGCATGGAGCACTCATAAACACCCGGACGCTTTACATGCCCGCTCAGGCAGAAAAGGCGGTTGCCGCCGTTCTTTTCGGCCCCGAGTTTGGAAAACCAGTCGGCGCCGCGCTCCAGGATGTAGGGCACGCAGCACAGCGTCTCCACGTTGTTGATCACCGTGGGGCAGTTGAAAAGCCCGATGACGGCGGGAAAGGGCGGCTTCAGGCGCGGCTGGCCCTTTTTGCCCTCCAGGGATTCGAGCAGCGCCGTTTCCTCGCCGCAGATGTAGGCGCCCGCGCCGCGGAAGACCACGATCTCCAGGGCGTAGTCGGAGCCCAGGCACTTGGGTCCCAGCACGCCCGCCGCGCGCGCTTGGGCGATGGCCTTGTCCAGGATGTCGGCGGGGCGGATGTACTCGCCGCGGATGTAGATGTAAGCCTTGTGCGCGCCAATGGCGAAACTGGCGATCATCATGCCCTCGATGAGCCGATGCGGATCGTGGACCATGAGGTAGCGGTCCTTGAAGGTGCCGGGTTCGCCCTCGTCGGCGTTCACCACCAAGTAGCGCGGGTTGGGGTTATCCTTGGGGATGAAACTCCACTTCATGCCGGCGGGAAAGCCCGCGCCGCCCAAGCCACGCAGGTTGGAAGCCTTCACCACGTCAATGATCTGCGCCGGAGTCATGGCCGTGATGGCCTTCTTCGCGGTCTCGTAACCGCCCGCCTTGCGGTAGGCGCCGAGGTCCTGGAACTCGGTGGTATTGAAGCGCGTGCTGAGGAAACGTTCGTGCTGCATGGCTAGAGACTACGGGCGACTTGATTTGCAACAGCCGGGAGACCGGCTACCGACAGGACAGGGCCTGTTGATGGCCACGCTCGCGTCGAAGTTCTTTTTCTCTTTCACGGAACCGTCCGGACGATAGACGATGCACTCGCTGGGGCCACCTTCATGGTTGTATTGCGAAACGCTGTAAACAGAACCGCTCTCGTAGTAAACAACCGTCTTTTCAATCCGACCCTGTCCATCCTGAAAGTCGCGCCATCTGACTTGCCCGTTTTGATAGTATCTGGTGCCACCACTATAGCAACCCGCGAACAGCATCGCCGCGCTCGCCCATAGTATCATGTTTCGCCAAGAATACACTGCTGATCACTCCAATTTCTTGACGATTTCCTCGGCCTTCTCCGGGGTCAGAGGCCCCTCGAAGTGGTCGTCCACGCGCATCATGGGGGCGAGCTCGCAGGCGCCCAGGCATTCCACGGCCTCGAAACTCACGCGGCCGTCCGGCGTCGTGGTGCCGGGCATGGCGGCCAGGCATTTGCCCACGCGCTCGATGACGTCTTCGGCTCCGAGCAGGGCGCAACTGAGCGTGCGGCAGACCTGCACGCGGTGGCGGCCCAGCGGCGTGGTCGAGTAAAGGGTGTAGAAGCTGCGCACCTCGTGGACTTTGGTCACTGAAATGCCGATGAAACGCGCCACTACCTCCTCGATTTCCGGTGTGATGCAGCCGAAGGTCTCCTGACAGAGGTTCAGCACGGGAATCAGCGCGGCCTGGCGACGGTCGTACTTGGCGGCGATTTCCTGGCAGCGCGGCTCCAGGCGCGCGAAGACCTGCTTCACGTCCACCTTGAGCTTGACGGGCGGCACTGGGGTCGAGGCGGCGTGTCCGTGATCCGCGCTCATCGATCCAGCTCCCCGCCGATCATGTTGACCGAGCCGAAGGTGGGCACGATATCCGCCATGCCGTCGCCCCTGAGGATGTCGGCCAAGGCCGCCATGATGGGGAAGCAGGGCGGGCGCACGCGCACGCGATAGGGCACATCCGAGCCGTCGCTCACGACGTAGAAGCCGAGCTCGCCGTTGGCGCCCTCCACGGCCATGTAGGCCTCGCCCACGGGCGGGCGCACGCCGTGGCCGTGCATCACTAGCTTGAAGTGGTTCATGAGCCCTTCGATGGTGCCGTAGGTTTTTTCTTTTTCGGGCAGCGATACGTGCTTGTCCTGGTTGTAAACCTGATCGTGATGCCCGCGCGTGCTGCCTTCCAGCGTGGGGTCGAGTTTCACATGGGCGCGACTCGTACCGCAGGTGCCGCCGCGCTTGGACTTGTCCACGAACTCGGCGGCCGCGATGTCCTGGTCCTCCAGCCCGTCCACGTTGATGGCCCCGCCCGGCATTTGCGCCAAGGCCTGCTCGCACATGCGCAGGCTCTGGCGCATCTCCTCCACACGCACGTAGTAGCGGTCGAGGTTGTCACCATGTTCGCCCACGGGCACGTCGAAGTCGAGCCTGTCGTAGATGAGGTAGGGGGTGTCCTTGCGCACGTCCAAAGCCACGCCGGTGGAGCGCAGGAAGGGGCCGGTCACGCCGTGGGAGAGCATGTCCTCGGCCGTCACCACGCCCACGTCCTTCATGCGGTCCACGAAGATGCGGTTGCGGTTGAGCAACCCCTCGACCTCCACCATGACGTCGCGGACCTGGGCGAAGACGCCCTTGGCCTTTTCAGCGAAGCCTTCCGGCAAGTCGGCCTTCACGCCGCCGATGCGCGCGTAGGAGATAGTGAGTCGCGCCCCGGTCACGGATTCGATGAGCTCCCACAGCCATTCCCGGGCCTTGATCATGTACAGGAACACCGTGAAGGCGCCGAGCTCCATGGCGGAGGCGCCCACGCAGGTGAGGTGGTCGGTGACTCGCGAGATTTCGGACATCAGCACGCGGATGTACTGGCAGCGCTCCGGGGTGGAGATGCCGAGCAGCTTCTCCACCGCCATGCAGTAGCCGACGTTGTTGATGAGCGGCGAGACGTAGTTCAGGCGGTCGGTGTAAGGGATGGTGCACACCCAGGGCCCCTGCTCCGACATCTTCTCGAAGGCGCGGTGCAGATAGCCGATTTGAACGTCCGAGCCCACGATCATCTCGCCATCCAGTTCGGCCACGATGCGCACGATGCCGTGCATGGCCGGGTGCGAGGGGCCGATGTTGAGCAGCATGTCCTTCTGGGTGGCGGGCCGGCTGGCGTAGAAGCGGCGTTTGTCGGCGAAGGAGACGGGCTTGGTCGCGGTGGACATGGTTAGAGCCCCGACATGCAAACAACGCAATATTTTTTGGTGTCGGCACTCAGGTCCGTTCGTGCTGAGTCCTGAGCCTGTCGAAGGATCGAAGCACGAGCGAACCGCGCCCCCGTCGCCGTCCACCCTTCGACAGGCTCAGGGCAAACGGCTTTGCGACCAGCTGAATTATTGCGTTTCATTATTCGTGTATCACGTTATCAGTTCTTGGGTCCGATGAGCGGATGGCG
>JAHFOS010000192.1 GCA_023261545.1 bacterium
GCTCCAGCAGTTCGAGGACAACGGTTTCAAGCTCCAGGACGAAGCTAAGAACGAGCAGCTCGTCAACATCATGCAGGAAAACATAAAAAACAACTATGGGTCAACGGGAGCTAGCCCCAAGAGTTTGCCGGAGATCATGAAGGCCAGGAACGAATCCCGGCAGGTCTTTCTGGATCGCGCTGCGCCGTTGCTGAACGACACGGAGAAGGCTTCCCTCAAGGCGGCCGTGGATCAGCGCCAGAAGATGGAAAGCATTTTCATGCCTCAGATCCCGGCGACGGGTCTGGTGGCGCCGTGAGGACGGCCGGCGCGGCTTTGTCGCGGGTTCTGGCCGCTAGTATCGTGACACGCAAGTAATGAAACGTTATAGTTTAGCCGGTCGAAAAGCCGTTCGCCCTGAGCCTGTCGAAGGGTGGACGGCGGTGGGGTCGGTCCGCTCATGCTTCGACAAGCTCAGCACGAACGGACCTGGTTGCGTTATTTGCGTGTCGCGATACTAGAATGCGGCGATGAAGCTCACGGGCTGGATTTTTGCGGCCGTTCTGCTGCTCACGCTGCCTTTCGTCGGGCTCCAAATTTCGGAGCGGGCTGAAGGACTGGAGCGCCGGCTCACGCATGAACGGGTGGCGGCGGGCGCCAAGGAAAAACGCTTGAATGAAGAGATTGCCGCGCGCGACCGGCGTATCTGGGAGCTTGAGAAAACTCAGTCGGCCTTGCAGGTCGAGATTAAAAAAAAGCAAGACGCGGTGGACTTGGCCGTGATCCGGGCCGAGAAACTCGCTGGCGAGAGGGTAAAAGACCGGGCGGAAATTGAGAAGATCCAGGCCGCGGCCAATGCCTCGCCGGCTTCGGCATTGCCACAGTCCAGCTCCCCAGCCGCCGCGCTGACGACCGCTCCGGAGCCGACGGGACTACCAGCAGCCCCTGCTCCTGCCGCGTTGAAGCCCTACATCGAGAGCCTGAGCAAGATGATGGAAGACCCCGCCATGAAAGAGCCGTTGCAGCAGAAGCGCGCTGAAGATATCGCGCAGCAATGGGCTCCGTTCCTGGAAAAAATCGATCCCGTTGTGGCCCAGCAATTCAAAGAGAAACAACTGGTCCACCTGCAGAAACTGCTGGAGCTCGGGCGGGCGTTCACGGACGGCGCTGCAACGGCGGATAGGGTGACGCAGTACGCCGACGCTGTAAAGGCAGCCCAGGACGGGCTGGAGGACAATCTGCGCTCGTTGCTCGGGCCTATGGGTTATGAACGCTACCAGAGTTACCAGAAGACGATTCCCATGCGTTCCCAGATCGAGATGCTGAAGAATTACGGTTTCGAGGTTCCGGACGCTGCGAAGAAAGAGCGGCTTGTGACCGCCATGAGCGAGGCGCTTCAAGAGTTAAATCCCCAGGGGTGCGGCACGGGCGCATGGCCAGCGGTGGAGGGGACGGGAAGCTTATTTGATAGCTTTGTGAAGGCCTGCTTAGCTGGCGCGGATCCCATCCTGGACGGGGCTGAAAAGAAAGCCTTTCAGCAAGCCCTGCAGCGCTATCGCAAAACGGCGGAACTCAACGCCGAGGTCTCCGCGCTTTACCAGAAACATTTTCAGGAGGAACAGGAGCAGGTCTCCGGCGGAAATATGTCGGAGATAGCCACCCCACGTCCTGGCGGAGATCCTGCGCCTTAAATCAGGCATCCGAAGAATGCGTACCTCTGGCAGGGCTCCCCTCCTGCTTGTTCTCGGTTCTCCGTGTCCTCAACTCCGGAGTATCCACAGATTACACAGATTTGCACTGATGAAAAAAATGACATTCCTGGTTGATTATTATCTGTGTTAATCTGTGCAATCTGTGGAAAATTCCCCCGGCAGCTCGATTGGGTTCCGGTTTTACTCGACCTTGCGTCCGCGTGAAAACTCCAGGAAAGTACGCATTATTCGGATGCGCCTTAAGTCAACTCCGCCGGAGGGGTGATACGGCGGGCGTCGCGGCCATCCCGCCGTAGTGCTCCAGGGCCAGGGTCCTGAGTTCGCGGTAGGCGGCCTCGTCCCCGCCTTCTTCCAAGGGGATCCACTGCACCGGCAGTTTGCGGAACCAGGTTTCCTGGTGGCGCACGAGCCGGCGCGTGCGCTGCAGCATGCGCTGGCGCGCATCTTCCAGGCTCAGGCGTCCGGAAAAATGCTCGAAAAGCTCCGCGTAGCCCACCGCGGCGGCGGCGGTGCGGCTCAGCTTGCGCGGCCATAGCGCGCGCGCCTCTTCCACGAGTCCTTGGGCGAACATTTCCTCGATGCGCCGCTCCAGGCGACGGTGCAGCGCGGCGCGATCCATCTTGAGGCCGACGAGGCGCGGCCCACCCGTGAGCGCGGTGGGCCCCGTATCCCGAAAGGCGGAAGCCTTGCGCCCGCTGGCGAGCACGATGGCCAAGGCGCGCACCAGGCGAAAGCGATCGTGGGGATGCAGGACACTGGCGCGCTGGGGGTCGAGCCGCTGCAACCAGCGCCAGAGTTCCGGACTGTCCAGCCCTTCGAGGTACTCCTCATAGGGCCGCGCCGGCGGCAGCGACGCCAGCCCGTGCAGGAGCGCGCGGATGTAGAAAGGCGTGCCGCCCACACCCAGCAGCGGACGCGCGGCGACTTGCAGCGTTTGCGCCACCTCCCTGACGAAGCGCGCCGCGTCGAACTCCTCTTCGGGCTCCAAAATATCCACGAGGTAATGGGGAACCCCGGCCCGCGCGCTCACGGCGGGCTTGGCGGTGGCGATGTCGAGGCCGCGATAGACCAGCATCGAGTCCACCGACAGCACATCGAGCCCAAGCTCGCGCGCCAGGCGGATGGCGAAGGACGACTTGCCCACGCCCGAAGGCCCGGTGAGCAGCAGACCCTTGAAATTGGTCAGGGCTTGCCCTGGGGCTGGCTGAAGACCGAGAAGAATCCGCCGTCGCTGGTCTTCACATAGAGCAGCGCCTCGGCATCATCTTCGGCCAGCGAGGCCTTGAGCTTATCAAAGAATTCGCGGGGATCCCTGACGGGCTTGCGATCCACGCTGGTGATGAGCGTCCCCTCCTCAAGCTCGCCGGCTCCGGGAGAATCCACGGCCACCCAGGCGACTAAGACGCCCTGCTCGGCATGCAGCGCCTTGAGCTCGGCCGCGGAAGGGATGGAAAGCCGCAGGCCGAAGCGCTCCTCGTCCTCCTCGGTCCCATCCTCCAGGATGCCGATTTTCACTTGGAATGAAGGCCTGAGCTGTCCACGCGCCACATCGATCTTCACCTGCGCTCCGGGTTTCTGGAGCGCCACGCGGTTGCGCAAGTCCAGGCTGTCGCGCACGGGCCGGCCCTCCAGGGCGGTGATGATATCGCCGACCTTGAGGCCCGCCGCGCCAGCGGGACCACCTTCCTGCACGTCCTGGACCACGGCGCCTTCAAGGCCCGCAAACCCAAGCTGGCCGGCCAGACTGGGCGAAAGGTTGTCAATGCGCACCCCGAGGTAGCCGCGGCGCACGCGGCCGCTTTCGCGCAGTTGATCCACCACGCTTTTGACCATGTTGATGGGGATGGCGAATCCCAACCCCTGCGACCCGCCGGAAACCGAGGCGATCATGGCGTTGATGCCGATCACCTTGCCCTCCACGTCGCACAGCGGCCCGCCGCTGTTGCCGTGGTTGATGGCGGCGTCGGTCTGGAGGAAGTCCTCATAGACCCCCTCCTCGGTCCGCAGACCCGTGCGACCCTTGGCGCTGATGATGCCCAGGGTCACGGTCTGGCGGAAGCCCATGGCGTTGCCGACGGCGAGCGCCCAGTCGCCCACCTGTACCCCGTCGGAGTCGCCGAGATCGGCGGAAACGAGCTTCTCAGCCTCGATGCGCACTAGCGCCAGATCCGTCTTGGAGTCCTTGCCCACCAGCGTCGCCTTGAACTCGCGCAGGTCATCCAGGGTGACGCGGATCTCGTCGGCGCCTTCCACCACGTGGTAACTGGTCACGACGTGGCCTTTGGCGTCGAAAATCACCCCCGTGCCCTCTCCCGTCTGCCGTCCGCGGGGATCCAGGAGATCAGTGGGAGGTCGCGGGCGGCCCGCGGAGGGCGGGAAACTGGTTTTAACGGTGACCACGCTGGGGCGGATACGCTCCACCGCCCGGCGGAAAGCCTCGCTGACGGAACGCAGTTGCTCCACTCCGGCCGAGACGGGAGCTGGAAAGCCACCCGCCAGCAGCGCCGTGAACAGGCAAAGGAAAGCGCTCCGAGAGGGGAAGGCTAGGCGCACGCGCGGCAAATGGCAGACATTGATGATCCCCAATCTAAAGCGCGATTGGCATTGTGCAATCGCAGCTTAGAATGCGGCCCCCGGGTTATCGTCACTTCCTTGGACAGCACCTACCTCAAGGGAACCGCGTCGTTCTGGAGCCGGGAAGCCACGAAGCACTTCGTGGAGTCGTGTCTGGAGCAGGGGCTTTTCGCCGACGCCGCGTTGCGATTGAGCTGCGAGGAGGGCGCCTGCGCGCGTGAAATGGCCGGGCAGCTCCTTTCCCAGAACCGCGTCGCGGAGTTCTGCGAGCTTTTGAAGGGTTTTTCTGAACTCGGAGGGCTCGATCCGAGCGGGCTGATCGCCGAGCTGGCCTCGCACCTCAAGGGTCTCCCCGAACAGTTGCAGCGCGCTTTTGGTGAAGGTGGCGGCCTGGCTTTGGCACGCATCAAGGAACTCCAGCCTTCCCTGAAACTCCTGGAATCAGCGGCGAACCTGGCCAGTTCGAGCGCTGAAATCCTGGAGCTCGTCGAGCGCTGCGATCAAGTTTGGCGCGAACAGCGCCTCCGGGCCGCTCAGGCCAACGGGGGATCGGACCTTGAAGAACTCCAGAAGTTGCTGATGAGCCTGAGCCTGGACGCGTCGCTCGGGCCTGGGCACGAGAAGGGCTGGAAGCGCTTGGCCGAAAAACCCGACGCCGCGCGTCCGGCTCAGCAACTGGCTCTCAAGTACACCGAAAACCTTCCCGAGGATCGCACTCGCGAGCTTGCCGAAAGTTTCCTGTTCAAGGGCGAGGTGCCCCGTTCAGCTCCCCAGCGCCGCAACATTTTTCGCCTGCTTTTTTTCAGGGCCTTCATTGATCCGGGGCTTGCGCAGCGTTTGGAGGAAGCCTTCCTGGCCCAAGGCGCCCAAGCTGAGAGCGACAAGGCGGCGGTGAACCTCGACTGGCTCGGCGCCAAGGGCGAAGCCGGGGAGAAACTTCAAACGCTCCAACGCCTGCAGTGTCTGCTGCCGCCCGATCCCGTCGTGGACTTTTGCGCGGCGTTCTTGGAGATGCGCCAGGGCGCCAAAGGCGGGGAAGACTCCCCGATGCAGCGCGTCATCCAGTCGGAACTGCAGATCCCCACTCCTTGGGCCATCGTCTGCGGCGCCCCGGGGGTATCAAGGCGCTTGCTGAAGCTCGTGGAGGGTTTTCGCGACTACCTGGATCAGCAGCGCGTCGATCTGTATCTCAAGGATGGACGTATCTCCACGGCCGCCCCGTACCTAGTCGCGGCTACCGCGCGCGGCTCGCCCTGGACGCGCGCGCACCTCGACAAGCACCTCGATGCCCTCCTCGGCGACCTGGCGGCTCGCGATGGCGCCCGCGGCTGGATCCTGCTCGCGGGGGCGGCGCGGCGCGGCCTGCTCTCGGCTTCCGGCGAAGCGGCCCGTCAGCGGCTCTCCGCCGAAATCGCAAAAAGCGCCAAGACAGTCCTCGACGAGGGACGGCAAATCCTGCCGCTCGGACCCGCCTATCTCTACCGCGCCCTCGCCCTGGGCTCCGATTTCGAGGCCTTGCGGCCCCTCCTCGAGGCCTGCCGCGACAAATTGCGCCAACAGGCCCAGTCCCACCTGCAGCAACTGGCCTTCAAGGTCGGGGACGTGCTCGGGGAAGCCATGTCCAAAAGCAGCGTCATCACCATCCCCACCAAGGGCGATGCCAAGGGCCAGGAAATAGGCGACAAACTGAGCCGGCTCTACGATCTCTTCCGCGATGTGCTGCTGCAGCAGGATCCCTATGAGAAGAATACCCAGGCGACCCTCAAGGGCATCCTCGAAGACGCGCAGGCGCTCATCCGCGAGGCCGACAGCATCCACCAGTCCAAGTCCGCGAGCACCTATGACCGCATCAGCCAGAACCCGCGCGACTCCGTCCGCGCCCTGCTGTTCGGCGAGGAGGATTCCATCGTCCAGGTCGTCACCGTTCGCTACTTGCAGGACGAGGAATACATTGACCGCACGACCAAGAGCGGCGAGGCGCGCCGTCTGGTCCCCGAGCACCTGCTCATCCGCAACTTCGCCCGCATCCTGGTGGAGCTCGTCACTCGAGAAATTACGGTGGAGAACAACCCGCTGCTGCTGCAGCTCGGCGAGCCGCTGGAAAATTTCCTCAACTTTGGCCAGGTGGATCTCGACTGGTGGCAGGACAAAGGCGACCTCACCCTGAAGGCCCACACCTTGTTCTCCGACGCCGCGCAGAAAAGAGACCCCATCGTCATCAACGACCGCTTCATCATCAGCCACATGGTGGACTGGATCCGCTTCGAGAACGAGGAGGCTCTGAAATTGCCCTTCCGCAAGGGCATGAGCGTGGTCTGCACGCACCTCACCCATGCGCTGGTGGCCTGCCGGCGCACGGCGGACGAACTGTTCAAAGAACTCCTCGCCAAGATTGACACGCAGAAGTATGGCGAGCTGCCGAGCCTGCTCGTGCCGCTGCGCAAGGCCACCTATCAGATCAATTCCATGGAAATCCTGAAGTCATCGGGTTTCCTGCCGCCCAACTACGACCGCTCCATCGAGCCGCGCGTGCGCAACTTCGTGGAAAGCCTCGCGCGCCAGGTGGCCACCTATCACCAGGGGATCACCGATCTGTTGCGCCAGGTCCTGCCCAAGGTCTATATCCTCGACAAGCACGAATTCAAAATAGGCATGGTGCTGCGCCACAAGGAACGGTCCCTCAAACGCTTCCTACACGCCAACCTCGACGAGCTGGTGCGCAATTACCTTCGCGAGAACCAGAAGAACTCCATCCCCAACAAAATAGAGGACGTCTGCATCCGCGTGCAGCAGGGTATCGCCGTGAAGCGCAGCGAGATGCGCAACGTGCGCTACAGTCCCATCCTGCTGAGTCCTGCTTCGAATGCGCATTCCCCTTCCGAGTTGCTCAAGCTGATCACCTCCTTCGAGGATAATTTCCCCATCATTGACCGCATCACCGGATCGCGGCAGACTGTGGACAGCAACGTCCTCGTCTTCAACGCCGAAAACCAGGGGACGAGCAACCGCGGCATCCAGGAGTATCTGGAGCGCGTGGATCGCTACCTCGACAACGCCCAAAAGCTGGCGCGCCAGCTCAGGATCATCATCATCCCCGGCGAAGGGACGGGTTGCTATGAGTGCTACAGCAACTCGCTGTGCCTCCCACTCGTCCCCGGCGAGGAACGCTCGCGTGAACAGGCGCTGCTGAGCGCGCTCGCGGACTACCTGTTCCACATCAAGTTCG
>JAHFOS010000193.1 GCA_023261545.1 bacterium
CAGGCGAATACGGAAGCGCGGCGCAGGAGCCTCTCCACCTGACGCTCGCTCTGCTCTCCCGCGAATTCGACGCGCTCCTGGAGACCTAGCGTGCGGACACGCTCCTCAAGCTGGAAACGCAGTCGCCCCTCCCCCGCGATGATGCTACGGCAGGCGACACCGCGCCGTGTCAGCAGTGCCAGAGCTTCCAATAGCACCGTGAATCCTTTTTTTTCTTCAAGCCGGCCCACGGCCAGGATGAGACCCGGTTCCGGCCAGGGTGGGCTATACTCGCCGGGATCGATGCCGTGGTAGATAAGCTCCACCGGCGTGGGCGACAATCCCGCTACCAGCTCCACATGCGCGCGGCAACAAACAGTCACAAAGGCGGCCCTGTCCAGTTTGGCGCATAAGCGGCGCCGGTCCTGGAGGTGAATGTCGCCCGCGTGAGTTGAAATGCTGAACTTCAAACCCGTCAACTGGGCCATGGCCATGGCTATTTCCGCCGGCAGATTGGCGAAATGGGCGTGGATCTGCCGCACGCCGAGCCTTCCACAGGCGCGCGCGAAGGAACAGGCGGTAAAAACATGGCGCAGCCGCCGCAGCGTCTCAAAGGTTCCCGGCCAGGGCTGGCGCAAGGCCATCCCCAAACAGGAACTGAGCCGCAGTGGCCGCCGCGCCAGGAAATAACAGGCGTCGGCCACCGTCGGCAGCGAAAGCAGCGGTGGCCGGTAATGTGTGATGGGAATAAGCTCCCGGGCCCGCTCGTGGACACGGTGCGATGGCGCAGCGCGAAGCGCGAAGATGACGAGCTGGACTCCGCAGTGGCGCAACTCGATCATCTCGCGCAGGATGAAGGTCTCGGATAGCGAGGGGAACTCCGCGAGGATGTAGGCGATGGGGCCGCTCACCGGGATCTTTCCTCCAGGACCTCACGGTAAACCTCCAGGGTGGCCAGGGCCGCCGTTCGCCACGAAAATTGCGCGGCGCGCTTGATGCCCCACTGGATGACTGCAAGGCGCAGCGCTTGACTTCCGAGTAAATGAAAGAGGGCATTCACCCAAGCCGCTTCCTCATCCCCGGCCAACAGGGCCGCAGGCCCCGCAATTTCGGGGATAGAGCCATCCTCGGTGGCAACCACAGGCACTCCGGCTGCCATGGCTTCCAGAACCGGCAGACCGAAGCCCTCCCCGCGCGCCGGAAACAGGAAAACCTCCGCGCCAGCCATGAGATTGGCGAATTCCGCTTCAGGAACATAGCCCGGCAGGAACACATCTTTCCCCAGCTCCAACCGGGTTATCTCCGCGCGCACAAGTTGCGTTCCATGGGCATGCCGGCCAGCCAACACCAGTTTATGATCATTGCGCACGGCAGTTCTAAAGCGCTGAAAAACACGTAGCAGAAAAGGAATATTTTTCCGGGGCTCCAGGTTGCCGGTAAAAAGCAGGTACGGCTTCCCCTCCGCCCAGCGCGTCCGGGCCCGCAACCGCGCCGCCTCGTCCTGCGGTGCGAATCCGGGCCGCGGCGCGAGCGGAATGACGCGGATTTTTTGCTCGTTGATGCCGGTGCAAGCGACGAGATCCGCCAGGGTTGCGCGCGAGGGCACGATCACGCGCGCGGCTTTGTGCACGGAAGCCGGCATCAGCATTCGGTAGTGCCAGCGGTTCACGGGCCGACACAATTCGGGATGGCGCAGAGCCAGAGCGTCATAAACCGTGAGCACCAGGGGCAGCTTGCCTGCCAGCGGTGCCACGTATCCCGGGGCATGCAGCAGCTCGCACCTCGCGGCGAGCATGCGTCGCGGCAGACACAACTGTTCAAAAAGGATACGGCCCATACGCCCGCGCGCCGCCCGCGCGGCGCGATGCAACCTCCAGCGCGCATGGGGAGCCGCGGAAAACCCGTGCGGCACATAGATATCCAGCCCTTCCGGCAGCTCGTCGGCGAGACCGCGCGCCAGGTGCTCGATGGCGTATTCAACTCCCGAATAGGGCGGGCGCAGCAGCATCCCGTCGTAGGCGATTCTCAAGGCCGGCGCGGCATGCCATTTTCCAAACCGGGGGATGTGCGCGGGACGGAGGCCACATCCGGTCCAGTTAGATCTGGCTGGTGAACTGCCGGTGCAGCGAGGCGTAGAGGCCGCCGCGCGCGATGAGCTGTTCGTGGCTGCCGCTCTCGGCGATGCTCCCGCTTTCCACCACCAGGATGCGGTCGGCCCCGCGCACGGTATTGAGGCGGTGCGCCACGACGAAGCTGGTGCGGTCCTTGAGCAGCAGGCGCAGGGCCTGCTGCAGGCGCATCTCGGTGATGGTGTCCACGGAACTCGTGGCCTCGTCGAGGATGAGGATGCGGGGGTCCACCAGCATGGCGCGCACGAAGCAGATGATCTGACGCTGGCCGAGGGAGAGCGTGCCGCCGCGCTCACCCACCGTGGTGTGGAATCCCTGGGGCAACGCCTCGATGAGGTCCAGGCAGCCGATGCGCGCGGCGGCGGCGGCGACCTCGCTCTCGCCGGCCTCGGGCTTGGCGAAACGGATGTTGTCCAGCACCGTGCCGCTGAACAGGAAGTTGTTCTGCAGCACGATGCCGAGCTGGCGGTGCAGCGAGGAACTCTGGATATCGCGCAAATCATAACCGTCGATGAGGATGCGCCCCGAACCCGGCAGGTAGAACTTGGCCAGGAGGTTCATGAGGGTGGTCTTGCCGCCGCCCGTGGGCCCCACCAGCGCCACCGTCTGGCCCGGCTCGACCTTGAAGCTCACGCCGCGCAGCACCAGGTGGTCCTCCTTGTAGGCGAAGCTCACGTCTTCGAAAGCCACGCTGCCCTGGATGCGATCGATGGCCACGGCTCCCGGCGCCTCTTCCCAATGCGGCCGCGTGTCGAGGAAATGGAAAACGCGCTCCGCCCCGGCCATGGCCGAAAGCGCCTGCTGGTAGATGTTGCCGAGGTTGACCACCGGGGCGAAAAATACTTCAGCGAGGAAGAAGAACATCACGATATCGCCGATGGCCACGGCGCCGCTCGCGGCGCGCCAGCCCCCCACGATGAGCAGCAGGGCCAGGAAGACCTGGTTGTTGAGGTCCAGCAGCGGCACGAACAGGCTCATGGCGCGGCCCGCGGCGACATTGTACTGCGAATGGTCATTGATGAGGTCGGCGAAAAGCCGGCCGTTCAGGTCCTGGCGCCCGCAGCCCTGGGTAACCTTGATGCCGGCCACGGACTCGGCGAGCGTCGCGGTCACACGGCTGAAGGACTCATGGGTGTTGCGCAGCGCGTTCATGATGCGCTGCTTGAAATGCCTGTTGAGCCACCACAGCACCGGGGAGATGCCGAGCACCACGGCGAACAGCCAGGGGTCAATCCACAGCATCACGGCCGCGGAGAACACCATCTGCCCCAGCCCCACGATGCCGACGAACAGGATGTTCTGCACCCCCTGGCGCAGGGCCTCGGTGTCCGTGGTCATACGGCTGATGAGGCTGCCCAGCTTGGTGCGATCAAAGAATGACATCTGCATGCGCTGCAGGTGCGTGAAGATCTCGTTGCGCAAATCGTGGATGACGTATTCGCCGAGATCAAGGGCCCACTTCTGGCGGTGGAAGAAGACGAGCATGGTGAAGGCCGACAGCGCGAAGAAGCACGCCGTGTCGCGCGCCAGGCGCAGGGGGTCGCCCGAGACGATGAGCCGGTTAATGATGAACCCCGAGGCCGCGCCGAGCGCGGGGAGTTGCAGCGAGCGCAGCACCACCGCGCAGAAAAGCTTGTTGCGCAGGCCCGCGTAGGGGCGCGTGTAGGCGAACAGCCGCTTGAAAAGCCCGAGATCGATGGGGCGGAACTCCGCCTCCGTCTCCTCCCGGCGTCGCAGCAGGGTGATGCTGAGCGACTCGGCCTTCATCCCGCCGCGAGCAAGGGCGCCACGACCGCGAGCTGGCACTCCGCCGCGTCGCGGTAGGGACCAGGCTGGGCCACAAGCTCCTCGTGGGTGCCCAGTTGCACGATGCGCCCGCGATCCAGCACGATGATTTTGCGGGCGCGCCGCAGGGTGCTCATGCGGTGGGCCACGATGAAGGTGGTGCGCCCCTTCATGGCTTCGTGCATGGCGGCCAGGATCTCCTCCTCGGTTTCGGAATCAATGGAGGCGGTGGGATCGTCCATGAGCAGCACCGCCGGGTCGTTGTGCAGCGCCCGGGCGATGGCCAGGCGCTGGCGCTGGCCCCCCGAAAGCCCCACCCCGCGCTCGCCCACCACGGTTTCGTAACCCTGGGGCAGATCGCTCACGAATTCATGGGCCGCGGCGATGTTGGCCACGAGCTCGATGCGCTCGCTCGGGGCGAAGGGATCGGCGTAGCTGATATTGGCGGCGATGGTGTTGCTGAACAAGAAATTCTCCTGATAGACCAGCCCGATGCAGCGGCGCAGTTCGCCCAGGTCGTACTCCTTGAGGTCCTTGCCGTCCAGCAGCAGGCGGCCTGCCTCGGGGTCGTGGAAGCGCGCCAGCAGGTGCAGCAGCGTGCTTTTTCCCGATCCCGTGGCGCCCACCACCGCCACGCATTCGCCCGGCTCCACGCTGAAGCTGACGCCGGACAAGGCCGCGCCTCCGCCCGGATAGGAGAACGAAACGTCCTCAAATCGCACGGCGCCGCGCACCCCGCGCGCGCTGAGCGCCTGGGCGGGGCTCTGGATGCTGATGGGGGAATCCAGTACCTCGAAGATGCGCTGGGCTCCGGCCAGACAGTTCTGGATGGTGTTGGCGATGTTGGCGATGGCGGCGAGTTGCGCGGAAAAGCGCCCCAGCAGCCCGGAGAACACGATGAGCCCGCTGCCCAGGGGCAACTCGCCCCGGATGACCAGCCAGCCGCCGTAGCCGAGCAGCACCGTCATGTTGACTTGCGAAAACATGCCGAGCGCGGCGTTGAAGAAGCTGACCCGCCAGAAGATCCAGCGCTGGCGGCCCTGGAGGCTCTTGTTGGCGCCCTTGAAAAGATCGATCTGATCCTGGTTGCGGCCAAAACTCTTGATCACCTGGATGCCCTGGAAGTTTTCGCACAGGATGCGCACCACCTCATCGTTCATGCGCCGGCACTGCTGGTAGGCCTTGTGGACGGCGCGGCTGAACCACACCCCCACGCCCGCCTTGAGGGGCGCCGTGGCCAGGCAGGCCAGGGTGAGCCCGGGATGCACCTTGAACATATAGACCGTGTAGATGCCGATGGAGAGCGCCATCTGGAAGGTTTGCAGCACGACGTCCTGCAGGAAAAGGTTCACCTCGCGCACATCGGCGGTGACGCGGTTGATGATGGAACTTGAGGAATTGCGGTCGTAGAAGTCCAGCCCGAGCCGCTGCAGCTTGTCATAGAGGCTGGCCCGCAATTCCACGCTCACCTCGCGCAGCAGATCGATCTGCGCGCGCGTGGCCCAGAATTTGAGCAGGGTGCCGGCCAGCGCCATGAGCGCCACTCCCGCCGCGATGAACAGCACGCCTGAAGCGGAGGAAGAGAATCCGGGCCGCCAACCCAAAGGCCAGCGGGGTTCCGCGCCTCCGGCCAGGCGCTGGCGGATGAAGTCCACTCCGAGTCCAAGGAATCCGAGCCCCTGCAAGCCGATGAGCAGCATCACCGCGTTCAAGGCGATGACGATGATGCAGGCCCGGCGATTGCGCCAGGCGATCTTAAGGAGCCGCCCGAGGTGGCGCAGCGCTGACGAGTCTTCGCCCTTCATCAGAAACAGGTTTCGCATTGTAGGAATGTCTCAAAGGTGAACAGGGAAGCCTGCCACTAAAAGACAGGGAATCGCAGGGGGCTGGACAACCTCCTGGCCGCTTGCTTCGCTCCCGATGGACGTAGCATGCTCCGCGTCTACTCAAAGAGGAAGGCGCCATGGCCGAGGTTGTGCTCGACAACGTCAAGAAGGTCTATCCGGGCGGGGTGACCGCGGTTCACGAAACCTCCATGACCATCCACGACAAGGAGTTCATGGTGCTCGTCGGGCCTTCCGGCTGCGGCAAGTCCACGACCTTGCGCATGGTGGCCGGACTGGAGGAGATCACCTCCGGCACCGTGCGCATCGGGACGCGCGTGGTCAACGACGTGCCCCCCAAGGATCGCAACATCGCCATGGTGTTCCAGAACTACGCGCTCTATCCCCACATGACCGTTTTCGACAACATGGCCTTCGGCCTCAAGCTCCGCAAGGTTCCCCGCGAGGAGATCAAGCGCAAGGTGCTCGACGTGGCCAAAAGCCTGGGGCTCGACACCTACCTCGAACGGCGGCCCAAGGCGCTGTCCGGCGGCCAGCGCCAGCGCGTGGCCTTAGGCCGCGCCATCGTGCGTGAGCCGGCGGTGTTCCTCTTCGACGAGCCGCTCAGCAACCTCGACGCCAAGATGCGCGTGGACATGCGCAAGGAGCTCTCGCTGCTGCACCGGCGCCTGGAGACGACCATCATCTACGTCACCCACGACCAGATCGAAGCCATGACCCTGGGCACGCGCATCTGCGTGATGAGCGACGGCTACGTGCAGCAGCTCGGCACGCCGCTCGACATCTACGACTTCCCGCGCAACATCTTCGTGGCGCGCTTCATCGGCACGCCGCCCATGAACATCTTCGAGGGCAGCATCGAGGGCTCGGGCGGCTCGGAGGTCTTCAATGAGGGCGACCTGAAGTTCCCCATGAAATCCCTCGTCCGGGGTTCCGCTCCGACGGGCAAGGCGTTCCTCGGCGTGCGTCCCGAAAACGTGCGCATCTGCCTCACGCCCGACGACGTGGCCCGCGCCAGCTTCAAGGCCACCGTGGAAGTGGTCGAGAAACTCGGCGACGAACAGCTCGTTTACTGCAAGACCGCGCGCAACAGCTTCATCTGCAAGATGGAGTCGCATTCTGAAGTGCAGTACAACCGCCAGTACCCGATGATGCTGCAGGCCGAAAAAGTCCACATCTTCGACGGCAAAGAGGAGAACGTCACCCGCAAAGCGGCCGCCTGATCCTGGCGGACCCCCGGGGATCCGGGAAAATCCCTGCCGGTCAAGCCGAAAGGCTACTCGCCAGGAATACTTGTGTTTCAACGCCAGGAGCTCCCAATCCAGGCTCCTTGGCTTTGCACCTTGCCGACCCGCGATTTCCAGACAAGCGGCATCAGCGCTTATTTGGTGCTGTTGTGCAAACTCGTGATTACGGCGCCGCTTCAACTCAGCCATTTTACGTGCCATCGGTCTTGATGAGCTATAATGTCAACCTTATGAAAGAGGGAGTTGTACTGGTTCCGGAAGGCCAAATCACGCCCGTGAATTTTTGCGGAATGCGCGGGGGCGGTGGATAGCAAAATATTTAATTATCATGCTATACAGAATCCGCCCAGTACAATAATTAAATAATTCCGTATAAGACACTGTTGGGGTAAAAAAGCATGACCATAACGCTTCTAGATCGCATCAAGAGCTTCTTCGCCAGGGACAAAAATGCTTTCTGGTGGAACCATTTTTCTGACGAAGAAAAACAGCTTCGACGCATG
>JAHFOS010000051.1 GCA_023261545.1 bacterium
TCATCGTCCAGGATGTGGACGAAGAAATTATAGTTCTGGTCCGTGGGTACAGCCTGCCAGCGAAAGGCCAGCTTAAAGGCCGCTCCCGAAACCGCCTTGGTTTCGAAGGGGGTTAAAGGAAAAAGGGTGGTCAGCTCGGCCACCGGGGCTCCCGGCGCGGCCTCTTCGCTCCGCAAGCCCTGGCAGGCCAACACGAGCAACAAGGCCAAGAGCCGCGGAGCGCGCCGACCCTGGCGGGCGCGTGGATTCGGCCCGTGAACCTTGATCCCGGGCAAGGACATCCTTTCGCTCATGGCCAATCCTTGTTTCAAACGCACAAAAAGTTTCATTCCGTGTCCAATTCTATGACCCAAAAGCCCCGCGATAAACACACGAAGTGACAAATAGTTTCATTATTTGGCAACGGGATCCAGCTTGGCGGCGCCGCTGGCCCGTCCATAAACCCGCGGCGCCGCTATCCAGGGCGGCGCTCCACGTTTCGTGCCGCCCAGGTGCATTTTGAGGCTCATCCGAAGAATGCGTACCTCGGGTAGTTTCCTCTCCCCAGTTTTTGCCGAATGCTCCATGTTCTTAACTCGAATTTATCTACAGATTACACCGATGGGCACTGATAAAGAGGCCAGCCCTTGAGTACTTTCCGTGTTAATCTGTGTCATCTGTGGAAAAATCCCCCCGGTATTGCGATGGGGTTCCCGCCATGCCAGATCGTGGTCCCGTGTGAAAACTCTTGAAAAGTATGCATTATTCGGATGAGCCCTTTTTGATTACGGGCGCCATCCCAAACATTGGGCGATCCACAGCACCAGCAATGCCAAAATAATGGGAACAAAAACCCAAACAAAAAGCCCTTTGATTTTTTTCTGATCTTCCAATTCAGCGCGGGATCACACGCCTTGCGATCTGGAGGTTTTGAAAGGAAAACTTTCGACGGAACAGCCGCCCATCACACCAGCATTTCCCGGCCACCCATATAGGGCCGCAGCGCCGGGGGGATGACCACGTTGCCATCTCCAGTTTGGTGGTTCTCGAAAATGGCCACCAGGGTGCGGCCCACCGCCAGGGCCGAGCCGTTCAGGGTGTGGGGGAAGCGCGACTTGCCCCCCGGGTCCTTGAAGCGGATGCCGGCGCGGCGCGCCTGGAAGTCGGTGAAGGTGGAGCAGCTCGAGATCTCGCGGTAGCAGTCCTGAGCAGGCAGCCACACTTCGAGGTCGTAGGTGCGCGCGGCGCTGAAGCCGAGGTCGCCGCCGCACAGGCTGACCACGCGGTAGGGCAGCTCCAGCTCCTGGAGCAGCGCCTCGGCGTCGTGGGTGAGCGACTCGTGCTCGGCCTCGCTGCCCTCGGGATGGCAGATTTTGACGAGCTCAACTTTGTTGAACTGGTGCTGGCGCAGGTATCCCTTGGTGTCCTTGCCGTAGCTGCCGGCCTCGGAGCGGAAGCAGGGTGTGTAGGCTGTGTAGCGCAGCGGCTGGCCCGGGGTCAAGTCTTTGAGGACCGTGTCGGCGAGGATATTGGTGAGCGGCACTTCGGCGGTGGGGATGAGGTACAGGTCCTCGTTCTCCACCTTGAAGAGATCCGCCGCGAATTTCGGGAGCTGTCCGGTGCCGGTGAGGCAGCTCGCGTTGGCGAGGAAAGGCGGCAGGATCTCCTCGTAGCCGCGCGCGCTGTTGCGGTCCAGCATGAAGTTCAAAAGCGCGCGCTCCAGGCGCGCGGCGGCGCCGCGCAGCAGCGTGAAACGCGCCTTGGCGAGCTTCACCCCGAGTTCGCCGCTCATGACGCCGAGTTTCTTGCCGAGGTCGTCGTGGCTCAGGGGCGCGAAGTCGAATTTCCTGAGAACGCCCCAGCGCCGCAGTTCGCGATTGTCTTTCTCGTCCTTGCCCGCGGGCACGTCGGCCAGCGGGATGTTGGGAATGCCGAGCCACAGGGCCTTCAATTTTTCCTCGATTTCCCCGGCCGCGCGCTCCTCGCCGGCGATGGTCTCGCCCAGCTCTTTCATGCGCCGGATCAGCGGCTCGGCGTCCTGGCCCGATTTCTTGAGTCGGGGAACCTCCTTCGAGGTGCTGTTGAGCTCACCGCGGCGCTGCTCGAAGCGGGTCACGAGCTCACGCCGGCGGCGGTCGAGCTCCAGGATCTCCGCAAAGTCGAAGCTCGTGCCGCGCACCGCGAGGCGGCGCGCCACATCCGCCGCGTCGCGGCGCAGGAGATCAAGGTCAAGCACCGCCCCGCCCCTCCTCGCAGGCGAGGTGCACGTTGCGCACGATGGTGGGCAGGTCGCCGGCGGGCACCGAGGAGAAGGCGATGCGCAGCAGGCCCTGCATGGCGATGAGGCCGGTGTCGTACTTTTCGAGCAGTCGGCGGCGCAGCTTTTCCGCGTCCAGACCCGGCGCGGGTTTCAGGCACATGAAGTAGCCCGAGTTGTAGGGCAGGGGGGCGAAGGAGCGCGCGTATTCGGGATGGGTTTCAATTTCGCGCTTCAGGACTTCGTAGCGGTGCTTGAGGACCTCGTGTTTGGCGCGCTTCTCGCGGGCGTAATCCCCGCTCTTGAAGGCTTCGAGCAGCAGGGTCTGGCTCAGGTGGCTGCAGTTCGAGATGAGCGCGCGCACCGAGCCCGCGGCTTTGTCTTCGAGGGCCGCGAGCGCCTCAAGACCGGCGCCCTTGGCGGCGAAGCTGATGAATCCCACCCTGAGCCCCCACACGTAGTCCTCCTTGGTGGCCCCGTCAACTTTGACGGCCAGGAGGTTGGGGTGCGCGTCGGCGATGCGCGCGAACAGCGAATCGCGGGCCACGCCGGGCTCGTACACCAGCCCGAAATAGGCGTCGTCAATGATGGCGACGATGCGGCTACCCTGGGCGGCTTCCTCCGCGAGCGCCTCCGCTAGACCCGCCATTTCGCTTTCGGTGGGGGTGTAGCCGGTGGGGTTGTTGGGGAAGTTGAGCAACAGGGCGATCTTGCCGCCGCGCCGGGCTGCCAGCACGCGCCGCAATCCCGCGACGTCGAAGCCCCCGCCCGCGTAGCAGGGGAAGGTCGTGACGCGCGCGCCGAAGGAGACGCCGAACAGCAGGTCGTAATTGTCCCAGTACGGCTCTGGGAAGAGGATCTCCTCGCCCGCCTCCAGGAACAGGTAGGCCGCCACGGCGAGCCCGTGCGTGAGCGCCTGGGTCACCACCGGCAGGCTCACGGCCTTGCCCTTGAGGCCGGGGTTCTTCTCCAGCATCAGCTCCTTCCAGCGCGCGCGCAGCTCCGGCAGCCCGAAGCTTGGCGCGTAGGGCAGGACCTTGGCCGGATCAACGGCGAGGGGTTTCATCAGGCACGCGAGGCGCATGGGCGTCTTGTCCTCTTCGAGGGCGATGCCGATGGTGGCGTTGTACTTCTTGCCCTTGGCTTCGGCGGACTGGCCGAGGATGCCCGCGTAGGGAAAGTAGATGGCGCGCCCCCGGGCGCTCAGCATGGAGAGCGCAGCGGGGCATTCGGCCCCGATGGCGCGGTTCAGGTCCTCAGCTTTTGAACTCCTGGTAGCCATTGTTCCTCTCGTCGTAATAGATGACCTTGTTCTTGCCCGTGCGTTTGGAGTGGTAGAGCGCCTGATCGGAGTAGCGCACGAGGTCGTCGCGCTGCATGGATTCGGGGTTGAAGGTGCTCACCCCGATGCTCGCCGTGAGCACCTTGTCCTTGATGACGGACAGGTTGTGCTCGATGAGATCCTTGAGACGCTTGGCCGAACTCAACGACCCCGTGAGCCCCACCATGGGCAGGATCACGCAGAATTCCTCGCCGCCGTAGCGGGCCGCCCAGTTGGTTTCGCGCAGGTTCTTGCGGATGAGCGTCCCCATGTTTTGCAGCGTCTCGTCGCCCACCTGGTGGCCGTAGGTGTCGTTGACGAGCTTGAAATCGTCAATGTCCAGGAAATACATGGAGAGCGGCGTATGGTAGCGATTGCTCTGCATGATATCGCGGGCGAGCTGCGTGTCGAAGAAACGGCGGTTGGAGAGCTTGGTCAGGGTGTCGGTGAGGCTCAGTTTTTCCACTTCTTCCTTGGTCCGCTTGAGCTCCAGGGAGGTCTGCAGCAGGCGGTCGGTCATCTGAGTTTGGGCCAGATTCTTCTTTTCGAGATCCGCCACCTGTTTCTTGTCGGCGAGGCGCTCCTGCCAGCGGAGGTGGCCAGTGCGCAAGCGGACGTCCAGTTCCCCGGCGCTCATGTCGGGTCGCAGCCAGTCGGCCACGTGCTCGGGGGGGCTCCAGGGCTGCGTGCCCAGCACCGCGAAGATGCTGAAGTCGGCGTTGTCCCGGCTCCACTTGGCGAAGGCCGACTCCGGATCCCAGTCGGCAACGACGACTACGCTACCGCGGCTGGCCCGGAAACCATCGAAATCCTGAAGGGACGACACCTGCTGGGAAGTCCATTTCGCTCCCAGCTTGTCAAGGAGGGTCTGGTGCTTCTGGCAATGATGAAAAAGGATGCGGGGGAACTCCACCATGACCCATGACTTGAGGGTGAGCCTCCACTATAGAATGGGCTGATGCTCTGCAAACCGCGAATCCGGATTCTGGCATGGCCGTGATGACCCGTCCCCCGCGCGAGGCCGCGCTGCGGCAGTTGCACGAAAAGCTCAAGGGCCGCCCGCTTTTCGAGCTCATGGGGCAGCTCGTCGGCAAGCTGGACCAGCCCGAACAGCGCGCGCGCGCGCGCGAAATCCTGACGCTCATCACCGGGCGCGATGAAGCTCAGGCCGAACCTGAACCTTGGAAGCTGTGGCTGCAAGCCCAGGCGCCAGGGGCCTGGACCTGGGAACGGCTGCTCGCCTCCAACGCGGTATCCGAGGCCGAGGCGAATGTTCCGGTCGCGGAGCCTTGCGCGCAAGTTTCCGCCGCGACGTCGGCTTTCCCAGGGCCCGCCGGCAACGCGGCGGTTTCCCCAGCGGCAGCGGCCCCAGAAGACGCGGCGCCTGTCCCTCCCGGCGCCCTCCAGGCGGCGGCGTCCGCCGTGCCGCAAGCCGCAGGTAACCGCCTGCGAGTTGCCGCCGAACCGTCCGCCAGGAGTCCTGATGCCTCGAAGCTGCCTGTCACCCCGGAACAGGAGATCTGGATTAAGGCCCTGAATCGCCACCGGGCCGGCCAGCGGCCCCGGTGGAAAAAGCTGCTGCTGGCGGTGCTCGTTTTGGGTGCCCTGGCGGCGGCGGGATTCCTGTCGTGGCGCGGCGGCCTGACGCCGGGCATCAGCCGTCCGAGGGGCGTGGATAAGCCGGTCCCCGCAGCCCTGGTCTGGGGTTGCCTGGATGCGGCGGGAAAGGACTTGCCCTGGAGCGCCAGCGCGCCCTGGAGCCTGGACCCCGACTATTTCAAAACCCTGAAGCCCCAGGGACTTCCAGAGGAAGCGCGCGGCTGGCTCGTGTCTCTGCAGCAGGGCAAGTTGGGCCAGGGCACTCCGCAGGTCGCCGCGTGGTTCAGCCTGTGTTTGTCGGAACTCCGCTTCGCGACGGCGCCGCCGCCCGAGCCCCGGCCTTTTCCAACCGAGACTTTCACGCCCGGCGTCCGGCGCTGGAAATGGCGGCGCGAGCAGGAGGGACTCGTCGTGGCCGAGGGCCTTTCTGAGGAGCGCCTCGAACAGGCTGGCCGCCAGCTCAAAATGACGGTGCTGCGGTCGGCCAGCGGATGCAGCGCGGCGCACACGGTGTTCCTGGACGAGCGCGGGCTGCAGATCTGGGCCTGGCGCCTCAAGGTGGCTGGCCGCGTGCTGGCCGGCAAGGTCCGGCGCGATGAAGAGCTGGGGGCCTATGAGATCAGCGAAAGCGAGGGCGGCCCGCGCAAAACTCCGGCCCTTGTCCCCTACGAGGATGGCGAGGGCGCCCTGCCCGGGCTGTTCACCCCCGCGCTGCTGGGCGAGGGCCGGCAGCGGCGCTTGCTGCTGCCCCTGGCGGCGCGTTTCGTCTCGGGCCAGGAACTTTTTTCCGCATCGCTGTTAGCGCGCGGCTCGGAGCGCTTGGAGCTGGTCCCCGCTTCCGGCGTTTTCACCGAAATCTGGACGCTGGAAGCCGGGAACCCCTGAACCTGTGAAGGCTTACGGCGCATCAGGCCGCTTGCAATGCGCGCTCGTAGACCACCGGGAACTTAGCGCCTGACAGGATCTCCCCGGGCTGAACGGTCACGTGTTGCTCCACCGGGTGCGGACGACGGGGGCTGTAGATGGTGTGCCCGGGCATGTAATGCACCGCGATAGCGCGGCGGGGACGCTCGGACTTATTGGCGGGCGAGCCGTGCCAAGTCATGCAGTGGTGGAAGGCGACTTCGCCTTTCTTTACCTCCACCGGCTCGGCCTTGACCTTCGCGTCTTCCGGAAGCAGGGCCGGATCAAAGAGCGGCGCGAAACTATCGCCGGATTTCAGCGGGACATTTCCCCAGCGATGGCTGCCGGGGACCATCCACATGCAGCCGTTGTCGATCAGGGCGTCGTCGAGCGCCACCCAGGCGCTGACCAGGTCGCCGGGCATGAGGATCGGCCACAGCGGGAAGTCCTGGTGCCAGTGGGTGGGGCCGCCATTGCGCGCGGGCTTGTATTGGATCTGGTCATGCCAGATACGCAAGGTATCGGTGTTGTTGCACAGCCGGGCCACGGCCGCGGTGAGCTCGGGATGACGGGCATGTTCCAGAAAGGCCTCGCTGGCCTCCCAGATGTTCACGACCTGCACGACCTCTTGATGGTAAGGCCTGGCCTTGCCGTATTCATTCTCGCCCTCCAGCAGATTGCGGTTCAAGAGCGGCTGGTTCCTGGATCGGCCCTCCAGCACCGCGCTCAGCTCCTCGCGCAGGCGCTCGACGTCCGCGTCGTCTAGGACGCGCCCGGCCTTCACGAAACCGCGCAGGTGAAACTCATCAAGCTGGGACTGGGTGAGGTGCATGGTGGTCGATCCTTTAATGGAGTTTTCATCAGTAATTTAGACTTGCATCAAGAAGCATGTTCTGGATAATAGCCAACTATATGGCTTAAAAAATGGATAGTCGCTCATAAAAAGATGGATAATTCACCGACAATTTTGGCCCAGCGCATCCTGCTCCCGCCGCGTCCCCTCGCCCCCTTTCTGCGCCTGGCCCATGTCACGCGCGTGCTGCCGGAGCAGGCCTCCCAGCGCGCGCGGCTGCGCGTCATTGACGACTTCGAACTCGTCTTCCAATTCGCGGGGTCCTCATGGATCTGGTCAGAACCGGCGGGGGGGAGCGTGGATCTGCCCGCGGGGGCCTGCGCCTTCATTCCTCCCGGCTTCACCCATGGCTGGGCCGGCGAGCCCGGTGCCCACATCGCCATCCACTTTGACCTGCACGCCAAGCCCGAGCTGGAGGCGTTCAAGAATCTGCACTATAGCCAGGCCGTGGTGGAGCGCCGGCCCTTGGCGGAAATGCCGCGCTTCGAACTCGCGCAGGAGGCGAACGATTCCGGAGTCTTCGTGCCCCTGGTCACCGCGCTCCGCGCGCCGGACGTTTGGCGCGGACGTCTCGAACCGCTGGTGCAGCTCTGGCAGTGCCGCGCGCACCAGACGCTTGCGGCGCGACTGCTGTTCGCGGAGACCCTCGCGTGGGCTTTGAGGACGCTGGTGGATGACGCGGCCGGCGCCGGAACCGGCACCCGCGCGGCGACGGAGGGACGCATCCTGGCGCTGCTGGGCCAACTCGAAAGCGGAACTCTGGAAAAACGACCTTCCGTGGAGGAGCTGGCCGCGCGCGCTGGCATGAGACTCACGGCCTTCCGCGCGGCCTTCGTCCAGGCGACGGGTCGCGGGCCGCGCGCGTACCTCGAGGAACGTAGCATCGAGCGCGCCGCGCGCGTGCTCGTCGAAAGCGATCGGACCATCCTTCAAATCGCCGGTGGCGAGGGCTACGAAGACCCCTATCATTTCAGCCGGGTCTTCAAGCGCGTCATGGGGATGTCCCCGCGCGCCTACCGGCGTGCGCGCCAGGCCTGACGGGGGCGACAGCGCACGACTTTGATTTAGGTGCCGGCAACAAATAAAGTTTACAAATCTGGAACTCAGGAACTCAGGAACTCAGGGAAAAATCATAAGAAGTTTGCTCCTGCCGCGAAAATATGGCCATGTTTTCATTGGAATTATATTTTCCTGAGTTCCTGAGTTCCTGAGTTCTAGATTCAATTATGTCAAGTTGTAAAGTTAATTCGTTGACAGCGACTTATGGCATCTCGATTCTCCATTTCGCCCCGCCTTGACGCTCATCCTTGCGGGGCATGATGGGGGAAACGGCGCCGGTGGCGCCGGAGGCAAACACGGCATGAGTGCTTTGATTCCGCAAAATGGCCCGGCCGCGGAGGAGCGGCCGAGCTTCTCCCAGAACGTCATCGCCCTGGTCTGGGATTTCGACAAGACGCTATCGCCGCACGACATGCAGCGGCCCATCTTCCGCAAATTCGGGGTGGACGAGCGCGCGTTCTGGGATGAGGTGAACGCCCTGGCCGCCCAATACCGCGAGCGCGGCGTCACCGTCAACCCTGATCTGCTCTACCTGAACCACCTGTTGAGCGCCGTGGCCGGCGGGCTTTTCAAGGGCCTGAACAACGCCCTGCTGCGCGAGCTGGGGCGCGAAATCGAGCTTTTTGAGGGTCTGCCGGAGTTCTTCGACCAGGCGCGCTCCTGGCTGGAGGCGGAGAAATACCGCAGTTTCGACCTCAAACTGGAGCACTACATCGTTAGCGCGGGCCTCAAGGAATTGATCCTGGGCTCTGCCATGGCCGGGCACGTGGACGGGGTCTGGGCCTGCGAATTCATCGAGGACCCGACGCCGCCCCAGGGTTGCGCCGGGAAGTCGCCCTACCCGCAGGGACAAATAGCGCAAATCGGTTACGCCATTGACAACACCACCAAGACCCGGGCCATCTTCGAGATCAACAAGGGCGTGAACAAGCACCCCGACCTGCTGCACGTGAACAGCCGCATCCCCACCTACCAGCGCCGCGTGCCCATCGAGAACATGATCGGTGTCGGCGACGGCCCCAGCGACATCCCCGCCTTCTCCGTGCTGCGCCAGGGACGCGGAGGATGCCTCGCTGTTTACGAGCCCGGCAGCGAGCGGTCCTTCGAGCAGGTCAACCGCCTGCTCGCCGCCGGCCGCGTTGATTTCGTCGGCCCCGCCCAATACAAGGAGGGCACGCCCACCGCCATGTGGCTCAAGAGCCGCGTCATCGGCATCGCCGACCGCATCGTGCGCGCGCGCGCCAGCAGCCTGCTCGCCTCGGGAACCAGTTTGCCGCGGCATAGCTGACGGCTGGCCGAGGCGGTGGGGATTCCGCGCTCACCTCAAAAGGTACAGCGTCCAGCCCTCGTCTTCCAGCACCCGGTAGCCCAAGGCTTGGAGCCGCGGCGCGTGACCGGCCCATGCGGCCAGTTCGCCGTCGCGGAGATCGGGGGTGAACAGCAGGGCGCGCACGGGTTGCACCTCGGCGGAGATGCGCACCAGGAGTTCGGGGTTCTCGGGCAGCAACAGGAGGGGCCGGTGCAGCGCGCCGATGGCCTGGGCCGGTTTGTCGCAGGCCAGCCACTCGCCCTCCGGCAGGGCCGCGACGAGCGTGGCCGGGACCAGGTCGCGGTGGAGCTTGCCGATTTCGCCAGCGCGCGGGATTTTAGAGACGACCAAAACGGCGAGGGCCGCCAGCACGGTCGCGCGCCAAACCGACGTCCGTCTCGCGAACAGGGGCGCGGCGCTGGCCAGGAGGGCGATGATGGCCAGGGGCTCCATGATTTCCCAATAGCGCGGCACCAGGTGGCCCAGCCCGGAGGAAAGCAGGCTCAGCATAAGCACCGATAGGACCAGGGCCGGAACTGCGCGGCTTTTGGAGGAAATCAGGGCGAAGGCGAGCCCCGCGGCGTGGGGAAGCCAGCCGGTCCAGTATTGCTTGAGCACGGCCAAACCCACGGGGATTTTTTCGAGTAATTGCCGGCGCTCGGCCCAGAGGGTTTCGAGCCTGAAGCCGCCGGGAAAATACAGGCGGAAGATTTCATGGCCGGGATGCCGCGGCGTGTTCACGAGGAAGCTGAAGAGATAGGGGAAGCGCAGATCGCTGCCGAGAGCGATAAGACGGCAGATGACGATATAGGCGGCGAAGGCTTCCAAGCCGACCCGCCCCACGCGGATGCGCTCGCGATTCGAAGATGCCTTCACGAAGAACAGGCTGACGAGGGCCATGCCCCAGAAAAGGTTATGGGGACGCACGAAACAACCGAGCCAGCTCACGATGATCAAGGTGGCAAGTCCCGCCCGGTTGGGCCGGCGCAAATACAGGAGCAGCAGCGCCAGACTCCAGGCCATGAAGGCCTGGGACAGGGACTCCGTGCCGCCGCAGGCCGCGGAGGCGCGCGTGGAGTCCGAGATCACGCCCGCGGCGCAGGCGAAGACCCCGAGGAAAGGGCCGCCCGCCGCGGCGCCCGCCGCGAAAAGCCCCAGCAGCAGCGCCAGCCAGGCCAGCGCCGACGCCATCACCGCGCTTTCCTCGGCGGGTTGGCCGCTCACTTGCATCACCGCGGCGATGGCCAGGGGGTGCGCCACGGCGGTGAAGGCCATGCGCGTGCCCGCGCCCCTTCGGAGTGCCACGGGGTAGATCTCGTTCCAGGTGAAGCGGCCGGTCGCGCGGAAGCGCGCGGCGCAATCGGCGTAGAACTTGGCGTCACCGCGGCTTTCCCAGTCTTGATAGCCGCGCGCCAGGATGGGTGGCAGGACAAAAATCGCGGCGGCGGCAAGCAGCCCCAGCGGCAGCAGAAAAACCTGGGAAAAGGCGCGCACGTCGGACATCATTCTAATAGTACGGGGGATTGCGCTTGGGCACGGTGGTTTCCTTATCGGTAAAACCATGTGCATCTTTTCAAAGGTTGCTGGCGATTTCGGCTTTCCTGTCTTCTCCGCGCCCTCCGCGTCTCCGCGTGCAAGAAAGTTTCCGTGTTCGGCGATGGTGTGAAAAACAAAGAGGTAAGCGTTCACCCATGATACAGAACACCCTGCCGTTCGCCCTTTATCCCCAGTTTTTGGGGGATGAGCTTGTCGAAGAGCGGACGGCAGGGCGGTCTCGGCCCATTCATGCTTCGACAAGCTCAGCACGAACGGGCCTGGTGGCCGATATCGAAATACGGATGAGCAAATTCAAGGCCTGAACGCTTACACAAAGAGAATATCAGGATTTAATCACGCGGAGACGCGGAGAACGCGAAGGGGAGAGAGATGGCTGGCGACTTTTGTGTTTCGGCTGCTCCGGTTTCGACCTGTCCCTTTTTCTTGAAAATTGCCCTCCGGTGTTAGCCTGCCCGGTCCTCGCAGCCATGGCAGAGCAGGTATCCGAAACCACACCCCCCGGGCCCGACGGCGGCGCCGCGCCCGACGCGGCCGTGGCCGCTGGCCCGGAGGCAACGGCGGAGCCGCTGGCGGCCCCGGACCCCCGCGCCGAGCGCATCGCCGCTCTCGAAACTGAACTGGCCGAGGCCAAGGACCGCGCGTTGCGGCTCCAGGCCGAGATGATCAACTTCCGCAACCGCCAGGAACGCGAGAAGGGCAAATGGCGGCGCGATATGGCCCGGGGGATCCTCACCCCGCTGTTTGATCCGCTCGATCACCTGCAGCTCGCCGCCGAGTCGGCGGCCACGGGGCGGGAGGCCGAACCGCAACAACGCCTGAAGACGCTCCTGGAGGGCGTGGACCTGGTGATCCGCCAAATAGCCGAGGGCTTGCAGAAGAACGGCATCGAGGTGGTGGACCCCATGGGCCGGATCTTCGACCCCAACTTCCATCAGGCCTGCGGGAACCTGCCGACGGCCGCGGTTCAAGCCGGTCACGTGGCTCTGGTGATGCGCCGCGGGTACGTCCTGGAGGGGGAGTGCCTGCGCCCCGCCCTGGTGCAAGTGGCCGCTCCCCCGGCGGGCGCGCCGGTAGCGGAGACTGGCGTGGGAAAGGTGTCAGGGGTTTCGGAGAGCGGAAATCCGGTTCAGTCAGCCATGCCGAAAAACTGAGTTGCCAGTCCCTTACCGGAAAATCTATCTCATCTTGGCAAAGATATTTGGCTTTTCAGGTTTTCCTATCTTCTCCGCGCGCCCCGCGTCTCCGCGCGCAAGAAGGCTTTTGCGTGCGGCGCTGGTGTAAAAAGTGAAAAGAAGATGGGGATTTGTTCACGCGGAGACGCGGAGAACGCGGAGGGGGGAGAGGCTGTTGGCGGCTTTTTTGGTTCCGGTTCCGCCGGTTTAGGGCAGAAAAGCAGCCGCGATGGTCGGTCCCTTCGCCAGGAATTTCCTCCGCAGGAACGTCGCCAATTTCATCACCCTGGGGCGCATCCCGCTGTGCCTGCTCTCCTTCACCTTCGCGGTGCTGGTGCTGCGCGGCAGCCCCCACGAAGCGCTTTACGGGTTCATCGGCGAGCTGCTGCTCATCGTGACGGCGCTCACCGACTATTTCGACGGGCTGGTGGCGCGCCGTTACAACGTCATCACCAAGCTCGGGCCGCTGGCCGACCAGATGCTCGACAAGATGGTTTACTGCATCATCTTCCCGACCATCAGCGTGGGCATGATGGCGGTGGATGGCCAGAAGAACATCTACCACGTCATCCTGGCCCTGGTGCTGTGCGTGACGCTGCTGGTGCGCGACCACTACGTGAGCTTCCTGCGCGTGGTGGCCGACCGCCACCAGGCCGACACCAGTGTGCACCAAATAGGCAAGCTGCGCACGCTCCTGGCCCTGCCCACGGCCTGCGCGCTCTACGCCTACGGTTTCTGCCGCGGCAATCCCGAGGATTTCTTCTATTTCAACTCGCTTTTCGTCTGGGTGCGCAGCGTGGACGTGACGTACCCCATCGTGCTCGAACTCTCGCTGTGCGTCATCAACGTGGTGAGCGCCATCTCCTACACGCGCACCTATGGCTCCTACCTCATGAAGGAGCTGTGCGAGGACGACGAGGACCTGCGCCGCGGCATCCTTTCCATCTTTCCCAATGCCCTCACCTGCATGAACGCCATCATGGGCATCGTCGCCATGGGACTGGCCGGCAACGGCCGCTTCCACCTCGCCTTCGTCATGTTGATGGCGGCGGCGGTCTTCGACAAGCTGGACGGGGCGGCGGCGCGCAAGCTGGGCCTCGTGGAGGAGGACTCCGGGGAGAAGCGCATCACGCTGGGGGCGGTGCTCGATGACGTCGCCGACGCGGTGAGTTTCTGTCTCGCTCCGGCGGCCATCGCGGCTTCTTACGTCGGAGCCCATGCCTACGCCTGGCTGCTCATCGGCTATTTCCTGGCCGGCATCGCGCGCCTGACCTTTTTCACCCTGGATCAGCACCCCATCTCCGGATTCTTCAAGGGTCTGCCCTGTCCGGCGGCCGCGCTGCTCACCGGCGGCGCGGTGCAGGCCGCTCACCAGCTCGATCCCGGCGGCCACCATTACGGCTCTTGGGTGATCGGCGTTTTCCTGGCCGCGTCCCTGCTGATGAACGCCTACTTCATCCCCTACGTCCACTTCGGCAAGCTCATGAGCCGTTCGCGGCTGCTCACCCGCGTCGTTTTCGCCACCATGCTGGGCATCATGTTCAGCAATTACCTGGGCGTGTACATCCTGGTGATCATGTCCTGCTACCTGTTCTCGCCGCTGTTCGTAAAAGCACCACGGCCCCTGGTTTGAGGGCCGGGCCGTGGGGGCCAACCGACGGGGCCATCGCCAGTTGCCCTAGCCCAAGGCCTCAACGCAGCCGGTGGATCACGTCGCGGATAGTTTCGAGATCGCGGGTCGTCTGGCGCACCTCGCCCACCGCCTCGTGGGTGCGCGCGCGGGCCGCGCAGCCGCCAAGCAGGAGCGCCGCGATGGCCAAGGCCAGGGCCTTTGTCCAGGGCCCACGGGCCCGGAAAATGTGAGAAAAATTACAAGCCACCCTTTGAAGCAAGCTAACCCCTTGTACAATAACGGGAATGGTAGGCAGTTCCCGGGGAAGGAAAGCTGTGCAAAAAGTCGATCACATCACCATCACCAAAAAGTCCTTCATCGACAAGCTGGCGGAGCGCACCAAGGTTGATCCCAAGGTCGTTGCCAGCGTATTCTTGCAGACCTTGGATCTGCTCGTCGAGGAGTTGCACCAGGGCAACAAGATCGAATTCCGCGGCACCTTCGTGCTGGGCACCAAGATCCAGCGCCCGCGTCAGGCGCAGAACCCCAAGACCCTGGAGAAGGTGGATATCCCCGAGCGCCGCACGGTCTATTTCAAGAAGGGCGACCGCCTCAAGAACCTCACTTGAGCCCGCTCGCCGATAGCGCGGGTTGTTGAACGGGCTCATCGCGAAGCGCTGATTCCCCATGGCCGCCATCTACATCGAAACCTACGGCTGCCAGATGAACGAGTACGATAGCGAGATCGTGCGCGCGTTGCTGGCCCGCGAGCACCGCTTTTGCGGCCGCCTGGAGGACGCCGACGTGGCGCTCATCAACACCTGCGCGGTGCGCGAGAGTGCGCACAACAAGATCCACGCGCGCGTCGGGGACCTGACGCATGAGCGCCGCAGTCGCGGCCTGGTGGTGGGGCTGCTCGGCTGCATGGCGCAAAACCTCAAGGACGAGCTGCTCAGCCGCGGCAAGGTGGACTTCATCGCGGGCCCGGACAGCTACCGCAAGCTGCCGGGGCTGGTGGCCGCGGCCCTCAAGGGCGGAGAATCACCCGCGGCGGCGGTGGAGCTCAGCGAGTACGAGACCTACGCGGACATCGTCCCCGAGCGCCGCGAGGGCGTGAACGCCTGGATCGCCGTGATGCGCGGCTGCGACAACTTCTGCAGTTTTTGCGTGGTGCCCTTCACGCGCGGGCGCGAGCGCAGCCGCGAGCTCAAGTCCGTGGTGGCGGAGGCGCGTGCCTGCGTCGCGGGCGGCTACCGCCAGGTGACGCTGCTCGGCCAGAACGTCAACAGCTACCGCGACGGCGCCCACGACTTCGCCGATCTGCTCGAAGCCGTGAGCGCCGTGCCCGACTTGCCGCGCATCCGCTTCACCTCCCCGCATCCCCAGGATTTCCCCTTGCGGCTGCTGCGCGTCATCGCAGCGCGCCCCAACCTCTGCAAGCACGTCCACCTCCCGCTCCAGGCCGGCAACGACGCGGTGCTGCGCCGCATGAACCGCGGCTACACGCGCGCCCAGTACCTCGACATCGCGCGCGCCGTGCGCGCCGAGATCCCCGGCGTCTTTCTCACGACAGACATCATCACGGGCTTCCCCGGCGAGACGGCGAGCGAATTCGCGGATACGCTGGCCGTCATGGAGGAACTGCGCTTCGAGTCCGCCTACATCTTCAAGTACTCGCAGCGCGTCGGCACCCTGGCCGCGCGCCGCTACAGCGACGACGTGAGCGACGAGGAGAAGTCGCGGCGCACCGTGCTGCTGAACGATCTCCAGCACCGGCACACGCGCGCGGCGCTGGAGCGCCAGGTGGGCCGCAGCGTCGAGGTGCTGATCGAGGATGAGCGCACGCCGCTTTCCGACGGCCAGTGCCAGGGCCGCATGGACCAGGGCGTCACCGTGGTGCTGCCCCAGGACGGAACGCTGCGCCGTGGAGAACTCGTGAAAGTGGAAATCCGCGGCTGCACCTCCCATGTGCTGCTGGGTGAGCCCGCCCGCGTGCCGGCCTGTGTCTGAGGAGGCTTTGTCCCTTGGGTCCCATGGGCCTTCTGGGTCTCCCGTACCCCCAGGACCCTTCCGCCGCGTCGCCGTCGTGGGCCTCGGGGTCATGGGCGGCTCGCTGCTGCTGGCTCTAAAAGCCCGGAATTTTCGGGGCTGCGTGGCGGCCTGCGCGCGTTCCGAGACGGATCGCCGTTGGGCGCTCGAACATGGGGCTGAAAGCGCCTGCGCGAATCCTGGCGAGCTGCCCCGCGACGCGGACCTCGGCGTGCTGGCGGTGCCCGCCGGAGCCTTCGATGCCTGTGTGCCGCCGCTAGTGCGGGCGCTCAACTCCGCCACGCTCATCACCGACGTCGCCAGCGCCAAGCGCGCCGCCATCGCGCGCCTGGCGCGGCTGCTCGGGGCCCGGCCTTATCTGAGCTCGCATCCCATGGCGGGTTCGGAGAAAAGCGGCATCGCCGGCGCGCGCGCCAACCTCTACGAGGGCCGCAAGGTTATCCTGACGCCGCACAGCGCGGAAGCGCGCCGCCACGTCCCGGCGCTCACGGCCTTCTGGAGCTTCCTGGGGGCGAAGGTGCTGGTGATGGACCCGGAGGAACACGACCGCGCCGTGGCCTGGGTCTCGCACATGCCGCACCTGGCCATCGCCGCCCTGGTGCGCGCGGCGGCGGGAGAGGGGGCAAAGAAGGTTGACCTCGCGGGTTCGCCGCTCCGGGCCGCCGGCACCGGCATGCGCGACATCAGCCGCCTAGCCTCCGGCAACCCCGAGATGTGGCGCGAAATCGTGCTGGAGAACCTCGACGAGATCCGCGCCGCGCTTTTGGGCTATGGGGCCGAAATCGAAAACCTCGCGGGGGTCCTGGAGCGCGCCGCCCACGACGGCGGGCGCGAACTCGCGGATTACCTCATGCGCGCGCGCGGCATACGGGAGGAGCACCACCTGGCGGAATGAAGGGGGGTGGGCTCCCGCGGTCATGCCAGGCCCTGGCACGAGCTATCTAATCAGAAAACAGTTGCTTGCGGGGGGGGGGGGGGTAAAGTGTCTCCCCCCAATGTCAACGGAATTGTCCCAACTGCGATTTCTTATCGTGGACGACAGCGAGATCGTGCGGCGCGCGATCGCCAATGATTTCCTCGCCTTCGGAGTTCACTGCGACTTCGCCGCGGATGGCGGCGCAGCCGTGGAACTGCTCGGCCAGAACACTTATGATCTCATCACGATGGACATGTACATGCCCAGGATGAACGGACTCGAACTCATCAATTGGATGACCGCCCATGGCATCCCGACGCCGGTTATCGTCGTGACCACTGAGAACAATCGCGCGATCACGGTGAGGTGCCTACAAATGGGGGTGGCAGGCTATCTGGCAAAGCCTTTCAAGGGCGAAGACCTCGTCGCCAAGGTGGCGGAGGTGCTGCATAAAATCGGCAAGGAATTCAAGAAAAAAGGCTCATCCGAATAATGCGTACTTTTCAAGAGTTTTCACACGGGACCACGATCTGGCAAGGCGGGAACCCCATCGCAATACCGGGGGGATTTTTCCACAGAGGACACAGATTAACACAGAAAATAATCAATCAGGGCTGGGCTCTTTTATCAGTGCCCATCGGTGTAATCTGTGGATAAATCCGAGTTGAGAATACGGAGCATTAGGAAAAAACTGGGGAGAGAACTTTGCCAGAGGTACGCATTAGTCGGATGAGCCAGAAAAAACAAGGGTTTGAGCAACAAAGTCGCTAAAGCAGCTTATTTTTGAGGCCAAGACATGTCTGACAAAAAAACCACGCCACCGCCAGCATCCGACTCTCTTCTCGTCATGCTGGCCCCCAAACTTAGCAAAGAGCTGGATCACTGGCTCGCGCAGCGCTGTTCCTGGAGCCATCAGGATTGGCTGGATCTCCTGGCGCACCTGAGGAAACACGGCCTTGGCGAACTCACCTTTATCCAGGAAGGCCGGGATGCCATCGGGCGCTACCTGGAAAAGCGCCGGCGATGAGGGCTTCCCGCTGTTGTAGGGCTTGCGGTCCGGCTGGTTTGACGCTCCCAATTGGACACTAAAAAGCCCTTGATGGTCGCCGCCATGGACACCCCCGCTCTTGCCGCTGGCTTCAAGCGCGTCTCCGACCCCGAGGTGGAGAAGCAGGGCATGATTTTTTACGCGGACGGCGACTGGCTGGAGCTCAAGGCCGACTTCCATCCCCAGGTGAATAGCGAGGCCGTCTTCGCCTATCTCGCCCATCGCCATATCGTCGAGGGCCTGGATCAGGGACGCATCGAGGCGCTGGTGGACCTGGCGCGATCGGGCACTCCCGTGAGCATGGAAACGATTGCCCGGGGGCGGCCTCCACGCTTCGGCAAGGACGGGCGCCTTGAGTTCCTCATTGATAGGAACCCCAAAAAGGTCGAGATCAAGGATGCGCAAGGCAACGTGAGCTATCGGGACCTCAACATGATCCACGAAGTGCGCAAGGAAGGCAAGATCCTGCGCGTCATCGCTCCCGTTCCCGCGGAGAATGGCGTGAGCGTGCAGGGGATGAGCATCCTGGCCAGCGGCGGCGACCGGGCGCGGCTGGCGCTCGGCAAGAACGTCATCGAGCAGGACGGCATCGTCCATGCCACGGTGGACGGCCACGTTGAGTTCGTGGATCCGCTCATCTCCGTCTCCGAGGTGTTCGTGGTCTCGGGGGATGTGGACCTCAGCACCGGCAATCTGCGCTTCGTGGGCAACATCACCGTGGAGGGCAACGTGATGGACGGGTTCACCCTGGAGGCCGGGGGCAGCATCGAGATCAAGGGGGTCGCCACCGCTTGTACACTAACCGCTCAGGGTGACATCATCGTTTCCCAAGGAGTCCACGGCCAGGGCAAAAGCCAGATCCGTTGCGGAGGAGAGTTCAGCGCCGGCTTCGTCAACGATGCCGACATCCAGGCGCATCAAGGGGTGGCCCTGCACAAGGAGATCGTGCGCACCTCGTTGCGCACCATGGGCAAGGTCGTCGTCAAGAACGGCGAGATCCGCGGCGGAGAGGTTGATGCCTTCGCGGGCGTTGAGGTCAAGGAACTCGGCAGCCCCATGGGCACGCCGACCACCGTCATCGTTGGCGTCAACCACGATGTTGGCGAGACCATCGCGCGAGAACAACAGGGCCTGGAAAAGCTGCAGGCGGACCTGAAAAAGTTGGCGGACGCCATCGCTCCCTATCTCAAGAACAAGCTGCTGCTCGCCAAGGCTTCCGAGGGGCAGAAGCGCGCCGTGCTTCAGGTGACGAACAAACTCAAGGAAGGCCAGGAGCGCGTCAAGGCCATCGAAGCCAAATTTCAGGAACTCGAATTGCAGCGCTACGACAAAGGCAAGGAGATCAAGGTGTCAGGCGGGATACTTCCCAACGTCAGCGTGCAGATCGGCAAGAAGAAGCGCAAATTCACGGACGCCAACCCGCGTCCCGGAGTCGTCTGCTACGACAAGGCTTCCTTCGACGTGGTTTTCGCCAAGATCTGAGAGCTCGGCGGGCTCTCAGGGTTAGGTGTTCATGGCGACACGATACCCAGCGAGCGCAGGAACTGAAAACGGCAACAAAACAGAAAACCAAAAACCTAAATCAAATGCAATTTTCCGGTATAGCCTCACATTTTTTGGTTTAAGTATTTTTTCTGATACTGGACCCAAGAGATAGAAAATATTTGCAAGGACCATGGCAACAAGATAACCGATGCCCTGAAAAGCTACCGTAAATGCGGTTATCTCCGCGTCTGGCATGCTTTCCTCAAAGACAGAGATGATTGAGGCATATGCCAAGAAAGCGAACAGTCCTGCAACCACAAGGCCAAAGTTGTATCGAAGCCGGCGCTGCTCCCACCATGAAGACGCTGATAATTGCTCGATTCCCTCATTCATGGGTTGCATCCCACCACGCGTTTCAGCGATGGCCCCTGATTTTAACGCGCCCTTCATGCGGCGCTAATCCTCAGCACGCTCCCCCTACTCTATCGTCACCTCGTCGCCCACCATGACGTAGTCGTACAGGTCCTCCACGTCTTCATTGGTCAGCCGGATGCAGCCGTTGCTGGTTTTTTTGCCGATGGAGTCGGGTTCGCGGGTGCCGTGGATGCCGTAGCCCTGGCCCATGTCGAGGCCGATCCACCTGCTGCCGATGGGGTTGGCGGGGTCCTCGGGGCCCAGCATCTGGCCCGTGGCCGGCACCTTATAAGGCGGGTTTTGCGCCATGCTCTTCGAGACGCGCGTCACGCCGTGGGGGGTCTGGCTGCCTTCCTTGCCCACGCCCACATGGTAGCGCTTGAAGAACATATCGCCGAGGTAAGCCGTGAGCAGGAACTTGTCGCGGTTGACGCGCAGGTGCACGTGGCCCTGGATGATGCGCAGTTCGCGCCCGGCTTGCAGCATGTCGCTGCGCTTCATGCGGTTGGCGCGCAGCACGCGGTCGGGATAAATTTTGTACTTCTTGGCGATGAGCGAGACGCTCTCTCCGGGCTGCACCTTGTGGAGGTCAACGAGGCCCCCGTAAGGGTAGGGCGAGAAAAAGATGCGCTGATTGAGCTCTTCAAGCCGCGCCAGGCACTCCTTCTCGACGTTTTCGTCCACGGCGGAATCCAGCACCTTGGTGAGCACCAGGTTCATGTTGACGAGCTTTCCCGGCGGCAGCTTGCCGAGATCGCGGCCGCGCCAAGTCTCCGAGAGTTGCATTGCCGCCGTGAGTCCCGCGGGCGAGGCCTTATCGGCGAGGAAGACGTGGGACAGGGTATCCTCTGCCTTTTCCAAAGCTCCGGAGGCTTTTTCGAGCCGCGCCTTGAAGAGCAGCAGGTCGGGCTGCGGCTCGGTGCCGTGGAGGGCCAGCACCTCGTCCACCGTTTTGAGCGCGAAGGCCGTATCGCCGAGCCCGGCCTTGACTTCCGCCAGCTTTATTTTCCAGCCCTCATTGCGCTCAGCCTCAGGCACCTTGTCGAGGAGGGCCTGCGCTTCCGCGTAGCGGCCCTGTGCCAGGAATTCTTCGGGACTGTGGGGTGGACGCGCCGGGGCTGGCGGGACAACGTCCTGCTTCGCGGTTTCCTGGGGTTTCACGGTGACAGCGTTCGCCGTTGCGGGCGTTGGCGCCGGGGCATGTTCCATCCTGTAGTAAAGATAAATCCCGCCGGCCAGGGCCAGCACCAACAGCAGCAGCGCGACTTTCACTTGAAGCCTTCTCCGCGCAGCCGTTCTTGCAATTTGCGATCCTTGACCGCGACCTCTTCGGCCTGCTTGAGGCGGAAAGCCGCGAGCCGGCTTTTGAGCGCCGCGTCCGAAAGCGCCAGCAGCGCGGCGGTGAACAGGCCGGCGTTCTTGGCGCCGGCGCTCCCGATTCCCATCACCGCCACGGGCACGCCGCCCGGCATCTGCACCATGGAGTAGAGCGAGTCGGCGCCGGCGAGGCTGGCGCCCGCGATGGGGATGCCGATCACCGGACGAAGGGTGAGCGCGGCCACCACGCCGGCGAGGTGCGCGGCGCCGCCCGCGGCGCAGATGTACACGGACACCTTGTCGTCGTTCTCGTGCACGAAAGCGTGCAGGGCCTCGGGCGTGCGGTGCGCGGAGAGCACGCGCGCCGCGAAGGGAATCCCGAGATCGCGCAGCACCGCGAGGCAGGGCTGCACCTGGTCGAGGTCGGAATCCGAACCCATCAAAATGGCTGCGAACATGGGGATTTTCAAGGGTTTCGCCACTATAGGGGGGGAGCGAAGGGGTCAAACCCACGGCCAGGTTCATCCATGTGAACTTTCTTTATTATCTGGAACTCTGGAACTCTGGAAAACTTAATTTCGATGACATGCGTGGACGCATTTTTGCGGCAGAAGCATTCCCCACATTTTTTCCTGAGTTCCAGAGTTCCAGATTAAAAATGGCTCATCCGGAATAATGCGTACCCCTGGTGGTGTCTCCTCCCAGTTTTTTCCTGGTGCTCCGTGCCCTCAACTCGGATTTATCCACAGATTACACCGATGGGCACTGATAAAGATGCCAGCCCTGATGGGTTACTTTCTGTGTTAATCTGTGTCCTCTGTGGAAAAATCCCCCCCGGTATTGCGATGGGGTTCCCGCCTTGCCAGATCGTGCACCCGTGTGAAAACTCTTGAAAGGTACGCATTATTCGGATGAGTCTTGAAAATCGTGTTTTGGTATTCAGCCGAATTATTCGCTACCTTGACAGGGGAAGCCCCAGCCCACGATGGCGGACTCCAAAGCGAGGTTCTCATGAGACTGTTTCTCGCCATAGGAGCTTTCTTCCGCGTCATCGGCAACCGCGACTTCGCCACGCGCGTGCGCGCGTGGAAAGCCGAAGCAGCGGGGAAGAAATCCAGCGCCGGGAAAGGCGAGGCCCAGCCGCCGGGGTTCGGCGCGGCGCAAGCCGGGGCCTTGCAACTGTTGCGGTTGTTGCAACAAGAGGGTCGCATCCTCGATTTCCTGGAGGAAGATCTCGCCGCCTACAAGGACGAGGAAGTGGGCGCCGCTGCCCGCGCGGTGCACGCGGGTTGCCAACAGGCGCTCTCCAAGGTGCTCGACAAACGCCGCATCCTCGACAAGGAGGAGGGCGCGACCCATCGCGTCGAGGCCGGCTGGGACGCGCGGCGCCTGCGGCTCATGGGCAAGGTCTCCGACCACTATCCGCTGGAAGGCCGCGTGGTGCATCCCGGCTGGCTGGCCGTCGCGGTAAAATTGCCCACGGGCGTCGAGCGTGAGGGTGCCGTCCTGGCCCCGGCGCAAATCGAGATCGCGTGAACGCTCCGGCGGATTGACCTCGGCACGACTTGCGGCCTGCTTCATGGCCGCAAGCGCTCTCCGGAAATGCCAAAGGATCTTCAAAAAGGGATCTTGTTTGCGTTTCGCTTTATTTTAGACTCAATAAAGCAAGGTTTCTAAGGGGATGGGTGCACCTCATGGCCAACATCAAAAGTCAGCGCTCTTTCATGGACGAAGGCCCCGTAGAAGGTGGACGGCCCGCGCAGGAGAAAAGGCGGACGGGCTTCGCCGGCCTTCTCCAGAGCCATGCCAATGAGTTCATGATCTCCATGGCGGTGCACGCCGCGGTGCTGTTTTTTATCAGCCTCATTCCCGTCAAGAAGGAGGTTACGCCGACCAAAACCACTATGATCATCGAGCAGACGGCGCCCGAGGAAAAACAGGAAATCAAGCAGATCACGGACGTGCAAGTGCGGGACAAGCCCGTCGAGGTCGTGGATGATAACACCGAAGTCGTCGAAAAAGAGGTCAATGTTGAAAACCCTGTGGAAACCACGGCCATCAGCGAAGTCGCGGACACGGTACAGGATAACGCCGTGCTGGCCGGGACCTCGGACAACGCCAATTCGCCGCCCGCCATCCTCGGCGTGGGGGCGGGAAATCCCGGCGCCAATGGCGGGCTGCCCTACGGCTACAAGTCCCGTTCCAAAGCCGGCAAGATGGGCGCCATGAAGAAGCACGGCGGGGCGGGCACCGAAAGCGCCGTGGACCTCGCCTTGCGCTGGCTCGCGGAACACCAGGAGTACGACGGCTCGTGGGATCCCAAGAAGTACGAGGGCGCCTGGACCTTCGAGCGCAATTCCTCGACTTCCCTGGCCTTACTGGCGTTCCTGGGCGCCGGCTACAGCGAGAACATCGGACCTTTCAAGAAGACGGTGCGCAAGGGCATCGCCTGGTTGAACCAATCTATCACCGATAAGAAGGACAAGCCTTTCTTTATCAATAATTACGCCAACGCCATGACGCTCATGGCCCTTTCCGAGGCCACTATTTTCGGTTCCCAATCGATCACAAGGGAAAACGCCAACCGCATGGCCAAAATGCTCATGGACCAGTACGTGGGAACGGGCTGGAGGTATTACAACGGCGAGGATCAGGATCAGTCGGTTTCGGGATGGGTGGCCCTGGCGCTCAAGAGCGCTAAAGCCGCCGATCTCGAAGCGCTGCAGGACGCACGCACCAAGACCATCTTCGAGCAGTACAAAAAATGGGTTTCCACCATGACGGATGAAAGCCTGGGACAGGGCGCCTACGACAAGCCTGGGCAGAACACCCCGCACATGACCTGGGTGGGGATGTTCCAACGCCAGTTCTTGGGCTTTCCCAAGAACGATCCCTACCTCGTCAAGGCTGGCGAGAATACCCTGGGGTGGATTGACTCCAAGCGCTGGATTGGCGGCGACAAGCTGGGCGACTGCTACGGCATCTACTACGGCACGCTCGCCACCTTTCAGCAGCAAGGCACGGCTTGGAAGGCCTGGAACCTGAAGATGAAGGATTCGCTCCTGAAGACGCAGCGCAAGGGCGACCCCAAGCTCCTGGGGGGATCCTGGGATCCCACGGAGGGCCTTTTCGCCCAGCAGGGTGGCCGCGTGATGATGACCTCCTTCATGTGCCTGTGCCTGGAGATTTACTACCGTTACGAGATGATGAACTGAGGCCGGACTCCTTGGCCGCGCAGCGGGCCTTTCTGGGAACCGTGTGCTGGACGGGTCAACCCGTTAAAATACCGGACGTCTGATGGCTGAACTGGCTAAGCAACGCGCGCTCATCACGGGTGCCGCCGAAGGCATCGGCTGGGCTATCGCGCAGGTCTTTGAGCGCGAGGGCGCGGAGCTGGTGCTGCTGGACAACAACGAAGAACTGATCCGTGAAAAACAGCCCTTGCTTCCGCGGGCCGAGTTCCTGCGCTGTGATGTGGCCGACCTTTCCGCGCTCGAACGGGTTGTGCTCCACGCGACCTCCGGGCGGCGCCTCCACACGCTGATCCTGAACGCGGCGGTGGGCAGTTACGCCGGAACGGCGGAAAACCTGAAGCCCGAGGAGTGGGATCGCGTCATGGGCGTGAATCTCAAGGGCGCCTGGTATCTCGCCAAGCTCTTGATCCCGCATTTTCGGGCCCATGGCGGCGGCACCATCATCGTCATCAATTCCATCCACCGCGAAGCCACGTATTCCGCGCATTTTCCCTACAATGTCTCCAAGGGCGGGCTCACCATGCTGGTGCGCGCTCTGGCCTTGGACTACGGCAAGGATGGTATCCGCGCCCTGGGGATAGCGCCGGGCTGGATCCGCACGCGCAACAACGAGAGGTTTCTGGAAACCGTTAAGAACAAGGATCGCGTCTGGGAAATGATTCGCGCCTCCCATCCCCTGGGGCGCATCGGCGAACCTCAGGAAGTCGGGGAGTTGGCCTCCTTCATCGCATCCCCCCGCTGCCCATTCCTGAACGGCACCACCATCACCCTCGACGGCGGGCTCACCGCGGCGCTGCCGGCCGATATCTCCTTTATTTCTTGACCATGCCCATGCCCCGCCCCCAACTCTTTCCAACAGGGCCGGGTTCTTCAAATTTGGCGCTACCCGAGTCTCCGGTAATGTTAAATGATGATCAAAAATGATCCTTGATGCGGGATTTTTACAGCCTAGAATCTAGGCTGGGCGGATCGTTGATGCGGCTCCAAACCTCAGAAAAACAAATCTCCTGCGCTGGCCGGACGGCGCGTCCCCGCACGCGCTTCACGCTCATTGAGCTGCTCGTCGTCATTGCCATCCTCTGCATCTTGTTTTCCATGCTCTTGCCGGCGTTCAAGCGCGCCATGGACGTGGCGCACGACGCCCAATGCCGCAGCCAGCTTCATCAGATCGGCATCGCCTTCCACGACATTACGGAGGACTACAAGGAGATGCTCCCGGGCGGCGTCTATGCGCCGGACGTCGCGGGCACCGAAGATGGACAGCGTTCCTGGATAGGCAAAGAAGCCATGGTGGCCACGGGCATGACGGTGGGCGGGTTGGGCATGAGTTACCTGTCTTATTACCACCCCAATTGGACCGACCATGTCGGGGAAATCGTCCCGTACCTCGGAGGGGAGAAAACCGCGGCCAAAAACTATCTCTGTCCGGCTCTGGAACGTGGGGTGTTCAAATCCGGCGTGGGCAGCAACGGCATGTTCGACTATTCCATGGTCAACATCTTCGTGGGAGCCCGCGTTGATACCATCGGGACGACGGCCACCTTGGAATTTCCCCCGGGCAGCGGCAAGGTCAACTACCCGACGCCCCTGGTGGTGGAGGAGGATCCCGCCTACCATATCAACAGCGAGTGGATCGACATGCTGCATTTCGCCATCAACCGCATGGCCACCACGCACATGGACTACTCCACGAATTATCTGGCCGTTGACGGCAGCGTGCCGCACATCCCATTTTACTGGAATCCGGGGCCGGAATGCCAGAACTGGACGGTCTCCAAGACCAACGGGCACGCGGATATCAACATGGGGCTTTGGACCAGCTCCCCCCCGTTCTTCGGCGATTGGAATACCGATTACTGACTTGTTCAAGAGGTGGTGGAATCATGTTTAAACTTCATTCGCTGCGCTTTTCCTGCAGAGTCGCTCTCCTGGCTTGCCTCGTCGGGTCCCCGACCTTTGCGGACGTGAAACCGCACGCGCTTTTTTCCGATGGCGTGGTGTTGCAGCGGGGACGCAAGGTTGCCATCTGGGGCAGCGCCGCCGATGGGGAAAAGGTCAGCGTGGATTTCCAGGGTAAGAAAGCCGCGGCGACGACCAAGGGCGGAAAGTGGAAAGTCGTCCTGGACGACCTCACGGTGGGCGGGCCCTACGAAATGACCATCGCCGGGAAGAACGAGATCAAGCTCAAGGAGGTGTACGTCGGCGAGGTGTGGGTCTGCAGCGGCCAATCCAACATGACCCTGGCGCTGACCTCCTGCGGCGCGGAGGCGCAAAAAACCATCGCGGCGTCCGAAAACAAACTGCTGCGCCTGTACACCGTTCCCATGACCGCGGCGGAGACCCCGCAAGAGAATATCGGCACGCTTCCAGGGACGGCGATCCTTCCCGTATGGATGGGATGCAGTCCGATGTCCGTGACCTACTTCTCGGCAACGGCCTATTTTTTTGGGTGCGCCCTCCAGAAGGCGCTGGGGGTCCCCGTGGGCCTGATCCACGCCTCCGTGGGCGGCACGCAAGCGGAAACGTGGATGCGCCGCGACGTGCTCGACGGGATCCCAGAGATCAAGCCTACCCTGGGCAGATACGCTATCGGTTATCCCTCCAGTTTCTACAACGGCATGATCGCTCCCTTGCTGCCGTTTGCCATGCGCGGCGTCATCTGGTACCAGGGCGAGTCGAACGGCGCCGGGGCCTATGTGTACCGGACGCTGTTTCCGGCGCTCATCAAAAACTGGCGGGACGACTGGAAACAGGGTGATTTCCCCTTCCTCTATGTCCAATTGGCCCCTTATGATCCTGGGGCACCCGCAGGAGGGCCTAAGGGGATCTCTTTCGCCGAAATACGCGATTCGCAGTTCTACGTCAACAGCAAAAAAATTCCCAAGGTCGCCATGGCCGTCATCACGGACACCGTTCCCACGTCTTTGGCCACGGATATTCACCCCACCAACAAGGAGCCCGTCGGGCAGCGACTGGCCCTGGCAGCCCGTGCGCTGGCTTACGGCGAAAAAATAGTCTATTCCGGGCCCATCTACGAATCCATGAAGGTGGAAGGCGGAAAAATTCGCTTGACGTTCAATTCCATCGGTGCTGGTTTGGTCGCCGATGGCGGGGGACTGATGGGTTTCACCATCGCCGGAGCCGACCGGCAATTCGTCGCAGCCAAGGCGGAAATCCAAGACAAATGCGTCATCGTCAGCGCCGCGGGGGTTGCGGCGCCCGTGGCGGTGCGCTACGGCTGGGCGAACTGCCCGGAAGGCAACCTCTGCAACGCGGAAAAACTGCCCGCGTCCCCGTTCCGCACGGACGACTTCCAGCTCACCACGCAGCCGGCGAAATAAGGGCCGCTTTGTGTGGGGCGCTTGGGACATGTTGAGCGGGCCCGTCAATACGTCTTTCAAAAACAACGTTTTATGAA
>JAHFOS010000194.1 GCA_023261545.1 bacterium
GAGACCGTCCTGATGCAACTGCTTCGGGGCGCCGACCTCCGAGGGCTCACCGGTATGCGGGAGCGCTTCGAGCTTGACGGGATGCTTTTTCTGAGACCGCTGCTCGATGTTGCACGAGCGGATCTCCAAGCCCGGCTTGAAGCTCGCGCCCTGCCCAGTTTCGAGGACCCAACCAATCTGGAAACCAGCTACAGGCGCAATCGCCTGCGCCGCCGGCTCCTGCCCTGGCTGGATGCCCATGAGCCAGGATGGCGCGGGCGCGTGTCTGGGTTGGCGGCCTCATTGCGGGAGGTCGAAACCTGGAAGCGCCACGAATTGGAAATCAGGCTCCAGGGCCAGAATTGGGATGAGCTTCCAGACGGTGCCTGGGCGTTCCCGCGCCCACCGCTTGTGGATCTTCCTGCTCCCCTGCTCAAGGACTGGTGCCGTTCAGCCTTGGAACTCCGGGCCGGCAGGGGGGGGGCCATTACGCGCCGCCATGTCACGGGCTTGGCCGAGTTTTCCGCCTCCCACCGCACCGGCTATCATCCCCAGTGTTTTCCAGGGGGAATCCAGGTGCGCGGTAGGGTAAAGTTATTGATTTTCAAGAGGATGGAACTTTCTTGACATCAATTTCACTTTTATAGACTGCGCGCTTCCCCCTCGCGGGGGCGCAAGGTCCGGAGGAACGACCCACAAAGTGGTTCCAGAAGGGAGGTGAAGAGAAAGACAGCCGGGATAGACCGGCACCGGAAGCCAAGAAAAAATAAAAACCAAAACCCTAAGAGGCGCGGGCACGACGCGTTGCGCGCTGGCCGGGGCAACCCGGAATGAAGCCACCCAAAACAACCCAACCACAAGAAAATCAAGGAGACATTTAGTATGAAGCACGGAATAGCTGCCGGAGTCGCGGTCGTTGCCCTCGCGGGCGCGGCTGTGGACGCCGGTATGAAACAGATGGAAATCAAAGGCAGCACGTCGCTCACGGGATCTACCGTGAGCTACGATAATGGCGCGAAGGCGTACCGCGGAGGCGGTAGCGACTCTCGGGCCCTTCTCGACGTGGATCTGGACTTCAAGATGAAGTTCTCCCAGGACGTGAGTGCCCGTATTGACCTTGAGCTCGATAATGCCATGGCCGGGGACTCGACCTTCACGGGTAAGACCCCCTCCACGGCAACGGTCGCCAATGGCAACCGTTTCGGCTTCGGGGTGGATCAAGCCTACTTCAAGATGAGTGACTTCCTGTTCAAGAACTTTTCGCTGACCGTCGGCAAGCAGAACCTCAATTTCTCGTTGCGCGACAACAGGAACTTCAGCTGGGGCTGGTGGGATCCCATTGCCGTGGTAGGAACCTACTCCACGCGTGACGTTGATGTGCGGCTCTACTGGGCCAAATACAACGACGAGAGCACGCTGGCGGGTTCGACCTCGACCAATGACAAAGACCAGGACCTCATCGGCTCGTACCTCGAGTACTGGCTGAGCGACGACAGCCTTGCCATCGGCTATCTCAATTACTTCACCAACCAGGCCACCATGTCCGACATTTTCCACTACGGCCTGGGCATTGACTATTTCCACGGTGAAGCCCTTGAGCTCTATGCCGAAGCAGCCGGTCAGTCCATCAATGGACCGACGGCCGCGACGGACGGCAGTGCCTATCAGGTGACGGCGGGTGCGCAGTACGCGTTCACGCAGTTCGACCTCAAGCCCACCTTCAACCTTGAGTACTACGTTCAGTCGGGTGCTGATAAGGCGAAGCCGGCTTGGCAGAAAATCGGCGCTGGCGGCGCGCGCGGAGCGGACAACCAGTCGCTCTTCGTGGAGAGCATGGGCCGCGACTCGGCGGTCAATGACCTCGGCTTTGGCGTGGGCCTCGCGGACCACGGTGGAGCCGGCTACAGCGTTATCCGTCTGAACGGATGGCTGAGCCCCACGAAGTCCCTCAAGGCGGGCCTTGGTATCCACATCTTCAAGGATGAGGACAAGCCCGTGACGAAGGACGACATGGGTATTGAGGTTGACCTCACCGGTGCCTGGAAGTATTCTCCGGACGTGACTTTCCGCGCGGGTGCCTTCGACTGGACCGGTGCGGAGACGGACGGGGCTACGGCCTTGGCGTCGGGCAGCTATGAGAACGTGATCGGTGGTGTGATCGGCTCCAGCCTGGAGTTTTGATCTCATTTCCTGAATGATAAAGGCCGGGTCCGGGTAACTGGACCCGGCCTTTTTTTTGCTTTCAGGGTATCTTTGCCGCTGGCAAACGCGCGGCGGCGGTACTCAGCGGGTAATCGCGGCGCAGTGTAGTCGCGGCCCTTTGCGCCTGTTCCTTATGGCCGAGTTTGCCGTGAAGCTCCTGGAGCCAGTACAACAGCTCGGCGTGGTGCTGGGCCTCTGGCGCGGCGCGCTCCAGGCGCAACGCCCAGGAGAGTGCCGGCAGGTTGTCCCCGCGCGCGGCCAGCGCCTCGATGAGCACCAGTAGGGGCGCTGGTTCCCTGCGCAGGCGCGGATCGGAGTCCAGCAGGGCCATCAGGATATCAACCGCCGACTCCGCGTCCTTGAGGCGCAACTGCCCGCGCGCGGCTTCCAGGCGTCCCTGCAGGCGCACCTTTTCCAACGGTTGGGCGGTTCCCGCGGCTCCAGAAGCCGTGGCATAGAGAGCCCCCGCCGCAGCGGCATCCCCGCGCAGCAGCTCGAAATCCGCCCGCAAGATTTGCGCGCGGCGTTTCAGCGCGCCGTCAAGTGCGCGCTTTTCAAGGCTTTGGAGCAACTCCGGCAGCTCTTGCTCCCAGGCAGGACGCAGTGTGGCGATCAGGAAATCCCCCAGATCCAGCGTGGCCTGGGGCTTGTCGGCAACTGAGCTGCGCTGTGCGAGGGATCGAAGGCTCTTTTCAGCTTCTGGTAGGCGCAGTAGCCCGGGATGGCTGTAGTGGAGGTACAGCTCCCTAAAAATTCCGGCGTCTTTTTCCGGAACCTCTCCGCTGCGGTTCAAAAGCGCCGGCCCCACCTTGTCCAACCACGCGGGAATAGCGCGCGCGGCGAAGAAGCCCAGGTTCAGGAGATCCGTGATGGATGTTTTCATGAAGTCGCGGCGTTCGAGGATCCTTTCAGCCTCGCGTTCCAGTCGCTCCGGCCCTTCCTGGAGCTGCGACCAACAGGGGTGAACTCGCAGGCGCCGCGTCGCCGCGCTGGCCGAGTCGCCTCCTCCGACACGCAGACCGATTTCGCGCATTCCAGTGTCGAGGAAGAGATGCCTGAAACCGCGCCCCTGGACTTCGCTGCCGTCGGGAAAGCTCCAAGTCCAGGGTCCGGAAGCGGCGAACGCCTCGGGGATGCTCCCCTCCACGAAGACCAGCGCGCGCTCCCCCGCCATGAGGTGTCCCGTCATGTGCCATTCCCAATATCCTGGCACTGAATTTCCGGAGTCCGTGATCCGCGCCGGCTCAAACACGCTGGCTGGCGCAAAAGACTCCTCCGGCATCACGGCGAAGCGCGTGGCGCCCGGCGGCTTCCAGGCGGCGATGGCGAAGGTTTCTCCAGGCCCCTGGGCGTGCAGGTAGTCGAGCCGGTGCGGGCCGGCCTGCAAATGCAGCTTGCCGCTGTGCTCGCCTCTGAGCCCCGGATGCACGGGGTGCAGCCCCGGCCAGGAAGCCACGAGCTGGCCGTCCACCAGCACGTAGGAATCGTCATCGGAGATGGCGGCCAGCTCGTAATCCCCCGAAGCCGGGGCCGCAAAAAAGCCGGAGTACCAGGAAAGGAAGTCATCGTTGGGGCCGTGCAGGTGGCTCCCGTGGAAGACCTGGCCCACCAGGCTGCAACCCAGAGGTGGGGAGCTTTCCCAGGCTTTCCTGAAGTTCTCCAGGCTGCCGATGTTCCATTCTTTATGCATGGCCTCCAGCCGGCTCAAGTCCGAATGCCCCTGGCGGGCGCGCGTTTCCAGCACCAGCCCCGCCCGGGGCTCCCATGCGGGAACATTGAAATCCGCAGCCGCGGAGAATTCCAAGGTGGGGGATTTGGCGTTCCCAGAAACCTCAAAAAGCACTTTGAGCGCTTCCCCTTCCGAGGCCCAGATCAGCCGCGCCCCGCCGAGAGTTCCGTCCGGCTTGATGGTCCGCGCCTTGAGCTTTTCAGCCCCGGAGCAGAAAGGCCAGATTTCGGCGTAACCCGCCGTGGATTCCGCCGCGCCCTTGCGGCGCTGCAGCTCCACGCGCCAGGTCTGAGCACGGGTGGCGTCCTCTGATGGTGCGGCTCCTAAAAACACCAGGCCACACAGGACCGGAAACAGCCAGCGTTTCGCAGCGACCCGGCGCATTATACCAGCGAAAGATAGAGGTTTTCCAGGGACCGCACCATGGTCTCCAGGCGAAAATTCCTGGAAACCCGGTCGCGGGCGCGGCGCCCCATGTCCTGGCGCCGCGCGTCGTCGCCCAGCAATTCGAGCAGGGCCTCGGCCAACAGATCCGGCCTGCGCGGCGGCACCAACTGCCCGCTCACGCCGTGCTCGATGGCTTCAGGAACACCGCCGACCGCGAAGGCCGCGGCCGGCACGCCGCAGGCCATCGCTTCCAGCAGCACGTAGGGCATCCCCTCCCATAGCGACGGCAGCGCCAAGACGTCAAAAAGCCCGTAGCCATGCGGGCCTTCCGGCCAGTCGGGCAGCCACTTCAAGCGATCCGCCAATCCATGGATCTGGGCCTCGGCCAGCAGCCTGGCGCGCAATTCCCCCGAACCTATCCAGACGAAATGCGTGGCCGGCAGTTTTTCGGCCACGATCTTTGCTGCCCGCAGGAAGTCCCCGGGGTTTTTCTGCACCGCGAGCCGGCCCGCCATCCCCACCACCGGAACGGAATCCGGCAGGCCGCAGCGCCGGCGCAAACCCGCGCTATCAGGGTCGGGTCGCTCGGAGGCCGCGTCCACGCCATTGGGGATAAGGGTGACGCGCGCAGCGGGAAGCGCGAGCTGTGCCAAGGCGGCCTCCCTGTTGCTGCCGCTCACCGCCACCAGGCGGTCGGTACAGCGGGCGGCCCATCTCTCCAGCAACGTGTAGAAAACAGCTTGCGCGCGGCCGTTCTTCATTTCGAAGGAGAAAACGTGCGGCGTGTGCACCACGCGGTGGATGCCGGCCATGCGCGCGGCCAGCCGCCCGAGCATGCCCGCCTTCGAGCAGTGCGTGTGGACGATATCAAAGCGGCCGCGGCTCAAGAGCTTCATCAGACACCGCAGAGCCCAGGCGTCGGCCAGGGGATGCACCTCGCGTCGCATTTGCAGCAACTGGACCTCGACACCCTCCTGCGCGAGCGCCTGGGCTACGGCGGCAAACGTGGGGTCGCGCAGGGACGAGGCGATCAGTGCCGGGGCGAAACGCTTGCGGTCGAGATGCCGCAGGATGTCCACCACGTGGCGCCGCGCCCCGCCGGTGGCGGCCTCAAGGATATGGCAGACCCGGATGCGTTCTGCGTTCATGGCGCGGCGGACGCCGTGCCGTCCTTGCCGCCGCCGCGGCGCTCCTTGAGTTTGCGCAGAGCCCACGCCATCATTTGTTTCGGTTCCTCCAGGCGCAGCAGCTTCGTGGTCATGATAAAAACCAGCACCGCCGCCGTGGAGCCGGCGGTGCAGCGCATCAGGATGATGGGCTTGGTTGTTGCGGAAAATAGGGCCTGAAACACACACTCCGTCAAGGCGACGGCCGCGGCGCTGAGGAACCCGCAAACGGCCATCCGGGCAAAAAACGCGCCGGTATCCGATCCCGCGAAGACCGGATGGCTGCGGCGCAACACCCCCACCAAGGCCACCGTCTTCAGGGTGCGGCACAGCGTGAAACTAAGGGCAATGACCAGCAGGGCAGTCGCTCCGCGTGCGCCGAGAACAACGATGCCAGCCCAGGCCAGGCCCACGGACAACAAGGAGAAAAAAGCTCCCAGCGCCACCGAGGAAACCATGCGCCGGCTGGCAAAGTAGGCCTGCATCAGGAAAATTTCCAAGGAAAAGGCGGGCAGCACCAGGATGTAGGCCTGAAGGGACACGGCGGTCCAGCGCACCTGCTGGGCGTCAAACTTACCCCATTCAAAAAACAGCGAGGCCAGCGGTTCCGCCAGCACCACGCAGACCAGGCTCAGCGGAAGGGTGATGGCGAGCACCATCCTGCCCGAAGCGGTCACGATTTCCGCCAGCTTGTCGCGGCGACCCTCCGCCTCCATATCGCAAAAGAAGGGAAACATGGCGATGGAGACCGGGTAAGGGATCAGCCAGGCCAGCGTGGTGTAGAGCTTGCGACCGTAGGAGTTGGCGGCCAGCAGCCCCGGCGTGTCCAGGGTGGTCAGCAGGTAGCCGTTGTTCATGTAATCGCGCGCCTTGGCCAGCAAAACGCCGACGACGACCGGTAGCGCCAGCAAGGCCATGGAGCGCACTCCGGGATGGCGAAAATCCAGGCCGATGCGCCAGAGCCGCCGCTCGTGCCACAGGCCGATGACGTGCACCGCCAGTTTGGCGGAGGCCCCCCAGGCCAACCCGACCACCAGCCAGCGCGCGGGTGTTCCCGCCAGTTTGGCTCCAGCCACCAACGCCACCAGGGCGATGAGCTTCCAGGCCGTGTCCCCAAAGGCCGCCAGGAAGAAGCGCTTATAGCCGTTGAGCAGGATATAAGTGGTGGAGCCCAAAGAGAGCACCACCAGGGCCGGCGCCAGATAGCGCACGCTGCTGGCGGCCAGCGCGAGCCTTTCGGGGTTGGCGTCAATATAGCTGGAGGAAAGCCAACGGATCATTTCCACCGGCCAGGCCGTCAGCATTCCCGCCACCACTAAAAGCAGCAAGGTCTGAAGTCCCAGCACGTGGCCGGCGAAGCGCCAGGCCTCGGCCTCGCCTTGCTCGCGCATCAAATTCGAAAAAACGGGGAGGAAGGTCGGCCCGATGATCTCCTCGCCCACGAGAAACAGGGCGAAAATCACCTGCTCAAAGGCCAGGACGTAAACCGCGTCGAGCTCCTGGCGCTCCAATAGCGCTCCGGCCACGATGGCCTGGGCCAGCCCGGCAAGCTTGAGCAACTGATGGGCCACCAGGACTATGAGGCTCGCTTTAGCAATACGGCCGGGGATGGCGGTGGCGGGTGCTTCCATGCTCTAGATGAAATGCGCCGCCAGTTTGGGGATCCACTGGCGGATATCGAAGTTGCGCTCGACCGTGGCGCGGCCGGCGGCTCCCAGGCGCGCGCGCAGCCCGGCATCGGCGAGCAGCAAGGCCAATTTATCCGCCAGATCCCCGGCGTTTCCCGGCTCGGCCAGGAGCCCGTTTTCGCCATCGCGCACCAGCTCCTCCACGGCCCCCACGCGGCTCGCCACGATCGGCAGCCGCGCGGCCATGGCTTCGAGCAGCACGTTGGACAGCCCGTCGCGGTCGCCGTTGCGCGCCACCACCGAAGGCCAGGCGAATACGGAAGCGCGGCGCAGGA
>JAHFOS010000052.1 GCA_023261545.1 bacterium
AGCAGTTCAAGCAGCTTTTGATGGTGGCCGGTTTCGACCGCTACTTTCAAATCGCCCCCTGCTTCCGCGACGAGGACGCGCGCGCCGATCGCTCGCCCGGCGAGTTCTACCAGCTCGACCTGGAGATGAGCTTCATCACCCAGGACGACCTCTTCCTGGTGCTCGAAAAGCTCTTCGACGACATGACCCGCGACCTCACTGACAAGAAAATTGCCGCAGTCCCCTTTCCGCGCATCACCTTCAATGAGGCCATGAATCGCTTCGGCACGGACAAACCGGATCTGCGCATCAGCTACGAGCTGGTCGAGGTGGCGGACATCTTCAAGGGCCGCGGCTTCCGCGCCTTCGAGGGCCTGGACGCCAAGGGGAAGACCTTGAAGGCCCTGGCCATCCCCGGGACGGCCTCTGAGTCGCGATCTTTTTTCGACAAGGCCGAGGAACAAGCCAAGACGCTGGGGGCCGCGGGCCTCGGCTATATCGTCTTCAAGGAGGACGGCCCCAAGGGTCCCATCGCCAAGTTCCTGGATGCCGCAACCATCGCGGAACTCCAGCGCCGCACCAACGCCAAAACCGGCGACGCGGTTTTCTTCGGCGGCGGCGACTGGCTCAAGACCGTGAAACTCATGGGCGAAATGCGCCGCTATTTCGCCGAGAAACGGCTCTCCCTGTCCAAAGACGTGCTGCAATTCTGCTGGATCGTGGACTTCCCCATGTACGAATGGAATGAGGAAGAGAAGAAAACGGATTTCTGCCACAACCCCTTCAGCATGCCCCAGGGCGGGCTTGAAGCGCTCGAAAAGCAGGACCCCCTGAGCATCCTCGCCTACCAGTACGATATCGTCTGCAACGGCATCGAACTCTCCAGCGGGGCCATCCGCAACCATCGCCCCGAGATCATGTACAAGGCCTTCGAGATTGCCGGCTACCCCAAAGAGGAGGTGGACCGCCGTTTCGGGCACATGATCCGCGCCTTCCGCTTCGGAGCGCCGCCCCACGGCGGGATCGCCCCGGGCCTCGACCGCATCGTCATGATCTACCGCGACGAGCCCAGCATCCGCGAGGTGATTCCCTTCCCCATGAACGGCCGCGCCCAGGACGTCATGATGGGGGCGCCTTCCGAGGTGGCGGATCGCCAGCTCCGGGAACTCTGCATCCAGGTGGTATTGCCGGAAAAACCTGCTTGAAGGTCGGGGCAATCCCCAAAAGTCTTCGATACTCCCCTCTCCCCCTCCGCGCGCTCCGCGTCTCCGCGTGAGTAAATCTTATTTTTCCGCTCACCATCCAAACCACCGCCGAACGCAGAATATTTTTGCACGCGGAGACACGGCGGGCGCGGAGAAAAGCGACGCAAGCGCAACTCTCGCTTGAGAGAAGATCCGAACCCTCAGAATGAGGGGCGCTATCTCCGCACAAACGTGAAGGAGTCGGACTTGGACATAGACATCAAAAAGATCCGGGAGCTCGCCCGCGTCGTCCGCGATATGGATTTGAGTGCCGTCAAAGTCGCCGCGGGCGACTGGGAGGTCACCTTGGAGCGCCACCACGCGCCTGCGGCGGGCCACCCGCCCCAGCACGCCGTGGCTGTCCACCACGCCGCTCCGGCGCCCGTGGCGCCCGCGCCTCCGGTCGCGGCACCCGTGGAAGCGCCCTCGGAACCCGGCACGGACGTCATCACCTCCCCCATGGTCGGCACCTTCTACACCTCCTCCACCCCGGGGGCCACCGCCTTCACCAACCCCGGCGACAAGGTCGAGGAAGACACCGTGGTGTGCATCGTCGAGGCCATGAAGGTGATGAACGAGATCCGCGCCGGCAAGAAGGGCATCGTCACCGAAGTGCTGGTGACCAACGCCCAGCCGGTGGAGTACGGCCAGCCGCTGTTCAAGCTCAAGCAGGCCTAAGCCCCGCCGCACCCTCAACGCATCAGCATCCACAGATTACACGGATTTGCACTGATTTAAAAAGTTGGCCCTGATTGATTCTTCTGTGTAAATCTGTGCAATCTGTGGAAAATCTCCCGGCAGTTCGGTAATGTTCGACCGCATCCTCATCGCTAACCGTGGCGAGATCGCCATCCGCATCATCCGCGCCTGCCGCAAGCTCGGCATCGAGTCGGTGGTGGTTTACTCCCAGGCTGACACCACCTCGATGCACGTCAAGCTGGCCAACGCCGCCATCTGCATCGGCCCGGCGCCTTCGGCGCAGAGCTATCTGAACGCCAACGCCGTGCTCGCCGCCGCCGAAATCGCCGACGTGGACGCCATCCACCCCGGCTACGGGTTCCTCTCGGAGAATCCCAGTTTCGCCGAGAAGTGCCACAGTTGCCGCATCGAGTTCATCGGTCCCTCGGTGGACGCCATGACCCAGGTCGGGGACAAGACCCTGGCCAAGAAGCTCGCCAGCAGCGCGGGGGTGCCGGTGGTGCCGGGCAGCGAGGGCGCCATCGAGAACCTTGACCGCGCGGCGGAGCTCGCCCGCGAAATCGGCTACCCGGTGATCATCAAGGCCGCCGCCGGCGGCGGCGGGCGCGGCATGCGCGTGGCCCACAACGAGGCGACGCTGGCCTCCTCCTGGATCTCCGCGCAGATGGAGGCCCAGGCGGCCTTCGGCAACGGGGCGCTCTACATCGAGAAGCTGATCCAGAACTTCCGCCACATCGAAATCCAGATCCTCGGCGACCTGCACGGCAACATCGTCCACCTGTACGAGCGCGACTGCACGGTGCAGCGTCGCCACCAGAAACTCATCGAGGAGGCCCCCTCGCCCATCCTCAAGAAATCGGAGCGCGAGTCGCTCGGCAAGGCGGCCGTGGCCCTGGCCCGCAAGGCCGGCTACTATGGGGCGGGCACCGTGGAGTTCCTCTTTGATATAGACACGCGCAAGTTCTACTTCATCGAGGTGAACGCGCGCATCCAGGTGGAGCACCCCGTCACCGAGGTGCTCACGGGCATTGATCTGGTGGAGTGGCAGATCCGCGTGGCCGCGGGGGAGCGCCTCGGCTTCAAGCAGGGGGATATCGAACTCAAGGGCGCCTCCATGGAGTGCCGCATCAACGCCGAGAATCCGGCGCGCCACTTTCAGCCTTGCCCCGGCCGCATCCAGCTCTACTACCCCCCGGCGAGCGAGCACGTGCGCCTCGACAGCCATATCTACAGCGGCTACGAAATCCCCCCCTACTACGATAGCCTGCTCGGCAAGCTCATCGTGCGCGGTCGCGACCGCGACGAGGTCTTGAAACGCATGTCCGGCGCCCTCGACGACTTCATCATCGAGGGGGTGGCGACCACGATCCCTTTCCTGCAGGCCATCCTACGCAATGACACATTCGTGAAATCGCGTCATAACAACCATTTCGTCGAGCAATCGCTGGGGGCGAGCTGATCGGGTGGCTAGTGTCACGACACGCAAATAACGCAACGTTTTTGGTTTCGGTACTCAGGTCCGTTCGTGCTGAGCCTGTCGAAGCATGAGCGGATCGCGACCCCACCGCCGTCCACCCCCTTCGACAAAGCTCAGGACAGGCTTCGACAGGCTCATCCCCCAAAACTGGGGATAAAGGGCGAACGGCTTTTACTAATACGCTTTATTATTTGCGTGTCACGATACTGGGGGAATCGCCTTGACGTTTCAGGGCTTATTTTATAAGGCCTTCCCCAGTTTCTTGTCATAGATGATGTCCAGGCTCACCTCCGCGGGTCTGCTCTTGGCGGCCCTCGGGCTGCCAGCGCTGTTCGGGGATTCCCCGCGCCGTAGCGAGGACGGGGGGCACCCGGTGGACTTTGTCGCGCGGCGCGCCGACGAGAACGAAACGGGGAAGACGGACGTGCGGCGCACCTGGGACACGGAAGCTCCGCGGCGCGGGCGACAGCGCGACGACCTCGAATCGGGAACGGCGGTGGGCGAGCGCGGCCAAATCATCCGCGAGGATGGCTATGAGGTGGTGCTGCGCGACGACGAGGTGGTGGAGATCCGCCGCGGCGAAATGGGCAAGCGCAGCTTCAAGCTCATCAAGGCTTCGGCCCTGCCCGACGAGGAGCTGAACAAGACCGAACTCGAATACACGCTCATGGAGCTGGATCGCCTCGGCGTCAGGGTCGAAAAACAGGACACGGAGGTTCACGATGTGCGCATCAAGCTCAATGGCGATATTGACTACCCGCTCATCGGCACCTTCAGAGCCAAAGGGCTCACCGAGCATGAGCTTGAGGTGGCCATGCAGCGGCGTTTCCAGGACTTTATCCGCGACCCCCAGGTCCACGTCGAGGTGAAAAAGAAGTCGCCGCGCGCGCGCATCCTCGTGATCGGCAAGGGTTTCCGGGAGTTCGAGGGCCATGAGCGCATCCTCGACGTGCTCGGCGCCGGCTGGACGCCCACGGTGGAAAACATCTACGACAAGGTGACCGTGATTCGCGAACAACCGGACAACTCGATGCGCATCATCCTGGTGGATATCGAGCACATGTTCAAGAACTACGATTTCACCCAGAACATCCCCTTGAAGGCCGGGGATATCATCCATGTGCGCAAAATACCTCCGCTCTTTGGCTACCGCTTCAAGTGGTGGTGGTCGCAGATCCTGGGTTGGATGAACGAGGTGGACGAGGCCTTCAACGCCTACAAGTCCATCACCAACTTCGACCCCAACGAGTGATGGAAATGTCAAGGAGTTCCGCTTGGGCCTGAAGGATTACGTCCGCATCTTCCGGCGCCACAAGCTGTGGATCCTCGGCTGGTTCCTGCTCATCACCGCCGGCTACCTGTTCTACGACAAATACATCAAGGAAGTGAGCTTCCTGAGCGCCACGAGCTTCGCCATCAAAGGGGTGAAGCCTCCGCCCGCGCCCCCACCCAGGGGATACGTGCCCGAGGCGGAGGTGCAGGAGTCGGCGGTGGTGGCGCAGTTGCCCTCCGTGGATATGAGTCAGCGCGAGGAGTTCATGCGCGACGACCGCGTGATGAAGGACGCCTACGTGCGCTACGTCAAATTAAAAGACGCCAACAAGAACCTCGATGATCGCGGGTACACCGCGCTGCTGCAACCCCCCAAGCCCATCTTTGAGAATGACGATCCGCAGAACGACGCCAACATCAACGCCTTCCGCGTCTGCATCAAGACCATCCCCAACGCGGCGAACGCCACTTTCGCGGTGGAGGCGCGCAGCACCAACCCGCACAAGGCCAAGTGGCTGCTGGAATCCTTCGTGGAGGCCTACCGCGAGTACGAGCGCGCCCGCAACCAGGACGACCTCAACAACGTCATCAAGGACAACGAGCAGCGCATGCAGGAGCGCCGCGAAATGCTGGAGGCCACGCGCGAGGAGAAGAAGCTGTTGCTCGAAACCCTGGCCAAAAAGTACGGCGCGCAGATCATCTGGGAAAAGGGGGCCGAGCGCAAGGATCAGGAGCGCATCGACATGCGCCAACGCCTGGGCGTCGTGGAGAAGAGCCTGCAGCAGCTCGAATCCCAGATCAAGGAGACCGAGTCCCTGGACCCCTCCAAACTGATGCTGGTCGAGGGCGAGAAGAACAAGGTGGGCGATCTGCTGAACACCCTTTACGACCGGCGTTTCAATTTGCAACAGGAGTTGGCGCGCCTGCGCGAGGATTTCACCGACCGCCATCCCCAGGTGGTGAAGAAGCTGGCCGAGCTGAACTCGCTCAACGAGCAGTTCCCCGTGCTCGCGCGCGAGATGATCCAGAACAAGCTGCGCGAACTGCTGCGCCAGCGCGCCGACGACTTGAGCGCGCGCAAGCGCCTGCAGAACGACATCGAGCGCGTGAACAGCGAATTAGACCTGATGCAGGCGAACCAGCAGAAGTTCCAGGAGTTCAGCGGCAAACTGGAGCAGTACGAGAAGGACATCGCCGACCTCGGCCGCGCCGTGAACTCGCTGCGCGACCGCATCACCGCCATGGGCGATCCCCTGGAAGGCGGCACCGCGCGCACGGGCATCCCCGAGAACGTCGCCCCCAACCTCATCTACTACGTGATGATCTTCGGCGTGCTCATCGGCCTGGTCTTCGCCTACGTTCTGGAGTACCTCGACGACACCATCCGCACGGCCCACGACGTGGAGAAGTTCATCGGGCTCAGGGTCATCGGCACCGTCCCCATGCTGGGCAAGGGGGAAGAGAAGCTGCTGCACCGCATCGCGCTCAAATCCCCCATCTCCGAGATGATGAACACACTCTCCATGATCCTGCAGTCGTGGCTGCTCAAGATGAAGGGGCAGGTGCTGCTCATCGTGAGCTCCAAGCCGGGCGAGGGCAAGAGCACCTTCATCACCAACCTCGCGGTGGCGCTGTGCCGCGGCGGGGAGAAGGTGGTGCTCATCGATTCGGACCTGCGCAAGCCCAGCCTGCACCGCTTCTTCGGGGTGGACAACTCGGTGGGGCTGTCCAACTACCTGGAAGACTCCTTTGGCACCGAGGTCGAGGGCAGCGATGAGGCCAAAATAGCCAAAATCGTGCACCACACCGACGTCGAGGGGCTGTTCATCATCCCCTCGGGCCCCATCCCCAGCAACCCCGTGGGCCTCTTGAAGGGCGAAAACCTGGAGCGGCTGCTCAACCACCTGAAAACCTACATCGGCATCATCCTCGTGGACACCCCGCCCCTGGCCATGATCGACGCGGGCGTGCTCGCCACCAAGGTGGACGCGGTGGTGACGGTGATGGACGCCGGCAAGGTGACCAAACGCGAGGCGCTGGCCGGCAAGCACCTCATCGAGAACGTGGGGGGCAACGCCGTCGGGGTCATCTTGAACAAAGTCACCCTGGAGGGCGAGGAGTATTACTATTACTTCGAGGGCTACTCCTACTACTATGGCAGCAGCCGCGCTCGCAAGAAGCGACCCGTTTAAGCCCCCCCATCTCGCCGGCGCTCCGGAGCGCCAACTCAAGCTGGAGATCATCGGCCTCGCCGTGCTCGGCGGGGCGGGCTACGCCTCCAGGGTTTTCCTTGCCGGCGACCTCCAGGTTTTCGCCTGGCTTTTCCTGGGGTTCATCGCCGTGGCGCTGCTGTTCAAGAACCTCACCTACGGGTTGCTGGCGCTCGTGGTTTCCGTCGGACTCTCCCCGGAATTCCTGGGAGGCCTGCGCATCGAGGACTTCCTGCTGCCGCCCCTGATCTTCGTGTGGTGGCTGCGTCATCAGCAGCGCCGCGACACGCTGGTGACGAACAACATCTTTCCGGCCATCCGCGTGTACCTGTTCTTCGTCACCTTCGGGACGCTGCTGGGCCTCTACAATCAGACCGTTTACGGCCCCATCGTCGCGGCGCAGTATTATTTCAAGGGCATCGAATACTTCGTGCTCTTCTGGCTGGTGTTCAACAACGTGAAGGAACGCGGCGACCTCATCCTCGTGGTGGTGACCTCGCTCGTGGTCTGCGCGCTGGTCGGCTATCTCTCCCTCCTGGATCGCACGGGCAGGATGGCCGCCAAGGCCGGCCAACCCATCGTGCGCGCCTTCGGTGCCCAGGGCGAAACCCCGAACGTGCTCGGCGGCTACTATCTCTTCCACATCATGGTCGCCTTTTCCATGGTCTTCGTGCTCAAACGCGTCTTCTACCGCGTGCTGCTGTTCGCCTTCCTGGCCGGCGTGGTGGTGCCTTTCCTCTACACCTTCTCGCGCACCAGCTTCGTGAGCCTCGTCATCGGCATGACCATCGTGCTGCTGTTCATTGACCTGCGCTTCTTCATCCTGCTGGGCGTGCTCGCCATCTTCATCCCGCTCGCCTTCCCCGAAGTGACCGTCACCAGCGCCGTGGGCGACGAGGCGCTGGTGGGGCGCTATCAGACCATTTTCGACCTCTTCAGCCCCGACAGCCACAAGGTGACCTCCTGGACGGCGCGCTACGCGGGCTGGCTGGCCTTCATTGCCGAGACCCTGCAGTACAGCCCGCTGGTGGGCGGCGGCATGGGCAGCATCTGGCTCGGCGTGGACAGCGCTTATGTGAAGATCTTCTACGAGTCGGGCTCCATCGGGCTCATCACCTTCTTCATGGTGCTGTTGCGCCTGTTCCGCCTGGGCGTCGAAGTTTCCAAAAAGACCAAGGACGATTTCTACCGCTCCTTCGCCATCGGTTACATCGGCGGGTTCGCCGGCTTCATCGTGCACGCCGTGGGCGTGAGCACCTTCGCCACCATCCGCCCCGCCGAGATCTTCTGGATCTTCAGCGGACTGCTGGTGGCCTGCCGCGCGCTCGTTCAGCGTGACGCCGAACTTCAGGAAGAAGAAGCGCAGGACCTGGAGGCCGTGAGCTTCGCCCGCCCCCAGCCGGCGTTCCGCCGCGGCCCGCAGCCCGCCCTCGCGCGCCGGCCGGTTTGATAACATGGAAAGCGCCCCTGTTCCCCGCGTTTCGGTCCTGGTTCCTCTTTACAACGAGGCCGCGGTCTTTCCCGCCGTCTTCGAGCGCCTGCAGCGCGAGCTGGCGGGCTGGCCGTGGCCGGCGGAGCTCATCGTGGTGGACGACGGCTCGGACGACGGCGGGAGCTACCAAAGTGCCCACCCCTGGGTGCGGGTGCTGCGCCATCCGGTGAACCTCGGCAACGGGGCGGCGGTGAAGACCGGCATCCGCGCGGCGCGCGGGGAATACTGCGTGGTGATCGACGCCGACGGCCAGCACGACGGCGCGCAGATCCCCAGGCTCGTCGCCCTGCTGGCGGATTATCCGCTGGCGGTGGGCGCGCGCGATTTCCGCGCCGGGCTTTCCGCGCGTAACCTCGCCAACCGTTTTTTCTGCCGCTTCGCCTCCTATATGACGGGTTTCCCCATCGCCGATCTCACCTGCGGCTTTCGCGCCTTCCGGCGCGAGGAGGTGCTCGACGTCCTGCACCTCTTTCCCAACCGCTTCTCCTGTCCCACCACCATGACCATGGCCATGATCCGCATGGGCTATCCGGTGGCCTTCGCGCCCATAGAGAGCGCCCCGCGCCCAGGCCAAGGCACCAGCAAAATCCGGCCCATGCGCGACGGCCTGCGCTTCCTGATCATCATCCTCAAGGTGAGCACGCTGTTCGCGCCCATGCGCGTCTTCTTCCCCTTGGCGTTGTTCCTGGGGCTGTTCGGCTTCGTCAATTATGTGTTGGTGCTGACCTACGAGCACCGCTTCTCGCTCTGGTCGCTGGTGCTGTTCATGAGCGCCATCACTATCTTCATGATCGGTTTGCTGGCGGAGGGCGTGAGTTTCCTCAACCTCCGGCGGGAACGGCGGTGAACGGGGAAGCCGCGGCCGACTTCACGCTGCAAGGGGTCAGCAAGGTTTACCGCACGCTGCGCGGTCGGACCTCAGCCCTCAAGGACGTGGATATCAGGGGAACCCGGGGCCGGGCGCTCGGGCTCATCGGACCCAACGGCGCCGGCAAGACGACGCTGCTGAAATTGTTGCTGGGCCTGCTGCGGCCCAGCGCTGGCGAGGTGCGGGTCTTCGGGGCGCCCGTGGACCTCCAGGCCAAGCGGCGCATGGGTTTCCTGCCCGAGGAGAGCTACCTCTACGGTTTCCTCAGCGTGCGCGAAACCGTGGAGTTCGCGGCCAGGCTCTACCCGCGCGCCGTGGAAAACCTCGCGCGCGTGGATCCGGTCCTGGAAAAAGTGGGCATGGCGCGGCATCAGGACCGGCGCATCTCCCAGTGCAGCAAGGGCATGGCGCGGCGCGCGGCTCTGGCCCAGACCCTGGTGCATGATCCGGAGCTGCTGCTGCTCGACGAGCCCACCAGCGGCTTCGATCCCATGGGCCGGCGGGACGTGAAGACCCTCTTGAAGGATCTGAAGCAGCAGGGAAAAACCCTGCTCATCTGCACCCACCAGCTCGCGGAGATCGAGGACATCTGCGATGACGTCATCATCCTCTATGAAGGGCGGGTGGTGGTCCAGGGAACTTTGGACGCGCTCATGGGGGAGCTGCGCGAGGCCTTCGCGGTGCGCCGCGAGGACCAGGAGCGTCTCAGCGCCTGGTTGGCGGAGCAGGGAATCCATTCGCAGCGCGTGCCCTCCGGTGCGCTGGAGCGGTTTTTCATCGAGGCGATCTCAAAGTGGCCGTCCGCTTCTTCGCGCTGACCCGCTGCTTCCTGTGGGGGTTCTGGCGGCGCACGGGCCTTGTTCCCCTGGCGATATTGCTGGCCGCCCTTGGGTTGAGTTCGCGCCTCGTCGTCCAGGGGACCGCCAAGGATGCCGCGCATCCGTTCCTGGGAAACCTCGCCGACCTCCTGAGCTTGAACGAATTCGTCTGCCTGTGCCTGGTCGTACTGGTGGGCCTGCAGAGCGCCGCGGAAGAGCGGGAGCAGCGCATCGAGTTGCGCATGGAGGCTTTTCCCGTCCGGGGCCTGGAGCACTACGCCGCGCGTTTCGCGGCGCTTTTCCTGTGCGCGGGCGGGCTTTTCGTGGTGGGTGCCGCCACGGCCTTCGCTTTGGCATGGCGGGGATCGGGGACAGCCTTTAGCGCGCTGCCGTTCGCCGTCGAACGCAGCACCGCGCACCACGAGCTGCGCCGTGAACCCGGCGGGCTGCGCCTGGAATGGCGCCCGGGCCTGGGGCCGGGCGAAAGCTTCGCCGCCATCTGCGAAATCGTGGACGGGTCCGGAGTGCCCGCCGCCACCGCGGCCACCTTCCATTGCCGTTGGATCCAGGGGGATCGGGAAGAAGATTGGGAGGCGCGGATACTGGCGCGCCGGCGCACCTTGCTGCCGCGCCCGCTGGAATTGCCGCGACCCGAGGCGCTGCTCATCGCCGCCACCGCCAGCGACAACCCGGACTTGCGGCTGCGGATCATGGAGGCCTTCCGCCATCGCGGCGAGCTGCCGTTCCTCCTATCCCTGGGCCACCTGCTTTGCGGCATGTTGCTGCGCCTGGCCATCGTCACGGCGTTCCTCATCGGCCTCAGCCGCATGGTTTCGCTGGAAACCGGCGCCTTTGCCGTGGCGGGGATCTTCTGCGTCCACTACCTCGTCTCCGTGATCGGCGAGGGCGCCATCCACAGCGCCATCCAGAGAAAGGAGAACGTGTTCAAGGTCGGCGGCGCCGTTGAGCGGACCTGGTGGTGGGAGCGGGGGCTCATGAGTTGGACGGAAAAGCTGGCCTTCCTGGAAGGTGCGCTCAAGAAGGCGCGGCGCAGCGATGAGCTCCACGCGTTGCGCGGCGCGCAGTGGATCGAATCCCCCTGGGCGGAAGACCGCAGGCTGGGGTTCCTGCTCAGCGGATTGACGCTGGCGTTCTTCGTCCCCTTTTCCTTGCGGTACAGGCGATCTCCATGAGGACCCTGGCCTGTGCCGCGCTGCTTTGGGCCGGAGTGTGCGCGGCGGGCCTCAACCTCGGGATGGCCCGGCCAGCCCCGTTGCGGCAGGTGCATGGGCGCTTTCTTCCCGCCTATCCCCTCGCCTCCCTGAGTCCCCTGAAGGGCCTGCTCATCGACCTGTGGTGGATCCAGATCCAGACCCTGGAAGCGGACTACGAGTTCGACCGCATCGATGAGATAGCCGAGCGCATCAGCTACCTGCAGCCTTTCCTGCCGAAGGTGTGGGAGTTCATGGCCTGGAACGTGGGCTTCAACCTGTCCGCCGAAGCCACGGGCGATCCAGGAAAGCAGGCCGGCTATCACCGCAAGGCTCTGGAGTTGCTGCGGGCCGGACTTGCTTACAATCCCGATTCTGCCGATCTGCATTTTTACAAAGCCTGGTTCCTCTACAAAAAATCCCAGGGTGAGCCCTCCTTCGCGGCGGAACTCGCTGGCGACCTTGGAGAGCCTCCCTTGGAAGTTGCACTGCGCGAGCTCCGTGTCGCGGACCCCATCGGCCACGGCGACTATTACCGTTCGCTCTTTCTCCTGCAACTGCTGCTCGCCATGGACATGAAAGAGGCCGCGCGCGAGGCCGTGCCCAAGGTGGTGGAGCGCTTTCCAGAGACGCGCGACGAGCTGGAGCCGCTCCTGCGCCGCCTGGAGCCATGACGCGCGCGCGACGAAAATCCGCCGCCGTGCGCCGCTGGATGGTCTGGCTCGAAGAGCAGCAGGCGGAAAACATCTTGTGGTTCGATCTGCGCAAGCTCTCCGACCTCACCGACGATGCCATCATCGCTTCGGCCCGCAACATCCGCCACCTGGATCACCTGAGTGCCGAGGCCATGACCTGGGCCAAAAGCCGCGGCGAGGGGCTCTACAGCGCGGATGGGCTCTCGGGAGCGGGTTCGGGATGGCGCGTCCTGGACTTCGGCTCCCTCATGATCCACCTTTTTCTGCCGGAAATCCGCATTCACTACGGCCTGGAGGAATTCTGGCAAAAACTCCCGGACGGGGGGGCGTCTCCCCTGGGGGCGGGCCATCCCGCGCCTCCGCACCCGGCCATTCCCTGATGAAGCTCCGCTGTCTTTGCTTCTCAAAAAAAGGGGCTTGCCAAATCGGGACCCGAATATAAAATCTGCGCTTTCCGTTAAAAGCCACCCTTGTAGAGCCCGGCGAAGCGTTATATAAAGACAGCCATTCAGGAGAGAGCCTTGAAAAAAATTACAGCCGTTTCCGTCCTTCTGTTGAGTGCCGTTCTGGCGATAGCCTGCGGTGGTGGCGGGGGAGACAGCAATGCTCGGGCGATCACGGGCACCGTTGACAGCAGCGTCTTGTCGGCGGCCAATGCCGCGAGCGGGGAGTACGAGGTCTGGGCCATGCTCAAGGGCGAGTACCTCAAGAAGGGCACGCTGACCCCGGGCTCTAGCGGGGAGGACAGCACCTACGCCATTGACGGCCTCTCCAATGGTACTGACTATACGGTGGCTCTGGTGCGCGTCTCGGGTTTCACCAAGACCCCGGTGCTCCAGACCGTGATCACGGCCAACGATTCCTCAGGGTCGCTCTCCAAGGCCGGCCGTGAAAAGGTGCGCCGCAAACGCCAGATGAACGTGGCCACGACTTATGTGGCCCAGCGTTATGCCGCGGCGGTGGCCGCGGGCACCTCCGTCACCGTGACCAGCGTGACGACCGCGGTCTTTGGATCCTCGGTTTCGCTGGACAACATCGTGATGGACAAGGGCGCGATGACCAATTCGTCGGGAACCGGCATCACCTTCGCGGACCCCGTCGCGCGCGCCGCGGTGACCCAGCTCACCGTCGTCACCGCTGTTTCCGTGACCATGTCGTCCAGCGCGCTGGCCTCCAACGCGAGCGCCATTGCCTCCTTCATATCGGCGGTGTCTTCCGCCACGTCGCTCTCCTCCATTGTGAGCCAGTCGGCGGGCAGCCTCAGCACCTTAGTGAATACGGTTATCGCCGCGTCCTCGGCGTCGGCCTTCTCCACGGTTCTGGCCGCGGTGGATACCTACACGGCAGCGGCCCTGGGTGGCGGCAGCATCGCGACGACCATCGCCAATATGTCCGTGACCACCTTGACCGTGGCTTCCTTCGCCGTCGAAACCATGGTGGCGACCGTGACAGGGGCCACCATCAGCTCAACCTACATCAGCACGCTATCCACGGCCTCGGGCATCTCCACAGCCTCCATCCAGACTCAGACGTCCACCCTGGTGAGCACCGTTGGCGCGGCGGCGGGGCTGACAACGTCCCAGATATCAACAGCCCAGGCCTCAGCGGGCGGGACGGTCACGATAACCAGCTTCGAGCTGGCGCATGCCGCTTACGGCACGAAATCCGGCGACGATTTCTCATTGAACACGTTGGCGCCGGTGTTTAAGGTCGTCCTCGACACAGCACTCACGGCCAGCACGTTCTCGGACTACGTGACCGTGTCCCTCCAGGGTGGGTCAACGAGTGTCACCAACAGCTCTCTCACCTCGGATACCCTAGTGCGCACGGTGACTTCTACCGATGGCAAGACCATCTTCCTGATGGTGAAAAAAGCGGCTTCGGTTGACATCACCGCAAAATCCGAGCTCAGCCCCGGCGGCAGCTATTCCTACACGATCACGCCCGTCACGGGGAAGACCCTAGTCATGTCGGGAAAATCCTTTCCGCTCTCGGGGAAGATCACCGTCAAGAACATCACCTTCACTTATCCCATCACGAGTTCCACGGCGGACAGCTTGGTCAACCTTGGAGTTTCGACTTTCACGGGACTTTCCTCGACCACGCCGACCTTCGTGGTGCACTCCAAGAAGGCCATGGACCAATTCAGCGCCACGGCAACGGGGTACGGAGTGTTGAGCTATATGACCATCACGACGAAAAAAGCGGGCTCCACCATCTCCGCGCTTAACACCGGCAGCAACTTCACGCTGGCCAGCGCCACATCCACCGGCTTTGTCGCCACGGTCAAGAGCAGCGCGGGCCTTTCTTCCGGGTCCCAGTACACCCTGACGGTCGCCGCCAAGAGCGGTTTCACCGTGGGCAATGGGACGGCAGTGACCTCCAGCGACCTCCCCGGCGACCAGACGATGGACCTGAAGTAAACCTTCGGTCCCACCCCTGCAAAGGCCGGCGGTGCCCCGCGCACCGCTGGCCTTTTTTTTTGGAACTCTATAGTCCCCCGCTGCCGACGGAATGAAGGGAAATCTGAGACCGCTTTTGGTGCTGGCCTTTCTCGCCGGAGTTGGCGGATTACTGGCCTACCTGCTCACCTACACCAATCGCAGGCCCACGCGGGACACCTACAAACTCGGTGCCTTTTTTGAGAGCACGGGCGGCATCAAAGTAGGCGCACCCGTCATGCTGGCGGGCCTGGATGTGGGCGAAGTGAAATACATCGAGCTCGATCTGCAAAGGCACGGCGTCAAAGTCACGCTCGGCGTGGAGGAAAAGGTCCGCATTCCCAAGGACACACCCTTGCGCGTCACCGAAAAGGGAATGCTCGGTGAGATGTACCTCTCTTTCCATCCCATGGGCGTCTCCACGGAGGTCTATCATCCCGGCGAGGAGATCCATGGCATCAAGCCTTTCGGGCTCACGGATTTCATGGGTTCCACCGGCGGTTCGGTGGAGGACGCGGGCCGCGAGGTCCAGCGCCTGGCGCGCAACCTCAGCGAAATCCTGGAAGACCCGAAGACGCGCTCGGGGCTACAAAAAACCATGGAGCAGTTGCCGCAGCTCATGTCCTCCGCGCGCCTGACCATAGATGAGAACCGCTCGGCCCTCCTCAAGGCCCTGCAACAGGCGGAGTCCTGGGGCTCGAAAGCCGACCACCTGCTGGAAGGCGTGCAGCGCGAAATCGAAAAGATGCACTCGGGGAATGTCATGGATCAGCTCGCGCTGGGCGCGGCCCGTTTCACGGCGGCCAGCGCCAAGGCCGACGCCACCGTGGAGGAAGCGCGCGTGCTGCTCTCCAGCCTCAACCACGCCGAGGGCACCGGGGGCAAACTCCTCAAGGATCCGCGGCTCTACGATAACCTCAGCGACGCGGCTGGCGCGGCGCGTGACCTTCTGCGCTTGCTGGAGAAGGATCCCTCGGCTATTGTCTGGGGCAGAAAGTACGGCCCTGACACTCCCAAAGACGGCGAACGCCGCTACCGCGCGCTTCACGGCCCCACGGCCATCGCCTCGGAAGAAGAATAGCAGCGCCGTGTCTACTGGGAATATTTGCCACCAAGGCACCAGGACACCAAGAACTTCAGGCTCATCCGAATAATGCGTACTTTTCAAGAGTTTTCACACGGGACCACGATCTGGCAAGGCGGGAACCCCATCGCAATACCGGGGGGATTTTTCCACAGAGGACACAGATGAACACAGAAAGTAATCAATCAGGGCTGGCACCTTTATCAGTGCCCGTCGGTGTAATCTGTGGATAAATCCGAATTGAGAACGCGGAGCATTAGGAAAAAACTGGGGAGAGAACTTTGCCAGAGGTACGCATTAGGCGGATGAGCCGAACTTCAAAAAACGTACTTGATTTTTTATCTTACTTGGCGCCTGGGTCCATCGGTGGAGAAAATATCTTGATTCTGGCTGTGCGGGCCAGCGTTCCCGTCGTTCTCGCTCTGCTCTTCGGCCTCGCCTGTGGTGGCGGGGGCAGCAGCGGCGCGACCACGGCGGCAACGACCGCCACGGCCACCGGCGAGGCCTATTATTACGTGCGCTACAAGGAGCCTTTGCCCAATGCGCCCACCCTGGAGGCCGGGGAATGGAGTAGCGCCGTCTCCAATGCCGGACTCACCGGCAATTTTGACACGAAGCGCACGCTGCAGGCTGGCGCCCGCGCGAACCCCGCCGATCTCCCCCCTGATTTGCTGCTCATCTTGAAGAAGAAAGCTCCCGCCGCCCAATTTTCTGGCAATTACAACGCCATCGTTTATGGGCTTTTTGCCTCCCAAGTGACATCAGGACAGTTCCTCATGGAATTTTCCACTTCGCCCGCGGCGCCTTACGCCAGGAGTTCCGGCATTACCAATAGCAACTCCCAGCCAATGCTCGGCGAGCTGCCTTCCGGCTCCGCATGGGCCGTGGACGCCGCAGGCAACGTGACGTGGGGAGGCTGGAAAGGCGCCGTGGATGGCGGTGCGACCACCCTGCTGCTGCACAAGGATAAACTGCTGCTGCTCGGGTCCAAGCGCGCCGACCACGCTGACAGCGAAGTGGCCGGCAAGGACTTCCAGTCCCTCGCCTTGCTGCAATACCACGATGGATCCAGCACGACGGCGGCCAGCGGCGCGGGGACGAGCCGTTTCAAAGACGGGCGTTTTGGCGCCGTCAGCATGGTCTTCACCCAGACCAATATCGGCGTTGCCATTCCCACGGCCGGACGACCGTATCGCTTGCGGCCCACCGACAGCAGCCTGATCCAGATCAGCAGCGTCGAGGACTTCTCGGACACCACCGAGCAGGGTTTCCTGGGCAGCACGGATTTTCACGCCATCATCAACCCCGACACCGCGAACCGGCCCGCGCTTTTAATTCTGCTTTTTTGAACGACGTCCGCGGCGTTTGCCGCATGCCCACGGGAATTAGAATAGGGGCCCCTATCCTGGAGGAAATCCCTTGAAAAGGACGTTCCCCGCTGCATCCATGGCCCTTGGCCTTTTCATCGCCTTGGCGGTTTCCGGCTGCCAGGGAAAAATGCTGTCCGAGAAGCAATCCTTCTCGAACCTCGGTGGCACCCAACAGCAAAAAAGCCTGGCGCTGCGCGATGTCCCCTTGCCCCGCGATTTCGAGCTTTTGGAGACGGCGGAGGATCATCCCATCGGCAGCTTTTGGCATGCCACCCAGACTTTTCGTTATGGCGAGTTCGTCCTTGAGGGCTCCGAGCCGGTGCCGCAAATCGTCGCCTTCTATCGCCGCCAGATGCCCTCCGGCGGGTGGAAGGAAAACGAATACCAGGACCTGGAGGCCGCCGCGCGCATGCGCTATGAAAGCAAAGATGAGCTGTGCACCGTCCTCATCCGCGACCTCGGACAGAAGACCCAGGTCAAAATCACCATCGAGCAGAAGAAGTCTTGAGGAGCGCCGGTGAAAAAGCCGCTGCGACCGGTGCCCCGGATCGCGTGCTGGATGTCCTGGAAAAGGGCGAGGGTTGGTTTGCCGTCCATTACCCGAAACTGGTGGCCGGTCTTTTCCTCGCCCTTTGTGTCATCGGATTCATGCACATGCGCGAGCGTTCGCGCCAAAGCGACGAGGAGCGGCTTTACGGCGAGACGGCGCGCCTCAAGGGGATTGCCGAACAGCGAGAGTTCCTGGGACACCATCCCGATGCCAAGGCCTCCGCGCAGTTATACCTCTCCGTGGCGCGCGGGGAACTCCAAGAGGGGAAGTACAGCGAGGCCCTGGGCCATGCGCGCGGCTTTTTGCAGCGCTTTCCCGAACATCCCTTCACAGGTCTCGCTCACCTCTTGGCGGGATATGCCCATGAGGAGCTCGGTCATGCTCCGGAAGCCATCGCGGCTTATGAATTGGCCGCCGGGTCTGAGGGCGCCTGGAGCTATTTGGCCAAACAAGCCGCGACGCGCCTCAAGGCGAACCCCGGCAGGGGTTGACGCTTTCGCACCCTTTGGATCCAGGCCGGCCATGGCCAAGCGCGTCCATCTCAGCGAAGAGGAGATCATCAAGGACCGGCTCGCTTACGTGGGCACCCTGGCGGGGGGGCTCGCCCATGAAGTGCGCTCGCCCCTCAACAGCATCCACCTCAACGTCGAGTTGCTCGAAAAAGCGGGCTGCCACCTGCAAGGTCCGGAGGAAGCGGCTTTCCATCGGAAGTTGGCGCGCATCAAGGAGGAAGTGAGCAACCTGCAAAAGACGCTCACCGAGTTCCTGCAGTTCGCCCACCCCCCGAGCATTGAGCTTCTCCCCACCTTCCTCAAGGACTTCCTCTACGACATCGTGGAGTTCATCGAGCCGGAACTCAAGCAGGAAGGCATTCGCATCACCCTCGAAGCCGGCGAGCATCCCTATCCCGTGCTCATGGACCGCCGCCAGATGGGTCAGGTGGTCTTGAACCTCATCTTCAACGCCCGCGACGCCGTGAAGCAGGCGGGGGCGTGCAGCATCACCGTGCGCTCGGCGGAGGAGGAGCAGGCCGTCCGCATTGAAATCGAGGACGACGGTTGCGGCATTGACGATGAGATCCAGCCGCGCATCTTCGACGCTTTCTTCACCACCAAGGAGCGCGGCACGGGCCTCGGGCTCGGCATCGTGCGGCGCATCGTCTATGAGCACGGCGGCAGCATTGACGTGCGCTCGCCCTTGAAACAGGGACGGGGCAGCCTGTTCACCGTGCGTCTCCCCAAGGAAAAACTGCTAGACCGCGCCAGCGGCGGTGAGGATCCGGCGTGAATTACACGGTGCTGGTGGTCGAGGATCACGCCGCCACCGGGGAGGCGATGCTGGAGCATCTAGCCCTGCTCGGGTACCGCGGCCAGCTCGCGAAGACCGCCGAGGAGGCGCTGCGCATCTGCGAGACCGAGGACGTGGACATCCTCCTGGCGGATTTGAACCTGCCGGGCCACGACGGCATCTGGCTTTTGGAAAAGGTGCGCGAGCTCAACCACCGCCTGCCCGTGGTGATGATCACCGGCAACGCCTCCATTTCCACGGCGGTGGAAGCCACCAAGAAGGGGGCTCACGACTATATCGAGAAGCCGGTGGACACGCGGCGGCTGCAAACCGTGCTCACCAGCGCCAGCCGCTTGCGCAAGCTGTCCCTCGAAAACGAGATGCTCGCGCCCACCCTCGACCTCTCGGACCCCTTCAAGGGTCTCATAGGCCAGAGTCCGCCCCTCAAAAGGCTCATCGAAATCATCCGCCGCGTGGCTCCTACTCCGGCCAGCGTGCTCATCCTCGGCGAGAGCGGCACCGGCAAGGAGCTCGTGGCCAACGCCATCGTGGCGCTTTCGAAGCGCGCCCAGGGTCCCTATATCAAGCTCAACAGCGCCGCCCTGCCGCGGGACACGCTGGAGAGCGAGCTTTTCGGTCACGTCAAAGGGGCCTTCACCGGCGCCATCCGCGACCGTCGCGGGCGTTTCGAGCTGTCCCACGGCGGAACCTTGTTCCTCGATGAAATCGGCGACATGCCCCCTGAGACCCAGGTGAAGCTGTTGCGCGTCCTCCAGGAAGGCGAGTTCGAGCGGATGGGCGGCAGCGATATCATCAAGGTGGACGTGCGCATCATCGCCGCCACCAACCGCAACCTCGCCCAGCTCGTGGCCCAGGGTCAGTTTCGGGAGGATCTCTACTTCCGCCTGAACGTCATCCAGATCGAGGTACCGGCGCTGCGCGAGCGCCGTGGCGACATTCCGCTGCTCGCCAACACCTTCCTCAAGACCTTCTGCGGGAAGGAGCCCAAGACGCTGTCCCCCGAGGCGGCGGCGGCCCTCGCGGCCTATGGTTGGCCCGGCAACGTCCGCGAACTCAGGAATATCATGGAGCGCATCAGCATCATCGTGAGCGGTGAGACCATCCAGGAGTCCGACTTGCCCCACGAAATCCGCCGCGCAAAAAACGTTTCCCCCGGGGCCGCTCCCGCGCTGCGCGGCACCATGGACGACCTCGAGCGCGAAGCCATCTTCCAGGCCCTGCGCGAGCACAAGGGTGTGAAGTCCGAGGCGGCGCGCCAGCTCGGAATTGGGCTTAAGACCCTTTACCGCAAGCTCGAGAAGTACGGCCAGGAAGGCTTCGATCTGGGGTTCCTGTCTGCCCCAATGGGGGACAAGTCTCAGCAGGATTCCCAGGAGGAGACCTGATGGGCCTCAAGGTTTTACTGGTTGGATCGGGGGGCCGCGAGCACGCGCTGGCCTGGAAAATCGCCCAGAGCCCGTTGCTCGAAGCGCTCTATATCGCCCCGGGCAATCCCCTCATGGCGCAACTGGGCCGGTTGGTGAACATCGCCGCTGGCGATACCCTGGGGCTCAAGATCTTCGCGCGCGAGCAGGGCATAGATCTCACCGTGGTGGGACCCGAGGCTCCGCTCGTGGCCGGTATCGTGGATGCCTTCCGCGCCTCGGGGCTCAAAATCTTCGGGCCCACCAAGGCCGCCGCCCGTCTGGAAGGCAGCAAACGCTTCGCCAAGGACCTCATGCGCAAGCACCTCATCCCCACGGCGGGCTACTCCAAGGCGCTTTCCCACGATCAGGCGCGGGACATCCTGCGCGGCATGCCGCCGCCCGTGGTCATCAAGGCGGACGGGCTGGCGGAAGGCAAGGGCGCTTTCGTGTGCCGCACCCCGGAGGATGTCGAAGAAGCCCTGCGCATCCTCTACGTCGAGAAGCGCTTCGGTGTCGCGGGGGAGATCTGCGTCATCGAGGAATTCATGGCGGGCGAGGAGGCCTCGCTGCTGGTGCTGACCGACGGGCGCACCCTGCTGCCCCTCCCGGCCGCCCAGGATCACAAGCCCTTGCTCGACGGCGACCAGGGTCCCAACACCGGCGGCATGGGCTGCTACGCGCCGGCCCCGGTGCTGACGGCCGAGCTGACCACCCGCGTCATGAAGGATATCGTCGTGCCCACGGTCCACGCCATGAACTCCGAAGGCTGTCCCTTCCAGGGCCTGCTCTACGTCGGCCTCATGATCACGGGACGGAACGCCCGTGTGGTGGAGTTCAACTGCCGTTTCGGCGACCCGGAAACCGAGCCCCTGATGCTGTTGCTCAAATCCGACCTGCTGCCCGTGCTCCAGGCCATTGCCGGAGAGGGCCTTGGCGAAGAAGCCTCGCCCCTGGAGTGGCACGCCGGCGCCGCCGTCGGCGTGGTGCTCGCGAGCGCGGGCTATCCGGGAAAATATGAAAAAGGCCACCCGCTGCGCGGGCTGAACAGCCTTCCCGAAGGCGTAGTGGCTTTCGGGGCGGGGGTGGGGGGCACCCCGGAAAATCCCGTCACGGCAGGGGGGCGCGTCCTGTGCCTCACGGCGCGCGCCGATAGTTTGCAGAAAGCACGCGACAAGGTGTACCTGGCCGCCCAGGGGGTCAGCTTCGAAGGCGCGCAGTACCGGCGCGATATCGGGCACCGCGCCCTGGATCGGATATGAAAAAATTCAAAGGAAGGCGCATCGTGCTGGCGGTCACGGGTGGCATCGCCGCTTACAAGGCCTGCGCGCTGGCCTCGAAGCTGGCGCAGTCCGGAGCTGGCGTGCGCGCGGTCATGACGCACACGGCCACGCGCCTGGTGGGGCCGCTCACGCTCCAGGCGCTCACGAATCACCCCGTGGTGGCGGGCGATGAGGGTGGCGTCGCGGCGCACGGCATGGAGCACATCGAGCTGGCGCAGTGGGGGGAAATCCTGGTCGTCGTCCCCTGCACGGCGCACATGCTGGGGATGCTCGCCCACGGGCTCGGTGGCGACGTGGTGAGCACCCTGAGCCTGGCCTTTCGCGGCCCGCAGGTGCTCTGCCCGGCCATGAACCCCCACATGTGGCAAAAGCCAGCCGTCCGGCGCAACGTCAAAACCCTGCGCGGGGACGGCTTCATCGTGGTGGAGCCCGAGACCGGACCCACGGCCTGCGGCGAGGAAGGCGAAGGCCGGCTGCCCGCCGAGGAGCGGCTCATCGAAATCATCGCCCAACACTTGCCTTGAGACTGCTGCTCTCTCTGGGGCCGACCCTGGAGGCCATTGATGGGGTGCGTTTCCTCTCCAACCGCTCCAGCGGTCGCCTGGGCATCGCCATAGCCCAGGCCGCGCTCAAGCGCGGACACACCATCGTCGCGGTGCATGGTCCGCTCCAGGTACCCCCGCCCCGGGGCGGGCGCTGGATCGCGGTGGAGAGCGCCCGCGAGATGCTGGCGGCTTTGGGAAACGAATTTCCCAATTCCGACGCGCTGGTCATGGCCGCGGCCGTGTGCGACGTGCGCCCGGTGGCCGCCGTTGCCGGCAAGCTAGAAAAGTCCGAACTCAAAAACCTGAAGCTGGAGCCCAACCCCGATATCGTCGCCACGCTGGCCGCGCGCCGCACCCGGCAGCTTCTCGTCGCCTTCAGCCTCGGAGCCACGCTCGACGCGGAAAAGGCCCGGGCCAAACTTGAGGCCAAGGGCGCGGACTGGATCGCCTGGAACGCCCTGCCCAGCATGGGATCGGCCTCGGGCGTTTACGGCATCCTGGCGCGCGGCGGCGAGGTCTTGCTGCAACCCCGGGAGCTCTCTAAAGCAAGGTTCGCGAGCAGGCTGGTCCAACTCATGGAAACCCAGCTCGCGAAAAAAAGACAATAAGCAATCACAAATGAACGCATCTTCCAAAACACGAAATGCCAAAAAAATAAAGTTTTTTATCTGGAACTCAGGAACTCAGGAAAAAATCGTGGGGGTCGCCTGCCCCGCAAAAATACATCCACGCTTGTTTTCGAAATTTAATTTTCCTGAGTTCCTGAGTTCCAGATTCAAATTAAGTCTTCGCATTCAGAACCGGCGGAACGGTTGCAAAACCTGAATGCCCGAGCTGCCTGAAGTCGAGACCGTGGCGCGCGAGCTCAGGCCGGCGCTGGCGGGCCGGCGCATCGTGAGCGTGCGTGCCCTCTGGCCGCGCAGTTTGGATGAGGATCAGCCCGGTGCCATCAGCCGCGCCGTGGCGGGCGCGCTGGTCAGCGCCGTGGAGCGGCGCGGCAAGTACCTGTTGCTGCGGCTCGAAGGCGGGCGCCTGCTCAGCGTGCACCTGCGCATGACCGGCAAGCTGCTTTTCACGCTGCCGCGGGAATCCGAAAAACACCTCCGGGCGGTTCTGGAGTTCGATGCAGGCGTCACGCTCTACTTCGTGGACCCGCGCAAGTTCGGGCGTATCCGCCTCTGGGACGACGCGTCCGGGCTTGATGAAAAACTGGGCGCCGAACCGCTGGCCGCCCGGGCCGTGGCGGGCGCGCTCGCCGGCATTCAAACCGCCCGGCCCATCAAGGCCGTGCTCCTCGACCAGCGCGTGCTCGCGGGCGTGGGCAACATCTACGCGGACGAGGCGCTTTTCGAGGCGCGCGTCCATCCGCTCACGCCGGCCCGCCGCCTGAACTCAGACCAGCGGGCGCGGCTCGCCACGGCCTTGCCGCGCGTGCTGAAACGCTCCATCCGCAACATGGGCACCACGCTTTCGGACTACCGCCGCACCGGCAACGTGGCGGGTGAGAACCAGCACTACCTCAAGGTTTACGGCCAGCAGGGCCGGCCCTGCCAGCGCTGCGCCACCCTTGTTGTAAAAATACGCATCGGCCAGCGCAGCGCCCACTTCTGCCCGCGCTGCCAGGGCCACGGGCCCGTTCCGCCTCCGCGACCGGCTGGAACCGGCCGCTCCGGAACGAAAGTCATCCGCTGATCATCAGCTCAGACGGTCGCAGGAACCCCCAACTTCACTTTCCCAGCCGCTCGATGTGGTGGAGCACCCGTGAGGCGATGAAGACGGCGTCCTCCTCGCTGAGCGATTCGTAGGTCGGCAGGTTGAAACCGCGCGAAGAAAAATAGCGATCCCGCTCCGTCGCTTTCCCGAAGGCAGCATAGGGCGGCAGATCGCTCACGGGATAGAAGAAGGGGCGGCATTCGATGGACTCGGCGCGCAAGGCGGTGACGATCTCGTTGCGCTCGATTTTGAGGTTCGAGGCCAGCACCCGGGTCTCCAGCCAGGTGACCGGCCGCGTGCGCGGGGGAACCTCGGGCTTCTGAAAATATGGCGTGGCGTCGAAGCTGCGCGCGTAACTGGCGTGGACGCGCTCGCGCGCGGCGAGCATCTCGTCCAGGCGCTCGAACTGGCCGTAGCCCAAAGCCGCCTGCATATTGGTCATGCGGCCGTTGTAACCCGCCACCGGGTGGAAGTAGTCCTCGCGCTGCAGCTTGCCGTGGTCGCGGTAGAGGCGGATGCGCCCGGCCAGTTCGCTGTCGCGCGTCCAGCACATGCCGCCCTCGCCGGTAGTGAGCACCTTGTTGCCGTAGAAACTGAAACAACCCACCGTGCCCAGGGTACCCACGGGCTTGCCCCCGGCCTCGGCGCACAGCGCCTCGGCGCAATCCTCGATGACGGGCAGCTTGCGTTCGGTGGCAAAATTCATGACGGCCTCCATATCGCAAGGAACACCGTAGAGGTGCACCACCAGGATGGCCTTGGTGCGCGGGCTCGCAAGCCCTTCCAGAGCGTTGGCATCGAGGTTCCAGATTCCCGGGCTACAGGGGGCGAGGACGGGCCGCGCGTGCAGGCGCACGATGGGCGAGACAGATCCCGCAAACGTGAGGTTGGGGACGATCACTTCGTCGCCGGGGCCGATGCCCAGGGCCTTCAAGGCGAGGTCCAGGGCCACCGTGCCGTTGGCCACGCACACCGTGTATCCTCCGCCGTGGCGGCGCGCGAAAGACTCCTCGAAACGCATGAGGTAGCGGCCCGCCGAGGAGACCCAGCCGCTCTCCAGGCAATCCATCACGTATTCGCGCTCGCGACCCCGGAAGACGGGTCGCGCCACGGGAAAACGAAATGGCGGGTTGGAGGACGGGCGTGGCGGAATGGGCGGGTTCATCCTAAAAAGTGACTGTCACTTGCGTTGTGATCTCGTCAGGTTTTCTCATGTCTTCTCCGCGTCTCCGCGCACAAGAAGTTTGATGCCTTCGGCGCAGGCATTGTGAAGAGGAAATCAGGAATTGTTCACGCAAAGGCGCGGAGATCGCGGAGGGGAAGAGATTCATGGGACGCTTTTTAACTGCAGAATTAGGTTCATTTGCGCGCCACGGCCAAAACCGAAAGCCCGAAGGGAAAGGTGAAACGCGAAAGCAGCGCGGCCTCAGCCCCGAACACGGCGGTGAGCAGGGCATTCAAGGGTGCGGGCGGCAAAACGACGTCGGAGGCGGAGTTCTCGGCGGCGGGGAAAATTTTCCTTATTAAACGGACAGCCAAGGCAACGGGGAAAAGGAAAAAGTTATAATAGCCGCAACGCAGCACCTTGAAGCCGGCGCGCTGGAGCTGGCCGGAGACTTCCGCCGAGCTGTAACGCCGCGCCCCATGCACGGCGCGGTCGTGGTAGCCGTAGAGAAAGGGGAAGGCCGGATCCGTGAGGATGAGCAGTCCCCCCGGTTTCAGCACGCGGTGCGCCTCTCGGAGCGCCGTCTCCCCGTCGGTGACTTCGCGGTGGTAGAGCACGTCGAGCAGGAAGACCGCCGCCGCGCAACTGGCAGGCAGCGGCAGGGCCGTAGCCGTGGCCCGTGTGAGGCGCCTCAAGCCCCGGCGGCGGCAAAACCCGAGCCCCGCTGGCGCGAAATCCACACCCATCCCGCGCTCTCCGAGGGCCGCGAGCAGCGCGCCGGTGCCGCAGCCCACGTCCACGCAGAGACCGCTGGCTTGCGATGGATCGGCGTAGCGCCGCAGCAGACCCAGCACGATGCGCTGCCGAGCCCGAAACCACCAGTGGCGGTCCTCCACCTCGAACATGCGCTGGTATTCCTCGGTCTCCACCGCGCGCCAGCCTCAAACAATAGCCTTGCGCAAGCGGTCGCAGACGAAGGCGATTTGCTCTTCAGTGAGCTTCGGGCTCGACGGCAGATAAAAGCCGTACTCGTAGGCGCGGTCGGTGTGGGGGTAAGCCTCGCCTTGAAAAAACCCTAGCTTGGTGAGCGCCGGCTGGCGGTGCAGTCCCTTGAAGAAGTGGCGGGCGCCGATTTCATCGCGCTTGAGCCGCTCCATCACCAGGTCGGCGTTCGGGCCGCGCGGGTCCGTGAGCTCGACGGCTACCATCCACCAGATGCTGCGCGCCCAGCTCTGCTCCGCCTGCAGGCGCACTCCCGGCACGTCGGCGAGCCGGCGGCGATACGTCGCCGCCACGGCGCGTTTGCGCGCGATCATCTCGTCAATGCGCTCCAATTGCCCCACCCCGATGGCGGCCTGCAGGTTGGTCATACGGTAGTTGTTGCCGAGGTCCTCGTGGTGGAAGCGGCGCTCGGCGTCGAAACACAGGTTGCGAAAGCTGCGCGCGCGCGCGGCGACGTGTTCCTCATCCGTGAGCACCATGCCCCCTTCCCCGGTGGTGATGACCTTGTTGGCGTAGAAGGAGAAGGTGGAGACCTGGCCGTAGGTGCCGAGCCGGCGTCCCTTATAACTGGCCCCGTGCGCCTCGGAAGCATCCTCGACGACCGTGAGCCCGCGGCGGCCCGCGATTTCCATGAGGGGGTCCATATCCACGGGATGCCCGTAGATGTGCGCGGGCATGATGGCGCGCGTGGCGGGTCCGATGCGCTCCTCGATGCGCGCCACGTCCATGTTCCAGGTCTCGGGCTCGATGTCCACCAGCACCGGCTTCAAGCCCACGCGCACCGCCGCGACGGCGCAGGAGATGATGGTGAAGGCCGGCATGAGGATCTCGCCGGCGCCCAGGTCCGCCGCGTAGAGCGCCGTTTCAAGCGCCGCCGTGCCGTTGCACACCGCCACGCCGTGTTTGCGGCCGGTAAAGGCCGCGAATCCTTCTTCGAACTCGCGGATGTACGATCCCTCCGAGGAGATCCACCCCGTCTCCATGCAGCGCGCGACTAGCTCTTTCTCGCGCGCGCCAATCCAGGGTTCGTAAACGGGGATCAAGGCGCTGGGTCCGAAAAAACAGGAGCCAACTTAATAGCCATAGAGTTCAACGAAATTAAAAAAATCATATCTGTGTGGTTCTGTGAAATCAGTGGATAGTTCATTTGTTTCTTCGTGTCAGTCTGTGCTGTCGGTGGAGGCTTCGTGCGCATGGGCCCATTTTTTTATTATCCACAGAGGACACAGATGAACACAGAAATTCATTCGCAGAAAAATAAGATTCTGAACACCCGTGGCATTAGCCCGGGGGAATGCGCGCTCCGGGGAAGCGCACCTTGTCTTCCTCGCCGACGTAGGGACCCTGCTTGATCTCCACCATCTCGGTGGGCTCCAGCATGGTGAAGCCGTGGCCGCCGGAGGCCAGCAGGATGACGTCGCCGGTCTCCAGGACTTCGCTCGCGAGGTACTTCTGATCCGGGGTGTAGAGGTCCGCGCGCACCTTGCCTTTGCGGATGAAAAGAACCTCCTGGGTGATGTGGATCTCGCGCTTCTTGAGGT
>JAHFOS010000195.1 GCA_023261545.1 bacterium
CCAGGATATCCGCAAGGCGGTGCATCTTCTCGCCGATGCGCGCTTGGCGCAGGAACGCGGGCCGCCAGGGCAGGTGGCAAAGCAAGGACTGCCAAGCGTCGGGGCTCATGAGGCGCAGGCCACTCGCCACCTGGCGGCGCGCCCAGCCCGGCAACCAGCGCGTGCGCCGCCACACCGTGTCGCCCAGGAGGTAGCGCACGTATCCGGAAAAAAGCTCGTCGCCGCCGTCCCCCGAGAGGCTGACCGCGACGCCGCTGCGCGCCAACCGGCTTACAAACCAGGTGGGCACCTGGGAGGAATCGGCGAAGGGCTCGTCCAGGCGCTCCGCGATACCGGGAATGGCCTCCATGACCTCGCCGGGAGTGAGGTAGAGTTCGGTATGCACGGTGCCGAGATGCTGGGCCACGGCCTTGGCCCAACCGGCCTCGTTGTACTCCTTCTCATGGAAGCCGATGCTGTAGGTGCGCGCCGGGCCGACCCCCGCGCGCTGCATCAGAGCCACCACCAGGCTCGAATCCACGCCTCCCGAAAGAAAGGCGCCCACCGGTACGTCCGCGACCATGTGATCGCGCACGCATTCCCGCAACAAGTCCTCGAGATCGCGCGCAGCGTCTTCTTCGCTGCCGGCGTAGGGGTGCGCCCGTCCCGCCAGCGCCACCGCGCGCGCCGACCAATAGGGGATGGGACGGATTTCACCGGGTTGCTCGGGATGGATCACCGCGTAGGTGGCCGGAGGCAGTTTGCTGATACCGCGCAGGATGGAGCGCGGGCAGGGCACGTAGTTATGGCGAAAGAAAAGGCCCGTGGCCGCGATATCAATCTCCCCGGCGAACTCGCCCACCGCCTCTAAAGCCGAAAGCTCGGAGGCGAAATAGAAGCGCCCATGGTTCCATCCGCAATAAAGCGGCTTGATGCCGGGCCGATCGCGCGCCAGCAGCAGACGGCGCTCGCCGCGATCCCACATGGCGAAAGCAAACATGCCACGGAAGCGCCGCAACGCCTGCTCCAGCCCCCATTCCTCGACGGCTTCGAGCAGCACTTCGGTATCCGATCCGCCACGGAAGCGCCGGCCACGGCCCTCAAGCTCGCCGCGAAGCTCGAGGTAGTTGTAGATCTCGCCGTTATAGACCACCATGAAGCGCCCACTGGCCGACGCCATGGGCTGGTGTCCCGCCGGGGAGAGATCGAGGATGGAAAGCCGCCGATGCGCCAATCCCACGCCAACCGCGGCGTCCGCCCACAACCCTTCATCATCAGGCCCACGGTGGGCGATGGCGCGCGCCATGGCCCCCAGGCGCGCGCGCCAAGCCTCCGCGTTCCAGTCTCGCGCCAGCATGCCGGCGATCCCGCACATATATATCAGGCTTCCATGCCGTAGAGTTCCAGGTGCGCCGCCACCATGGCCGCGACGCCGTAGCGGGCGCGCGCACGCTCGCGGGCGGCGGTTCCCATAGCCATCCTCGCGCTTTCATTTTGCAGCAGCTCTCCTATGGCGGCGGCGAGCGCGGCGGGATCGCGCGGCGGGACCAATTTCCCACAGCGGCCCGCGTCCAAAGCCTCGGCGTTGCCACCCACGGCGGTGGCGAGGATGGGCCGGCCCGCGGCCATGGCTTCGAGCAGGGCGTTGGAGAAGCCCTCCTCGTGCGAGGGCAGCGCGAAGAGATCGGCGGCGGCCAACAGCTCGGGAATGTCGGAGCGCCGGCCCAGGAGGTGCAATCGCGCCTCCAGGCCCAGCTCACGGGCGCGGGCGCGCAGCCGCTCACCGGCTCCCCGGTCCTCCCCGGCGATGAGCAGTTGAACGCGCGTTGCCAGCGCCCCGAGCAGGCCCAGCGCCGCGATGAGATCCAGGTGCCCCTTGTAGGGGATGAGGTTGCCGACGCAGAGGATCAGGAAATCCTCTGGGCCGACTCCCTCGCGCTGGCGCAACTCCGCCCTATCGGTGCTGGGCCTGGAAAAGCAACCGGCCTCAAGTCCGTTGAAAATGACGCGCAGGCGATCCGGCGCGAGGCGCTCGCGGCGCACGGCATCCTGTTTCACCGCCTCGGAGTTGGCGACGATGACATCGCTCAGGCGATTGGCCACGCCCTCGAAGGGACGCCACCAGGGCACGCGTTCCAGGTGCGTCCCCAGCGCCCGTTTGCTGGTGACGATGAGCTCCGCGCCCGCCAGCCGCCCCATGATGGCCGCCGAAAAGTTGGCCAGCGGCAGGAAGGCCTGCACCACGTCGGGTCGCAGGCGGCGCATCAATCTCAAAAGGCCTATTTCGCTCGCCAAAAGCTGAGCCAGCTTCACCGGCCGCGCGCGCTTGCGGTCATAGCCGCCGCTGGAAAAATGCACCCCCGCCGCGGCCAGACGCTGGCTCAGCGGTCCCGCCTTTTCCAGAGTATAGACGTGGACCTCATGGCCCAAGCGGTGCAAGCCTTCCGCGAGCAGGACCAGTTGGCCTTCCGCCCCGCCCACCTCGGTGGAGCCGATGACGAAGAGCACTCGCCACACGTGCCCCGCGTCCGCCGGGGATTCCGCGCCCGCGTCGGGTCCGCCAGCCGCGTCGGGCGGCTCAATCCGCTGCGGTCTCGAAGACAAAGCCCGTGATATAGAGCCCTTCGATCACCTCCTGGAGGTGTTTCTTGATGCGCACCCGCACCTGCTTGCCGGATTTGCGGGCATCGTCCGAAAACTGCAACAGGCGGCCGAGCGCGTAGCTCGTCGCACAGTCCACCGTGGATAGATCGACGATGAGGTCCTGCTGGCGGGCTTCGAGCAGGCGCATCAGGCCTTCGCCAAAAGGGTCCACATCCCCCGAGTCCAGGTTTTTCACACCGACTTCAAAGACGTTTTCGCGCACGACCATTAGGTTCTCCTTCAGAGCTTGTCCGTAAGTACGCTTCGCCGGCCCAAGGCCGAACAGGGCCAAGATAGGCAAGGCGCGCGCGACAGGCGATCTCGGAGCCTAGCGCCACTGCAACGCAATGCGGCATGCCGCAGGCCATGGTCGGACGAAGCCAGAATGGTATTTAGGGACACGCTCTTATGCCTCGAGGCCAAGGCGGCACTTCTGCGGACGGAAACGCAGCAAGACCTCGCGGCCGGTCTCGATGGATTCGTAGATGGCGGTGATAAGCTCCAGGGATTTGCGGCCTTCGAGCCCATCCACCAGCCCGGGTTTGTTCTGCTGGATGGCCTCCACCACGCGCTGCAGATAGACGCGATGGCCGAAGCCGTAAACGTCGGGGGGATTTTCCCGGTATTTCTTCAGCACATCGTCGTCCTCGGGGCGCTTGTCCGCGAAACTCCACACGCGGATCTCGTTCACCGCGAAACCGCCTATTTCGACGCTGCCCTTCTCGCCGAGCAGGCTGAGCGATCCCTCCAGGTCTCCAGGGCGGCAGGCCGTGGTGGCTTCGATGATACCCAGCGCCCCGCTGCGAAAGCGCGCGATGGCCACGCCCGTGTCCTCGGTCTCGGTGTTCACCAGCGCCGTGCGGGATTTGGCGAACACCGATTCCGGCTCGCCCAGCATCCATTCGAGCAGGTCCACATGATGGCTGGCCTGGTTGGCGAAGACCCCGCCATCCAGCGCCCAGGTGCCGCGCCACTTGTCCATGTCGTAATACTCCTGGGTGCGGCACCAGCGCACGCGCACCGTGCCCATGACGATTTTTCCGAAACGCCCCTCGTCCAAGGCGGCCCGGAGCTTCTGCACCGGCAGGTTGTAGCGGTTCTGCTTGACGACGAAGAGCTTGATGCCGGCATGGTCGCAGGACTGGATCATGGCGTCGGCGTCCTCCAGCGTGAGGGCCATGGGCTTCTCCACCACCAGGTGCTTGCCGTAGGCCGCGAGTTCGATGGCGTGCCGGGCGTGGAACCCGCTGGGCGTGAGGACGCAGACCGCGCGGATCTCCGCCCCCTTCTGGCGCATCATGTCGTGCATGTTGAGGAACCAGGGCACCTTGTGGCGCTCGCCGGTCGCGCGCGCGCGCTGCTCCTCGGTATCGCACACCGCCACGAGCCGGGCACCGGGCACGTGGCCGCCCCCCAGAAGCTCGGCATGCTTGCGGGCGATGCGACCGCATCCCACCAGGGCGAACCCGAGACTGTGTGAACCGCGCTGCATGGAGGTGCTATTTTACTGTTAAAACGGAAGGGGAAACGCCTGCCAGGCCGGCCTTGGGAAAATCGCGGCGCACTCGGGTCCGAGGGAGATGATGACAAAAACCGCCACCGCTTAGAATGCCGCATTCGTTTTTCGCCGCCATCCATGATCACCGCCAACCTGGTCAAAAAAGGACTCACCCTGGATTACCGCGGGGACGTCTTCGAGATCGTGGATTTTCAGCACGTCAAACCCGGCAAGGGCGGCGCCTTCGTCAAGATCAAGCTCAAGAGCCTCACCAACGAGCGCGTCCTCGAAGACACCTTGCGTCCCGAGGACAAGCTCGAAGACCTGTACATGGAGGAGAAACGCTTCGAGTTCCTCTACGTCCAGATGGGCAAATACGTCTTCATGGACTTGGAGACCTTCAACCAGATTGAGCTCGAGAAGAAGGCCGTGGAGCACATCCTGCCCTACCTCAAGGAGAATATGGAGGTCACGGGACGCGAGGGCAAGGGCCGGCTGTTTTCGCTGACGCTGCCGAAATCGGTGGAACTCAAGGTCAAGGAGACCGCGCCCAACTACAAAGGCGACACTTCCGGCGGCGGCAAGCCCGCTGTTCTCGAAACCGGAGCCACGGTCATCGTCCCCTACTTCATCGCGCCGGACGAGCTCATCCGCGTGGACACGCGCACCGGCGATTACCTCGGGCGATCCAAGGAGTAACCATGATCGGCTGGAAAGAAATCCTACTTATCCTCGTGGTGGTTTTAATCCTCTTCGGGGCCAAGCGCATTCCCGAACTCGCGGGCTCCATCGGCAAGGGCATCAAGGAATTCAAGAAAGCCATGAAGGACGAAGAGGGGGACAAGAAGGACCCCGGCAAGACGGCGTGATCTTTCACGCCCCCTGGGCCTGAAGGATCATCCGGGCAGCGGCGGCGAGTTCACAATAGCCCTTCAGCACTAAAATCGCGGGCATGTCCATTCCGCGTTCCTTCTTTCGTGCTCAGTGGCTCGCCGCCGTGCTGATTTTGGCTGCCCTTGCCACGCGCTGGCCCGCCGTGGCCGCGGGAAGCAGCTTCGTGTTCAACAACGGCGCCGAGCCGGAAACCCTAGACCCGGCGCTCATCACCGGCGTGCTCGAAATGCGTGTCGTGGATGCGCTGTTCGAGGGCTTGATGCGCTACCATCCCGAGACGCTGGCGCCGGAACCCGCTGTCGCCGAACGCTGCGAGATGGGGGGGAACGGCCTGCTCTACACCTTCCACCTGCGCAAAGACGCGCTCTGGAGCGATGGCCAGCGCGTGATCTCCGGGGACTTCCTCTATTCGTGGCGGCGCGTACTGACTCCCGCGACAGCCGCCCCCTACGCCTACCAGCTCTATCCCGTGGCCGGCGCCGAGGACTTCCACAAGGGCCGCAACTCCGACTTCTCCACGGTGGGAGTCTCGGCCCCGGACGAGGCGACCCTCGTCGTGCGCCTGGCGCGACCCTGCCCCTATTTCCTGGACCTCGCCGCCTTCCCCACGCTCTATCCGGTGCCGCGTGGCGCGGTGGAGAAGCACGGCGACCGCTGGGTGCGGCCCGGCAACCTCGTCTCCAACGGCGCCTTCACGCTCACGGACTGGAAGCCGCGCGAGCGCATCGAGCTGGCTCGCGGCGCCAACTATTGGGACCGCGCCTCCGTGAAACTGGAGAAGGTCGTGGCGCTGCCCTACGACGAACTCGAAACGGCCTACAAACTCTACAGCGACGGCAAGATCCACTGGCTCGCCGACCTGCCGCCGGCGCGGCTGGAGGAGGCGCGGCTGCGGCCCGACTTCTACATCGCCCCGTATCTCGGAACCTACTTCTACCGCTTCAACGTGAAGCGCGCGCCTTGCGACGACGCGCGCGTGCGCAAAGCTCTATCCCTCGCCGTGGATCGCCGCCTCATCACCGAGCACGTGCTCAAGGGCATGGGACAGCCGGCCACATGGTTCTGCCCCCCGGTGAGCGGCTACGAGCCCGTGCCGGGCCTCACTCCGAACCGCGAGGAGGCGCGCAAACTCCTCGCGCAGGCCGGCTACGGTCCTGGCGGCAAGGCCCTGCCCGAAATCGAAATCCTCTACAACACCAGCGAGAGCCACAAGGCGGTGGCCGAGGCGCTGGCCCAACAGTGGTCCGAGGCCCTGGGCCTTCGCGTCTCTCTGCGCAACACCGAGTGGAAGATCTACCTGAGCGACATGGACACGCTCAATTACCAGGTCTGTCGCGCGGGCTGGATCGGCGACTACAACGATCCCAACACCTTCTTCGATATGTGGGTGACGGGCGGCGGCAACAACCGCACGGGCTGGTCCAATCCGCGCTACGACGAGCTGTTGGCGCAGTCCCAGCGCGAGCCCGACCGCGCCCGCCGCCTGGAGCTTTTTCGCGCCATGGAGCGCATCCTCGTCGAGGATGAGCTGCCCATCCTGCCGCTCTATATCTATGTGAACAAGGGCCTCATCCGCGACGAGGTGCGCGGCTTCCACACCAACATCCGCGGGGTGCATCCGCTCCGGGCCCTTTCCCTGGCGGACTGACGCCCTTGGGGCGTTACCTGATTCGGCGCTGCGTCCAGGCGCCGTTGCTGCTGCTTGTGCTCGCCACCCTGTCCTTCTTCCTGATGCGCGCCGCGCCGGGCGGGCCTTTCAGTGCCGACCGCCACCTCGACCCCGTCGTCGAGCAGGCCTTGCTGCGGCACTTCCACCTGGATGAACCCCTGTGGCGGCAATACCTGCGCTTCCTCGGGGATACGCTGCGCGGCGATCTCGGGCCCTCCTTCAAGCACCGCGCTTTCAGCGTGAATGAGATCCTCGCGAGCCGCCTGCCCCACTCGCTGCTGCTGGGCGGCTTGGCCCTGGTCATGGCTCTGGGGCTCGGTTTTGCCGCCGGGCTGCTCGCCGGGGCGCGTGCCGGTGGCTTTCTCGACCGCGGCATCATGGTGGCCGCTATCCTTTCCTTGAGCGTGCCGGCCTTCGTCGCCGGGCCGCTGCTGCAAATCCTCTGCTCCGTGCGGCACAGATGGTTTCCCCTGGCGGGCTACGAGGGGTGGCGGAATCCCGAGTATCTGGTGCTGCCGGCGCTCACCTTGGCCATCCCCTTCGCCGCGCGCATCGCGCGGCTGCTCAGGACTGGTTTGGCCGAAGCCATGGGCCGCGATTTCGTGCGCACCGCGCGTGCCAAGGGACTTTCCGAACCCACGGTGCTGCTGCGCCACGCGCTGCGCGAAGCGCTGCTGCCGGTGCTGAGCTATCTCGGCCCGGCTACCGCCGCACTCGCCACCGGCTCGCTGGTGG
>JAHFOS010000196.1 GCA_023261545.1 bacterium
CCCCATCAGCAGGTTCCAGGCCGGGAGGGGGTACAGGTGAGAATCGGCCCTGTTGTTGGCGTTCACATGGGTGTAGAGGGCGTCCAGCATCAAGATCTTGTCGGGCCGCAAGTCCCGGACATTGTTGAAAAGCCAGCGGTTGTCGAAGGTCTTGCCGTTGAGGACAACGGCGCCACTCTGGACCTCCACGCCGGACTCCCGCACATGGGGATTGTAGTAGTAACCTCCACGAATGGAGAGGCGTGGCAAGCTGAGGGGGGGTGTCGCAGGAAAAGGCGAGTAGGTGGCTAGCTCGAGGTTCTTCCCCTTCAGGCTGGGACAATAGAAGTTCCTGGGATCGGTGATGTATTTCAGGATGTAAAGGGTGCCGTGGTTCACCCACCAGCGCGGGCTGTCCAGGGAGCCCGCGCCCACGACGTCATTGTAGAGGTAGTAACTGGCATTCGTCCCATTCCAGCGGTTGTAGGCGAGTTCGTTCCAATGCCAAGGGGGCAGATCCCCATCGAAATCATCTGTGTAGGCTAACAGGGCCGTGCCCATCTGATGGAGCTGGTTCTTGCAAACCACATGGTAGCCCTGCTCCCGCATCATGCTCAAAGCCGGGAGCATAATGGACACCAAAATGGCGAGGATGGCCATCACGACCAAGGTTTCCACCAGTGTGAATAACCTCGCTTCGCCGCGATCCGCCCACAGCCGCAACGCGCGCCCTGTTCCCCTTCCCCCGCCGTTCACCACTGGATGTACTCGGGAAGTTTGTCGCTCTCGGGGATCAGGTACTCCATGTTGCCGGGATCGCCGATGGGATGGAAGGGCGGCATCAGCCATTTGGCGTGATTATCGGCAAAAACGATATTCACGCCCATGATGTGCCGTGGAAAAAACATTCCGGGAGGGTTTTCTCCCCACGGGTCATTACCCTTGCCGTGATTGGCATGGAGTTGTGCGCCTTTGTAGCTGGGGTCAATGAGGGCCAGGGGGCTGTTGCGATCCGCAATCATCACCGTCCTGGCTGGGCCCTTGAAGGTTCCAGTCAGATCTCTGAAGGTGCGCGCCTTTCGCGGTGGGGAGGCCAGCGGATCGGGGATGTAGGACGAGACGGAATAAGCATTAGCGGGTGACACGATCCCCGACCAGTACCAGCTTCCACCGAGGCACGTATTCAGACCATAACTGTGTAGATACGCTTTAGCGTTGTAGGTCTGGCTGATGGGCACATCGTCGGACACGCACTCATAGCGTCCCCCGTATCCAAAGACCTGCAAGCGGATGTGCCACCAGTACTGGCTGACAAGCGCGTCGCGGGTTGGGGGAAATCTGTCCTCGTTGTCCTCCCCATAGGTCTGGATGATCTCGCCGATCTGACTGAGGCTGCTCAGGCAATGGGTCAGCCGCCCCTGCTCGACGGCGTTGCGCAACGCTGGCAACATCATCGACATCAGGATGAGAATGATCGCGACTACCACCAGCATTTCTACCAGCGTAAAGAACGAAGCAATGTCCAGTCGCGACGATTCATGCGACCAACCTGTGTTGATAGAAATTCTTTTTTTCATATAAAAGAGTGCTCCGTCCACCGCCGCCGTTGCCCTTCGTTCATTGGATATCCCGCTCAAGTTTGAGCAGAGCCGCATGGAAAGTCCAGTTGTTGGCGCTAGAGAAACCAGCATCCCTGTAAAGGTCCACGTCAGCCTGAACGGAAGAGTTCACCCGTTCAACGACGTGCCCTCCGAAAAAAAGCAGGTTCCATGCGGGTTCTGGCTGCGAATGTGCCGTGGTCCAGACACTGAGAGCATCGAGCATGCACAGCTTGTCCGGATCGAACTGCCGACGGTTCACAAAGCGCCAGTGATAGTCGAAACTCTTCGAATTGCGAACCACCTGACCGCTGGCGTCCACCTGCACGGTCGGCTCGACGACATGGGGATTGAAATAATAACTGGAGCGTAGGGAGAGGCGGCTGCTGCCGCTCAATTGGGGCGTGGGAAAGGGCTCGTAGTAGGTTCGCCCCATGGAGCCCTCGCTGATGTTCGGACAATAATAGGGATCTGCCGTTGATAAGTATCCCCTGAAATAAAACACCCCGTGGTTCATCCACCAGTCGGGTTTTGCCACATCGCCTGCACCAGCTATGTCGTTGTATAGATAGTAGCTATTGTGGGATGCCAGCCACTGCTGATATTTTTGGTTATTAAAATGGAAGGGCGGCATATCTCCATCGTTATCATCCAGGTAGGCATCCATGGCGATGTACTGTTGGTGCAGATGGTTCATACAGACGACCCGGCGACCCCGTTCGAACGTGTTTTTCAAGGCAGGGAATAGCAAGGCCGTCAGGATGGCGATAATGGCGATCACCACGAGCATCTCCACCAGGGTAAAAAAGTCCCGGTACGCCCGCCCCATCCCCCTTGAGATGCGGACCATCATGGCTCCTCCACAAAAGGTTGATTGGTGATGGCGAAGCAATCGAGCGCGACACCGGGCTCTCGGGGATGGATAGTCAGGCGATGCCGTCCTTGGCCCAATGAGACGGGAAAAGGATCCGTGCCCGAGGTGAAGGAATGTGCCATGATCCACCCCCAGCGCCCGGCGGGCAGGCGGTTGAAGTCCCAGCGCTGCACCGGGCCGCCGTCCACCGAGAAGAAAAGGGAGTCATGGCTGGCCGAGGCGTAGGAAGGCGACTGGATGCGACAGCGGCCGGCAAGGAAATAAATCCCCTCCTTTTCGATTTCAAACTCGTAGTCCACCCGCCACTCGGAATGCAGGGGGCCCTTCTCCGTCGCAAACGTGCCGACCTTGGGTTTCTCGTCTTTGCCCATGTTGCCCTCCGGCGCCACGATGTATTCGCCCTTGGAGGCGCCCTCCTCCTTCTCCCTGGTGAAGCCCTTGAGAGAATTCCCGCTTTCGGCCTCCAAAACGATACATACCTTGGTGGCAGCCGCGACCTTGAGGTTGACGAGAACCGTGCGCTGGAATCCCCGGTCAGTCCTGATGGTCAGCGCCGCCCGGCGTAACCCGGGGGCAAGGGCGGATTCGCCGGGCATGACCTTGATAGTCTGCGCTTCGGACAGGCAGTTTCCCGAAGGCGGCGTGCACTGCAGCCATCCCCCGCTGTTCTCATACACGCGCCATTCCCGACCCAGCTCGGGCGGAATGACGGCCCGGATCTCCGCGATAAGCGCGGCGGTCCCTGGGGTCCAGATGAGATTCGTCACCAAGGGTTTGATCTCGACAGACTTGCGGTAAGGAAAAAGCCGATCCGCGCTGCCGTCCTCAAAGGCCCCGAGATCGGGGCCCTTACCGGTGAATGTGTCGTTGAGCCCCGGGAGCCGCACGCCCCGGTCAAGACCGGGGGATCCCTCGGCCAGCCTGAAATCTCCGGCCGCGGCATCGCGGAAAACCGGGGTGCCGACAACGCCGTTGCGCTCCCAGTGCTCCGGCAGTTGCTCGGGTCCATAGATGTTTCCTGGATGCAGCAGGTCGTAATCAAAGTCACCAGCCTCCGGGTAGCGGAACTGGATGTCACCGAACCCCGGCTCAGGACTAGAAAAAATATTGTTGCGGGTGCGAATCGGCGTGGGTCCTTTGCCGTAATGGCCGGCGGTGAGACCCATCTTCCAGGTGAAAATGGTGTTGTGCAGGATGAGGCTGAGCCCGGGATAGAGGTACCTGTCACCGCCCATTTTGAAGGTCGAGTAGGTGATGCCACGCTCCTCCCCGTCCATGAAGAAGAGGTTGCGGAAGGCGTAAGCAGGACCGCGGCGGTTGGGCGCAAAGCTCAGTCCGCAAAAGGTGTGGGTGACGAGGTTGTTCCAGAAGCGCACGTTGATCTGCCCGCCGTCCAGCTCCATCCCGTCGTCATTGGCGAAGATCAGTGTGTTACCGTAAATGTCGCTGTCACGATGGGGACCGCCAAAAATATCCTTGTTGGGAACGCTCTCGATGACATCGTTCCACCAGTGGGTTTCGGACCCCACCAGATCGTTGTTGCGGATCACGTGGTGGCCCTTCGTCTTCGAGAGCAGGATGGCGCAGGGGCCATTCGGGTGGCCGTACTTCCAGGAACTGGCCGTCCCACGCGGCGCGTGGATGAAGTTGTCCTCGATCAGCACATCAGAGCTGCCCTCGTCCACCCGCACCCCGGCCTGATGATTGATGAGTTTTCCACCTTCGTCAACATACAGGCCCATTTCGAGACCTTCCTTGCGGATCCCCGGATCCCCCCACCCGGAGATGTCGCAGCGGCGGATAACCACGTGGTGCGAGTTCTCGATTTTCACGCAGTCCTTGCGTCCGCCCCGCAAGGTCAGGTTCTCAAGAATAACATAGTCCGCGTTGCGGATCAACACGGCGTGATCTTGCTCTAGTCCGGCGTCGATGACGGTCGGCCGGCCCGGAGCGGGCGCGTAGAGAATCCAGGCGTCCCGCGTGCCACGATCCTTGACCACCAAAGGCTGCGCGCCTTTATCCCCCACCAGGTGGGTCTCCTTGTTGAGGGGCCACGCCTCCTCCTGGGTCTTGAAGCCCAAAATCAAGGTCGAAACCGGCGCAGGGTTCGCGCCGGAGCCCGGATAGAGTTGGCATTCCGCCAAGTAGCGAGTGCCGGGCTCCAGGTCCATAAGACTGCCGCGGAATTCGCCATCCGGCCGGTAGGGGATCAGATCCATGCCCTCCCGCCACTGTGCCTCGGATTCTTTGCGATAGCGAACTTTACAGAGACTGTGGCCTCCTTCACCATAAAGACTGTAGCCGACCTCATCACCGTCACCCGCGATGGTGAGCCCCGCACTGTTGAAGGTGGTCACCGCGGCCCCACTCAAAATTTTGAGCGTATTTCCATAGTCCCCGGTAAGAATGACTCCACCTCCCCTGGCCTGTTGGGCACCATGCGAGGATGCCAGCCAATAGCGGGTGAAGTACGCGACGGGAAGCTTTTTTGAGTATAAACTCAGGTTTTTCAAATGGCCGATGAAACCCGGACCCGCGCCATGAGCGATGTGAATTACATCTTGGGCCGCAGCCAGCTTTCCAAGAGCCCGTCCGTGTTCAATGTTCCGGAGCAGGGGTGTATAGGGGGCACCATGCACGGCCAGCACCAAACCGCCCCTGTTCTCGTCGCCAGGCTCGTAGGTGAAGACGAGCTGGACCCACTGGGAGTGCGGAACGCAGGGCTCGGTCTCAACACTCGCCGCTCCTTCATTTGTCGTCACCGTCCCATGGACACTGGCCAACTCATCGCCGGATTTGACCTCTAAAGTCCATTGAAATACCCCAGGCCAGGTCACGAGGGTCTGGATTCCCGCGGACTTGAATGCGGCCGGTCGCACCCACAGCGTCATTGAAAAACCGCGCTCCAGGGCTCCCGAATCCGTCGTCACACCGATGAGATGTGGACTCCCATCGCACTTGAGAGCCTGCATTCCCCCCGCCTCCTCCCACTGCAGGTTTCCCGTGAAGCGCAGCATATCCTCATTGGTGCCATCACGGGTGCCCCCCAGGGGCAGATCGAGAATAAGTGTGCTTGCGGCTTCTGCTTCCCAGGATGATTGGGTCAGCCCGGCCATGGCGAGCAGCAAGCCCATCCCAAATCCCAAAGCGGTGATGGGGAACGATTGTTTCCAAGGCCGGTTGCGCATGGTTGGCTTCATATCTTGGACTCAATGGGTTTGAAGGCTTCCAGAGGCCCATGCGGTGCTAGCCCCACGGTGATGTAAGGGCTGGGCGCCGCGTCGCCCTGTTCGAGGGCGAAGCGCCACAGACGCCGCGCGAGCTCCCGCTTCACGCCACCGTAAGCCGGATCTGAGCCGCGGTTGACCCGCTCGCAGGGATCGCGCTCCAGGTCATACAATTCGTCGAAGTCGAAGGCGTTGTACACGTATTTGTGGGTCCGGGTCGTCACGGAGCGCTGCGTGGCGTAGACCTCGACCCCATTGCACTGCGTGAACACCGCGTCCCGCCATGAAGTCGGCGTCTCATCGCATAGGAAGGGCACAAGGCTCGCGCCGGACATAAAGCGATCGCTGCGCGCGCCGACGAGTTCGAGCAGGGTCGGCGCGAAATCCACCAGCGAGACGAACTCGCTGACGCGGCGGCCAGGATGGTGGAGGCCCGCCGGCCAGTGCAGCACATTGGGGACGTTGTAGGCACCCCGGAAGCAGGGGATGCCCTTGCAGAACAGGCCGTGATCACCGGCGTAGTCTCCGTGATCGGAGAGATAAACCACCAGCGTGTTTTCCAGCGCCCCTTCCCGCTCTAGAGCGCCCATCAGACGGCCAAAAAGTTCGTCCATGTAGCTGCAGTAGGCCCAGAAATGCCGCAGCGCCTCGCGCGCCTCCGCGGGGGGGAGCTGGCCCCAGATCTGTTCCCGCAGGCGCCGGTAGAGCCCGGGCCTGTCGCGCAGATCGTCGCCGTAACTCTCCGGCAAAGTGACGCTGCCAGGGGGATAAAGATCCAAGTATTTTCCCGGCACCACGTAGGGGTCGTGGGGCCCGTTCACACCCACGTAGAGGCACCAGGGTGAATCACCGCGCGCCAGCTGGGGAAGCAGCTCCAGCGCCTCCCGCACACAGGCCTCATCATGCGGACTGCCGCTGTCGTCACGTCCATAGAGCCGGTAATCTCCCCAACCCGGCCGCAGGATCTCACCGGGCTGGCGCGGATCCTGCCGATCCCGGAGGTCCATCGTCCGATAGCCATCCCAGGTCCGTCCGTGATGATCATGCATGCCTGAAGAAACGCGCCTTTCTTTCCAGCCCCGATTACCGGGGTTCTCCTCCGCGCTGACGTGCCACTTGCCGACAAAACGCATATCATAGCCGACCTGGCACAGGTCCTCACTCCACAGGCGCACCCCGGCTTTGAGGCTCCGCGACAGGGCCTGCTTGTTGATGACATTGTTCCACACCCCGTGCAGAGACGGGTAGAGGCCGCTGAAAAAGGAAGCACGCGATGGACTGCAATGGGCCGTGGTGCAGAAAGTCTGTGTGAAGGTGAGCCCCCCCCGGATGATGCGGTCAAGATGCGGCGTGCGGCAAGGATGCTCGGGCAGCACTGTGTCCCCGCGCTGGTGATCGGTCATGAAGATCATGACATTGGGGGAACGGGAGGTCATGAGTTGGGGATGACTCCCCGCTCAGGGCCAGCGGCCCAAGCCGCGTCAGGCGCAACAGCCCAGGCTTCGAAGGCCGGCAACGGCGGATCGATCAAGGTCTCTCCTTCAAATTAAAACCACCCAAGCGTGATTTTATTGGCTTTTAAATACCATGCAAGTGTAATTTTCGTTAATTCCTAATAGAAACAGATCCTCATCCTCAAATCGCAGGCTCACCTCCTCCAGAGGCGCACCCACCATG
>JAHFOS010000053.1 GCA_023261545.1 bacterium
TCAAAATCTTCTGCCCCATATCCCGGCACGTCCACGCTGTGCTCCTCGCGCGCCTTGCGCTGGGCACGCTCCAACCGGCCCGGGTTGCTGTCGAGGAGGCTCACCATCTCCCCCGTCGAGGAGAACTCCCCGAACAGGGCATCAAAAAACATTTTGTGTCGGCCACCCAGACCGACCTGGACAAAGCGCTTTTTTGGGGTGGTCATCAGTGCTCCTTTATCCGGAAAAATAACACGAGCCACGGCGCTAGGTGCTCTCACGGCGCACCAGCATGGGCGTCACGCTTTCGATCACGGGAGCGTCCGGCGCCGCGCCGCGCAGGCGCACGAGCAGCAGACACGCCATGCGCCGGCCGATCTCTTCGTTGGGCTGCGCTGGTGAGCTGAGGCCAAAGACGGAGCGTCAGCCGGCGCTGGCTTCTTACTCCGCCGGTTTTTCGGCGGGTTTTTCTGCCTCGGCAGGCTTTTCCTCCGCGACGGGTTTCTCTTCCGCAGCGGGGGGGGCTGCCTTCTCCGTGAGTTTGACATCCGCGAACCAGACGCGCTGTCCGATGGCCGTATCGTCCTGAAGGAAACGCAGGATGATGAGTACCTTGTCGGACTTGACCGTGGAGAACTCGTAGCTCACAGGCTGCCATTCCGTCGTGCTTTTTCCCTTGGGTGCGTCGGTCCTGGAGAACTCGCCATTCTTTCCCTGACTCTTGTCGCTCGAGTACAGCTTGATCTGGAAGTAAGCCAAGCCCGCAACACTGCTCTTGAGCTTGCCTTCAAGGACGTAGGTCGTATCCTTTTTGAGGTCCCGGAAGCCCTGGTAGATCTGCCCATGCCCCTTGGCCACCTTGCCGATATCCAGGCATAGGCTTTGGGCCATGCCTTCCGGCTTGTTCTCCACGTCTTTGACAAGCTTCTGCTCGAACTTATCCGCCGTCCAGCCCTCCACGGCGCCGCTCTCAGCCACAACGGCGAAATCGCCATTCTTGATCAGATTGTCCGCTATAGCGGCAGAGCCGGCGCAATAGGCGGAAAACAGGGCGACGAAACCGATGCGGATCATGGATATCCCCCCGAGCCAATAGGAGATTGGATTCACAGATCAAACATGATTCTAGCGCAGGGTGACCTGAATCAAGGCTGCGCAGCCTCCGCCCGCCCGAGGCCATGGGTGTCCACCCTTCGGTCAGGCTTCAAAGCTAGGAGCTTCCAGATAAATTTCATCAATTGCATCAAGCTTTCTGCGCTGAGACATCAATAGACCTCGGACACACCTACGGCATGAAGTTGATCTGCGTCGCCTTCGGCGGGGTGGAAGGAACCCTACCGGAAGCCCGGTGCCGAATTTCCCGACCCGTCCTAGAGATGGGTCATTTGGACGCCGATCATGGGTCAGTATTGGGTGCCGATTGACAGTGGCGAAAATTACACATGGCGATCGAGGTGCTCCAAAAACTGCCGTGCTGAGAGCATCAAAATTCCCTACTTCGGTATCGCTCAGCAGCCGTTTCAGCGAGTCGCCAACGCCGCGGTGATACTCGCGACCGTGTGCGCGGTGAGCGCGCGACGGTCGAAGTGGGCGAGAATGTGCTCGCGGGCTTGCCGGGAGAATTGCTGGTAAGATCCGGGATCAGCGTTCCAGACGACTAACTGCTCCGCGTAGGGGCATGGGTCGTCCAGAAGCAGGCGTCCGGTGCGCCCGTCTTCGATGGTCTCCAGCAGGCCGCCTTCCGCCCGGCCGAGGACGGGGGTGCCGCAGGCCTGGGACTCGATGGCGGCGATGCCGAAGGGTTCTTGAAACGGGCAGTAAACCATGGCGCGGGCGCGGCGCAGGACGTCGCGCAGTTCCGCGCGCGGGACGCGCACCCGGAGGTCGAGCGCGACGTCGAGGGCACGGGCGCGCTGGCGCAGTTCTTCCACGCCGCCGCCGCTTTCGCGGTCGCCGATGAGCACGACCTTGAAGCGCCGGCCCGCGGGGCGCAGGGCTGCCACCTCCAGGGCGTGGCGGTGGTTCTTGGACGGCTCGAAGGCGCCGACGCTCACCAGCAGATCCTCGCGCGGGACGTCGGCGGGGCAGAAGAACTCCGTGTCCACGCCGATGTAGTTCACTTCGGGCTTGCAGCCGGGGTAGGCCTCTTCTATTCTGGCCTTGGAGTAGCGGGAATTGCAGAGCACCTTGCGGGCGCACAGGATGTTGCGCTGCTGGACGGCTCTCATCCAGCGCACCGTGGGCTCGCGCCAGAGCTTTTTCCACCAGGGCCAGCGCTCCATGGCCGCGCGACCCCAGGCATCGTGGAACGCCCGTTTGGGCTCGGCGCAAAAAAGCACAGCGGGCAGGTCCGGCGGGAGATGGGCGAGCAGCGGCGGCTCGGTCCAGGTGCGGCATTGGCCGAGGTAGAGGCCGTCAAAACCGCCGGCGGCGATGGCTTGAGCCTGCACGCGTTCCTGGTGTCTTAGGGCTTCCAGATACAGGCGATAGCGCAACGGATTCAGCGGGGCCAGCCCCGGACCACCGGGGCGCCAAGGCTGGCGCGGGAAAATGACGCGCTCTTCCAGGATATCAGAGAAGCCGGCAAAACACAGTTCGGCGCTTTCCGGGGCGAAAAGGCTCAGGCGATGACCGGCCGCAGCCAGGGCCCGGGCCACGTCGGAAAAGTGGGAAAGCGCCCCCCCGCTCGGCAGATGGTGGTAGAGGGCGATCCTCAACGAGCGTCCCGCGACGGGAGCCTGAATGTGTCGCCAGGGACAGTCCCCTCCGGCGTCCCCCATTCAGGAGGGGATGCGGGAAGTGACAGTCCCTGGCTGGGCGGTCGCTTAGTTTTCGACCCTCGCTTCAGGCTCAATCCAACTCGACGGCGGCGCCGCGGAGCGCGATGGATTTCGTCGCGGCCTCCAGGATCTTCACGATGCGCAGGCCGGCTTCGCCGCCGTTGATGGGTTTTTCGCCGGTGCGGATCACCTTGAGCATGTATTCGCACTCCACCTTTAGCGCTTCGGTGGTGTCGATCTGCGGGGCCACCATGCCGCCCATGCGGTAGCCCACGGGCTGTTGAAATGGCAGGTTGCGCAGCCCGGCCAGGGGAGCGCTGAGGCCGCGGTCGTAGATGCGGATCTTCTCGGGCGCCATGTCGTCGAAGATGAGCATCTTCTCGCTGCCGCCCAGGATGATCTGGCGGATCTTCACGGGGGCCATCCAGTTCACGTGGAAATGCGCCACCAGATCGTCGTCGTAGATCACCGAGACGTAGGCCACGTTTTCGAGCTTGTTGAAGACATGGCAGGCTCCGATGGCGGAAACCGCCTTGGGCTGGCGCCCGATGAGAAAGTCCATGATGGAGAGGTCGTGGGGGGCGAGATCCCAGACCACGTTCACGTCGTGCTGGAAGAGGCCGAGGTTGATGCGCACCGAGTCGAAATAGAGGATCTGGCCGAGTTCGCCGCGGTCCACCACCTCCTTCATCTTGCGCACCGCTCCGGTGAACAGGAAGGTGTAGTCCACGAAGAGCCGCACCCGGCGGCGGTCGGCGATTTCGATAAGCTCCTGGGCCTTGGCCGAGGAGTCGGCCAGGGGTTTTTCCACGAAGCAGTGCTTGCCGGCCTCTAAGGCGGCCTTGGCGATTTCATGGTGGGTGGAGACGGGGGTGGCCACGATCACCACGTCAACGGCGGGATCCTTCACCACCTCGCGGTAATCGCTGGTGAAGGCGATGGTGGGGTGGAGCCGCGCCAGGGCCTTGAGCCGCGCCTCGCTCAGGTCCGCGACCTTGGTGACGGTGATGCCGTCCAGGGACATGAAGTTGCGCACCAGATTGGGACCCCAATAGCCGAAGCCCACGACGCCGATCTTAATCATGTGCGGGTCTTTCCGGCGGGCATTTCGGCCATGGAAAATTCCTGTAATAGTTCAGCCGGTCTAAAATGCGAAGAAATAACCGGATTTTTATTTTTTCTTGTGGGAACAGGGGGTGCACTTGCCGTAAATATTCTGAAAAAAGTTCGCCCGGGTCGGCGCTGGAGCGACCGCATCCCTGAGCCGTCAGTACGCGTTCTTGTGCAACAGGCCGCGGAACAGCGTGTCCACGATGATGCGCAGGTCGAAGCCCATGCTCCAGTTCTCGATGTAGTAGAGGTCGTACTGCACGCGCTTCTTGAGCGAGGTGTCCCCGCGCCAGCCGTTCACTTGCGCCCAGCCGGTGATGCCCGCCTTGGTCTTGTGGCGCAGCATGTACTTGGGGATGTCGCTGGCGAACTCCTTGATGAACTCCGGGCGCTCCGGGCGCGGCCCCACCACGCTCATGGTGCCCGCGAGCACGTTGAAGAACTGGGGCAGCTCATCCAGGCTGGTGCGCCGCAGCAGGCCGCCGATCCAGGTGCGCCGGTCGTCGCCGGGGGAGGCCCACACCGGGCCGGTCTCGTCCTCGGCGTCCTGGCGCATGGTGCGGAACTTCAGGAACTTGAAGCGCCGGCCGTCCCAGCCGAGGCGCTCCTGGCGGTAGAAGACCGGACCCCGCGAGGTGAATTTGATGATCAGGCCGATGAGCAGGTAAAACCAGCTCAGCGAGACAAGAGCGGCGAGTGAGAAGGCGATGTCGAAGATGCGTTTCTGCAGGGAACCGAAGCCCTGGAGCGGCGACTCGCGGATGCCGAGCACCGGCAAACCGTCAATGTCGAAGAGGCTGGTGTTCAGGGTGGTGAGGCTCACGAGGTCGGGGACGATGCGGAAGTCGGCGGTGGTTCGCGTCAGCAGCTCGGCCACCCTGAGCGTCTTGTCCATTTCATTGAAGGGCAGGGAGCAGTAAACCTGGTCAATGCCGTACTCCTCGATGATGCGCGGCAGGTCGGCGATGGTGCCAAGCACGGGAATCCCAAGGAAGAAACGCCCCTTGAAATCCTCGCCATCTTCCACGAAGCCTACGATATTGAAACCCATCCAGCGGCACTTGCGTATCTTGTGCACCAGCTCCTGGCCGCCGCGGCGCGCGCCCACCACCAGCAGGTGGCGCTGGTTGTAGCCCAAGGCGCGCAGAGTCTTGAGCGCCATGCGCACGGCGAAGCGGAACATACTCATGGAGAGCAACGCTCCTCCCGCGAACAGGGCGGCGAACTGCGGGCTCACCCACCATTCGTTCTTGGCGTTCACCGCCAGCCAGGCGGGGATGGAGAACCACAGCATACCCCCGAGGACGGCCCAGAAGTCGTTGAAGTGCGAATCGTCGCGGAAGGACTTGTACAGCCCCGATTTGTAGAAGCAGAAGATGATGGCGGCGACGACCAGCAGGTGCGGCAGGGCAAAAAGGCTCAAATCGAGACGGTGCTGTTCCAACGAACTGAAAAGCAGCCCCTCCGAGGTCTTGAAGAGCAGGGAACTCGGCCGCGATGCCGCCACCCATCCACGGTCAATGATGGTCTTGGCGGCAAACCAGCTCGCCGTGACCACCGCGCTGTCCAGGGCCAGTTGGCAGGAGAGGAAAAAGCGATTGTGTTGCTTGAGCACGCTTAACCCCGCAGCGCCGCCATGGCTTTGGCGCGATCCGGAGCCCCGTAGATGAAGGTGCCGGCCACCAGGACATCCGCCCCCGCCCGCGCGCACTCCCGGCCGGTCGCGGCATTGATGCCGCCATCCACCTCGATGCGGTAGGAGAGACCGAGCTCGGCGCGCCGGCGCTTGAGCCAGCGCACCTTGTCCAGCATCTTGGGCAGGAAGCTCTGGCCGCCGAAACCTGGTTCCACGGTCATCACCAGCACCAGGCCGACAGCGGCGAGGAAAGGCTCAAGCTGCTCCACGGGCGTGCCGGGACGGAGCGAGATTCCGGGGCGCAGGCCGCGAGAGCGTATGTTTTCGAGGGTCTCCCTGACGGGATCGAGCGCCTCCACGTGGAGCGTGATGCCCTCCGAACCCTGGCGGGCGAAAAGCTCGACGAAAGCCGCCGGATGCTCCAGCATGAGGTGGGTGTCGAGGGGGCAGCGCGCCGCCGCGCGCACGGCCTTTTGGAAGTCCGGCCCGAAGGAGATGTTGGGAACGAAGTGGCCGTCCATGATGTCCACATGGTGCCAGTCGGCTCCGGCCAGCTCAACGCTGCGAATTTCATCGGCTAGATGCCCGTAATCGGCCGCGAGCACCGAGGGGGCGACGATGGTACCGGCACTGGGCATGAAAGAGTTTGGAAATGGACCTGTGCCACCCTGATTTGTGAGGGGTTATTGTGATTCGCATATCTGGAGCGCAAGGCGCAAGACCTGGCGGTTGTGGGTCGCGGCGGATGGATTAAAATCACGCGCAACCGGGGAGCAGCGTGGCTAAAATTTCCGACCTGAACGATGTCCAACTGCGCTACGCCATCGCCAAGTACAAAAAGGATCTGGCGGCTGGTGCCGAAGAGGCCCAGCAGGACAAGCTCAAAATCCTCCTGCGCCAGCTTGAGCTTGAGCAAGCGCGCCGGGGTGGGGGAGTGGCGGAAGCCGCTCCGGCTGCCAGCGCGGGCCCGGCGGGCAAAGCTGGCAACGCCAAAGCGGCACCCGCGGGCACCAAGCCCGCCGTGGGAAAACCTGGGCCAGCGGCGGTAGGAGGGAAAGCTCCCGCCACCGGAAAAGGCCAGGCTGGCAAGTCCACCAGCCCCGCCAAAAAAGGCAAGCCCGCCGCTCCCGGCCAGGAGGTGGCGATGCGGGTCCCCCTATGGGTGGCGAACCTTGTGCTGGGCGGGGGCGCCGCCTTCAGCCTGATCGGCCTCTACCTCGGCGTGGATTATCTCTATTTCGCCGCGTTTTTCAGGTGGAACTGGCTGTGGATGATCCTGCTGCCTATCGGCCTCGGGATCTCCTGGTACTCTTTCCTGCTCTACGAGCCCAAGGAGCGTGTTATCGGCCATGACCACAAGGTGATGGAAATCTGAATCGCGTTAGTTCGGGGGCAAAAACCGAAGATTTTTGAAGTTGCCCCTCTTTTTCTTGGCTCATCCGAGGAATGCGTACCTCTCGTAGTATCCTCATCCTCCCAGTTTTTTCCTAATGCTCCGTGTTCTCAACTCGGATTTATCCACAGATTACACCGATGGGCACTGATAAAAATGCCAGCCGGATTGATTACTTTCAGTGTTAATCTGTGTTATCTGTGGAAAAATTCCCCTGGTATTGCGATGAAATTCCCGCCTTGCCAGATCGTGCACCCATGTGAAAATCCTTGAATAGTACGCATTATTTTGATGAGCCAAAATTCTGAAAACAATTGCGGAAAACGTTGGTGAGTTTCCGGCAGGTGATGCGACTCGCTGTTCCCCCGCGTCTGCGGCGCGGGGATCGCGTGGCGCTGCTCGCGCCTTGCAGCCCCCAGCCCGCGGGGGAGGAATCGCTCATCGAAGAGGCCTGCGGGCACCTGGAGCGCTGGGGCCTCAGGGTGCTGCGCCAGGAGGATGGCTACAAATCGTCTTGGCATTATCTGGCGGGAAGCGACGCTGATCGCGCGCGCCGCTTCGAGGAGGCCTACCTGCGCGATGATATCAAGGCGATCTTCCTCACCCGCGGTGGTTATGGTTCCGCGCGTCTTGCCGCTCGCCTGGACTCCCGGCGATTTATGGGACGGCATAAGATCGTGGTGGGCTTTTCCGACGCCACCTTCCTGCTTCACTGGCTACAGCGCGCCAGCCGAATGGTGGTTTATCACGGCCCGGGCGTGGCCACGAGGCAATTCTCCAGCGCCCGCAATCGCGCGTATCTGCGCCGAGTGCTTTTCGGGGATAGCAGCCTCCCCGCCGCACTGCCCTGCCGGCCATGGTTGCGGCCCCGCGCAACCGCGGGCGTGCTCACGGGCGGCTGCCTTTCCCTGCTCGTCACCACTTTGGGAACCAGCGCGGAGATCGAGACCCGTGGCCGCCTGCTCTTCATCGAGGACGTGAACGAGCAACCCTTCCGCGTGGACCGCATGCTGACGCACCTCCGGCTCGCGGGGAAGTTCGCCGGCCTGCGCGGACTCGTTTTCGGGGAAATGAAGGGCTGTGAGGGTGCGCGCGGTGAATTGTGGGAGATCCTGGCCGACTTTTTCAAGGACGATGACTTCCCGGTGGCGCGGGGGCTCCCCTGCGGGCACGGACAGGTCAACCGCACTTTGCCTCTGGGGTTGGGGGCCTGTCTGGAATTTTCCAAAGGACACGGTCGCTTGCGGTTTCGCCAAGCTTGACACCTCCCATTGCCGCGCCCAGTCGGCTCCTACCATGGGCGCCAGCTTTTTTAGGAGCAACTTTCATGATGTATGCCTACCTCCGCCTGACGATGGCCCTTCTTGCTGGCGCTCTGGTTTCGGGTCTGTTCTCCGGCTGCCAGTCCTACTGCGGCACGTCAGCGAGCGAGACGAGAAAAGAGATGAAGAAGGAGAAGGCGCAGGGAGCACCCCAGCCCATGTCTAAAGAAGCGGCTCCGGCCAGCGAGCGCCGCTCGAGCGAATATTGAAAGCCTGGATGGCTCCCTGATCTTTTCGGGGGAAGCTGAACCCGCCAATTTGCGCTGGTTTTGCGCACTCGGGTGCTATTGTAGCTCGCGGTTCTTGGAAAAACCCTGGTTTTGACTGGTATGGAACGTTGACATTTCGGCACCAAGACCTAGAATAGCCACGGATACTCGGCGCATCTCAGGACAGGGAGCCGCACTTGAAGATCATGAGGGGGAGGGGTCTCGCTGCGTTGTTATGGGTCGCGTTATTTCCCTTCGCCTATGCCGACATCAAATCCTCCGCCGGCAATATCGTCTTTGATGTCAACGCGGACGGAACCGGGGAATTCGATATCAGCACGACCGGCCTGGGCATCGGCACCACGAGCCCCTCCACCAATCTCCACGTTGCCGGCAACGCTTTTTTTTCAAGTTCAAACTTGGGCATTGGCACATCGGCGCCCATCTCATCCCTCGAAGTCAGCGGTACCCTGGGCATGACGCCGCAGTCGGTGACCGCCAACACGACCCTTTCGGGTAACAGCGTGGTCCTCGCCGACTCATCCGCCAGCAATATCACCCTCACGTTGCCGTATGCGGGAAACGTCGCCGGCCGCACCTACATCATCAAGAAGACGGTCTCGGGCAACACCGTCAAGATCAAGGGCGGCGGCAATGCCATAGATAGCTATTCGGAGCTCAACCTCACCACCAGCAGCAGCGGCTACCCCTTCGCCTCGCTGATTTCGAACGGAACACAATGGTACGTGACCTCCATGTCGTCGAACGGGATCAGCAACTTCTCTCCCACGTCGGTTTCGGCCAGCCTGCTCTGCTGGCTGGATGCCGACGATTCCGCCAATGTGACGCTCACCAACGGCAACGTTTCGACCTGGACGGACAAGTCGGGGAAGGGGAATAGTCTGACCCAGGCTACGGCAACCCTTCAGCCTCTTTACCGCGCGAACACCCTGAACGGCAAATACGTGGTGCGCTTCGATGGGAGCAACGATTACTTGAAAAAGACCATGAACAACAACTACGCTACCGTACCGGCGGATGTCTATATTGTGGCCCAATATACCTCGACACCCTCCAGCAATGAGGCCCTGCTGGATGATGGGCAAACGACTCAACAAATGCGAGTGATGCGGAACACCAATAGCAGATTGATCATGCAGGGAGGCGGCACGGGGCTGATCAGCGCCACCACCAATCTCACCACTTTCCATATTTGGCATTTCGCCTTTGACAGCTTTGGCGGTACGCTCAAGATGCACATTGACGGCGGAAACACGGTTTCCGCCAGTCAGGGATCGGGCCCCTCCGGCAACGGTCTTATCCTGGGCTCCGACGCTGGTCCCTCGAACTACGCCCCCGTGGACGTGGCCGAAGTCCTCATGTACACCAGCCTCCTGGGCAACGCGGATCGCCAGGACGTGGAGCGCTACCTCTCGGCCAAGTGGGCCATCGCGGGGCCGTAAAGCGGGTTGCGGCCAGCAGACTGATTTCCTTTATTCCGAAAGTTTCTTATGTCTTCTCCGCGCTCTCCGCGTCTCCGCGTGCAAAAGGGTTGATACGTTTGGCGGTGGCTTGATGGATGAAGAAAAGGGGACTTGCTCACGCGGAGACGCGGAGAGGGAGAGGCCCTCCGGATCAGCGCGGCAGAACCGAGAAGATGGGGCTTGGGTCGCCCCAGGACTGCGGGCCAGCGTTGACGAGGTCCTCCTGCTCGAACCAACGCCCGTGGCCGTCGAAGAATGTCAGGTTGGCTCCAAAGGGCGGCTCATAGCCGACCTTGTAAACATGGGCGGGGTTGTTTTCGGCCACCGGAGCGACCTCGAAGGTTCCGTAGCCATGGTTGGCGCGGTAGTAGCCCCACCAGTTGCTGCGGTCGGAGCGATCCTGCATCAGCACCCAGTCGCTGTTGGCCCGGTTCATACGGTCGGGAACCGGGGCTTTGCCACCGAAATCCGGCAAGGTGCGGCCCGCAAAATAGAAATAGGTGCCGAACTTCCAAGCCCGCGTGTTGGCTGGGGAATCAATGGGGACGGCACGCAAGGCCGGGCAGCTCCAGATGCGGAAATCGTTGACCACGGGCTTGAGGTAGGCGATTAAATCGTACCAACCCTGCATGTAATAGCAGCTTGCTTCGGTGCCTTCGGAGGGACAGCCCGGAGCCAAGAAGTCGTTGCTGTCCTCGGCATAAGTCGTCGCCGCGGTTACGCTTTGGTGCAGGTTGCTGAGACATGCGGCGCGGCCCGCCATTTCCACGGCGTGCCTGAAGGCGGGCATGATCATGGACATGAGGATGGCGATGATGGCCACCACCACCAGCAGCTCAATCAGGGTGAAAAAACGCCGATGAGAGGGATGGGGATTCATATACCCTCTTATATACGCATCCACCGGCTTCTCAATAGGCTGAAGATGCCAAAGGTCGCCTTGTGATGCCAGAGGCGAGTCCAGCTTCGATCCGTCCGCCTTCGTGGAGCATGAAGGGAAAACAACCGCCGATTTCGCGGATAATTTCTTTTGGCTCATGCGACTCATGTGTCCCTCGGGTGGCGACTCATCCCAGTTTTTTCCCTGATGCTCCGTGTCCGCAACTCGGATTTTTCCACAGATTACACCGATGGGCGCTGATAAAAGAGGCTAGCCCCGATGGATTGTTTTCTGTGTTAATCGGTGTTCTCTGTGGAAAAATCCCCCGGAATTACAATTTAACTTCCGTCTTGCCAACGAGGAAACATCCGCCGCCTCCGGCGGGAGCGGCGGTCCTACCCGCGAGGCTCTGGGATCCGGAAGTGCTGGACGAAGGGGTTGCGGCGGCGGAGGTGACGGCTTCATCCACGGTTGAAGAAGGCACGGAATTTTCCTCTAGCGGTACCGCGGAGGCGTCGGCCTCGAAGGTCAATTCCTGTTCGAGACCGCGCGGCTTGCCGTCATCCACGACAACCGCAAAGGTGTAGCTGCCCGCTTTTTTCGCCTGGATCACCAGCACCTCGTCCTCTACGGTGTCCTGCGCGTCCTGCGAGTCGGTATGGAAGGCCATCGCCGGGCCGGCGACCTGGGTCCAGAACACCCGCAGCTTTTCGCCTGTATCGCCAGCCGCGTCCACGGCGACTCTGATGCGCGACTCGCGGTTCATGACCACGCGTTTTTCCGCACCGCCGGCGAGCGGCGGGAAGCGAAACGTGCCGAGCCTGGGGACGTGCTCGCCAGCGGTATTCACCACCACGACCACGCTGTCCGTGGAACTCAGGCCTTTGGCGTCACGCACCTTGAGCCCGAAGCGGTACACACCCGCGCGCCGCGGGCGCGAAGCCGGCAGCACGAAGGAAGGCGTGGCCGAAAGGGCATTATCCAGCTCTACGGCAGGCCCTTCGAGTTGGCTCCACAGATACGAGACGATATCAGCGTCCGCATCCGCGGAGTTGCGCGCATCCAGATGGACGCTCAGGTTTCCCGAGCCCGCGGTGAGGAACTGCGTCGTCCCGGCTACGGCCTTGGGGCGATGCGCGCCCGCACCCTCGGCCACCACGGTCACGGTGCGCTTGGCGCTGTGGCCTTGGGCGTCATTTACGGTGACCTGCAAGTCGTAAGTGCCGACGACATCCGGCGTGAAGCTCATGTTTGCGGAACCGAGTTCTGGGATAGCGGCGAGGCTGCCCTCGGGGCGGCTCACGAACTCCCAGACGAAACTCAGCCTCGCGTCGTCGTCCAGGTCTGAGCTTGCGGACGCATCCAGAGTTACGGCGATCCCCGCCGCGGAGGTGATATCCGCTTTAAGCACCTCGGCGCGCGGCCAGTTACCACCGTTTCCGCTCGCCATGACATAGACCGTGGCGTCTCCGGTGCGTCCTTGCGGTCCGGGCCGAGATGCCTCAACGGGAAGGCTGCCCTGGCCGCTTGTGTCGCGAACTCCGAGGCCAAAGACATACAGACCCGGCTTGTCCGGCGTGAAGCCCACAACCGCGGTGTCCGCCGCCGCGAGTGCCGCCGATGAGTCCGATGGCTGCTGCAGCAAGCTCCAGTGGTAGCCGAGGTTCGCGCCGTCCTCGGGATCGCTGCTGTTGAGGCCGTAAAGCCGCACGGGCTTGCCGGTTTCCCCGTGCATGTCAGGCCCGGCATCCGCCACGGGCGGCAGGTTGGCCGGGTCATAGGCCTGCACCCGCAGCAGCGTGCGGGTCTTCATGCCGTTCTCGTCCGTGACCGTGGCCTCTAGAACGTACTCGCCCTTCCCGCCGAGGTGTAGCGTCGCCTCGCCAAGCTGGGTTCCCGGCGTGATGGAACCCCCGGTTCCGGGCTGGCTCTGGATTGCCCATTCGATGGCTGTGATTTTTTTGCCGCCGGCTTGGCCCGCCAAGGCGTTGAGCTGCAGCGTGCCATTTTCATGCGCCACTCCCGTTGCGTTCGCGTCCAGAAGCACGGGCGGCTCGGCAGCGGCGGGGTCGTGACCCAGGAGGTATTCCTGAACGTCGCTCACGCCGTCGTTGTCCGTATCCGTGGTGGCGTTGCTCAGAGTAGGATTCAATCCGTGCTCGGCCTCAAAGCCGTCCGGCAGACCATCGCTGTCCGAGTCGCGATTGTTGGGATCGGAATGCAACGCGTATTCCCGGACATTGGTGAGGCTGTCGCCGTCCGGATCCTGGGTCGCATCGCTCGCCACGTTGGGATCCAAACCGCGGGCGACCTCCCAGCCGTCCGGCAGGCCGTCGCCATCGGTGTCGGCTTTATTAATATCGGTTCCCTTTTGATACTCCGCCAGATTGTTGAGGCCGTCGCCGTCCGCGTCCAGGGCTGCGTCCGCAGCGCTCAGGGGACTCAGGCCGTGCGCGACCTCCCAGATGTCTGGCAGGCCATCGTGATCGCCGTCCGGGTCAGGGTCCACCGTCACGCTGAGGTCGTCCGCGGCACTTAAAATTCCGTCGGAGGCCGCAAAGCGCAACACATAGCTGCCGGCAGCGGAGAAGGCTGCGGAGGTTTGCGCCGCCGTGGGGTTGGCGAAACTCACCGTGCCCGGACCGGAGACTTTCGTCCATGTCATCGTGAGCGTTGCGCTCGGCAGGCCGTCGTCCGTCGCCACCCCGCTCAGCGCCGCCGTCTGCGGCAGCGTCACCGCGAGGTCGGCGCCTGCGCTGACGACGGGTGCCGAGTTCGTCACCGGGTTCACCGTCACGCTGAGATCGTCCGCCGCGCTCAAGGCGCCGTCGGAGGCTGTAAAACGCAACACGTAGCTGCCGGCAGCGGAGAACGCCGCCGTGGTCTGCGCCGCCGCGGCGTTGGCAAAACTAACAGTGCCGGGGCCGGAAACTTTCGTCCACGCCAGCGCGAGCGTGCCACTGGGCAGGCCGTCGTCCGTCGCCGCCCCGTTCAGCGCCGCCGTCTGCGGCAGCGTCAGCATGAAATCGGCACCTGCTTTTATCACGGGCGCCTGATTGGCCACCGGGTTCACGATCACGCCGACATCGTCCGCCGCGCTCAAGGACCCATCGCTGGCGGAGAATCGCAACACGTAGTTTCCCGCCGCCGAGAAGGAAGCTCGTGTTTGCGCCGAGGCGGGGCTGGAAAAAATCACGGTGCCAGGTCCCGAGACCGTGCTCCAGGAAAGCGTGAGTAATCCATTCGGCTGGCCGTCATCGCTGGCGGTCCCGCTCAAGAGCGTGTCGTTCGGCAGTGACACCGCCTTATCGGCTCCGGCTGAGACCAGCGGGGGCTGATTGTTCAAAGGCTGGTCCTTGTAAGTGGCGATCACGGCGATGTTCGCGGCCGGCATGGTCACGGTGGTTGATGAGGCGTTGACGGCGGCAACGTCAGCCGTATCGCCAGTCCATTTGTCGAACACCTTGCCGGTCGCTGGCGTGCTTGCGGTGATTTTCACGCTCGCGCCCTGGCCGTAGCCGCCGCTGCCGGTTCCGCTGGTCACGGTGAGCGTGTAGGTGGCCGCCACCGCTGGCGGCGCAGGCGGGGACTGGTTGTCCACGGGCATGACGTCCACCTCATCCATGCATATTTTTGAATTCGCGCTCGCCGCAACGACTTCGTAGCGCACGTAGCGCGCGTCCCGCGCACCAAAGGACGCGGTCATGGTTCCGGTCGCGAAACCGCCGGGTTCCGTCGGATGAGACGAGGTGGAGCCAGCCAGGGTCCAGGCCGCGCCGTCGAGAGACGTGTAAAAGTCAACGCGACCCGGAAAATATCTTCCCGACCAGGTATTACTGATGAAATGGCCGCGTGCGCCCTGTATTTTCTGTATCCCTCCGAAATCAAGTTTGACGACCGGGTTGATGTTCGAAAACTCGACGAAACTACTTACGGGATCCCAGTCGGAAATGACGCCGGGCGCGGCGTAAAAACCGTCCGTGAGCTTGGCGGAGTTATCAACCTGATTGGCCCACGCGAGAGAGGGCTGCGGCATCAGGCTATAGGGTTTTCCGCTGGCCACGTTGGCGCCGCCAGACCACACGTTGACCTCGCTGAGCATCAACCACGAGGCGGTCATCCAGAACTTCAGCTTCACGAAGCGCCCGGTGGTTCCCGCGGTCGCTTGCCGCATCCAGCCTGCGGGGGAGGCGTCCGGCGCGCCCAGGAACAGCTCCGGCGTCCACTGGAGGCCATCGGAAGAGAAGCTCGCGGTGGCGGCGGAGGGAAAGTTGACCTCCCCCGATCCGCCACCCAGCAGGTGCGCCTCGACCTTGTCCAAGGCTCGCGCCGCGCCAAGGTCCACCACAACGGTCACGGCGGAAGGCATCATCCAACTGGCGAAATTGGGGTTGTAGCTGTACCAGCCCACGGTCCGGCCATCACCGAAGCCGGAGGAAAGCTGGCCGTCCGTCAGCTCCTTGTTTCCGGTATCGGGATAGGTTGCGCTAAAGGCTGGCGTGAGGGTGTAGCTTTTTCCAAAAGCCGGATGGTCGCCCAGGAAGGCCAGCTCGTCAACCGCCACTTCACCCGCGGAGGCATCCGCGAGGGTGATCGTGATGCTGCTCACCATGCGGTTCACCGGCACCGCGGCCCAGGCTTCGTCGCCTAAAACCACCGCTGCCGCGCCGGCTCCGCCGCTGGCCGCGTCAACCGCTGCTTGAGGCGCAAAGGCGCCGGCCTTCTGCCGGACGAAATGCACCCACAAGGAGCCCGCGTAGCGTGCCTCCGGAAGGTTAAAGCTCACCTGACCGCTGGCCGCGTTCCACACGGTTTTTGCGGAATTTCCCGCCAGACCGTCCGTGAGGTTCGTGCCATTTCCGGTGGAGCCCGGGGCGGCGTAGGCCATGCCCCACAAGGGTTGGGCCGCCGGAAGCACCAGGCATTCATCCACGGCGACCTGCTGGCCGGCAGGGATATCAAAGCTCAGGCGCATGCGCCGGGCCCATTTGGCCGGGAAGTTCAGGATACCAAAGCCTCCGCCATTTTCCGCGGAAAGCGCCAAGGGACCGATGGCCGCGGATTCGACGAAGCTCTCCCCGGAGGGAGCGGTGCTCAGGCTGACGGTGACATCGTTGGGCGACACCACGACTCCCGATGGCGCGGCGGTGAAATGCACGCGCACGTCACCGATCAGTCGGCCGCCGGCCAATTCAAAGGTCAGGGTGGTTTTGGGCCCGGAAAGGTTGACCACCTGCGCCCCCGACAGGCTTTGAGTCCGCCAGTTGCCGTCCACGAGGCAGGCCGTGGATTGCGCCGGCGTGGAGCCTCCCAGGACCGGGGCGGAGGGCAGGGGCTGATGGAAGGCCCTGCGGGTGTAGGTTCCTTTTGCGAACCTGTACATGTCCTCGTAGATCTGCCGCACGCCGGGGTTGGCGCTCCTGCAGAAGGATTGGGCGATGCCCAGCTCGTAGTAGGTATGCACGGTATCCAGATATCCGTCCAGCGTTGCGTCGCAGTGGGAAATGTACAGTTGGCTGTTGGCGCGGTACGTGGGGTTCACGTCAGCGCCGTAGAATTCCATCTCAAGGCCCATCCCGTACTTGCGGCACATGTTGGCGGCCACCGACAGGCGATTTTCGTCCGGAATACCCGTCCCGCCGACGGGACTCGCCCAGGCGAAATGCGGCTGTAGGGTCGCGACGTCAATACCCAGGCTCTGCCAGTAGGTGATGCCGGGAGCCTCGTAGTACGGGATCCACATCAGTTTTTTTCCGAGGCCGTGGGCGGAGGCGGACGCGTACTTTATGGATTCCTTGTCTTCGGCCGCATAGATGCCTTCGCCGTTCCAGTAGTAGCCCCATAGTTGAAGATTCTGATAATTTTGGGCGTCGAAACGGGTTTTCACCGTGCGGACGAACCAGTCCAGCACCTTCTGCCGCTGCGCAGGAACGCTCAGGTTTTCGGATGCGCCATCCCCGTCCACATCGCCGAAATTGGTCTGGGAAGCGGAGGGATACGGGATGAACAGCACCACCTTGCGAGGCGAACCCGGCGGTCCCAGGGTTTTCGCCGCCGTGTCCATGGCGCTCTTAAGGTTCGCGATATCGCGGGAGAAAAAGGTGTTGATGACCTCATCCCAATCCGCCTTGGTGGTGACGCCATTGACGTATTTGCCGCTGCGCAGGAACATGAACCCGTCGTACATCCAGTCTTTGGAGGTCCCGGCCTCGCTCAGATAGGCCACGGAGGGGAGGAGGTTTTCCGGCGTGCCGCCGCTCCAGTCGAAAACCAGCATGACATCGCGCACGCCGGAGGTGGCGGGATCGGGGTAGGCCCCGTAGGCGAAGGTCCCCATGGTGAGCGACAGGAAAGCCACGATGCTCAAGTTATCCAGAATTCGCACAGGTCTTACCCTCGTATTGTTTTCACCGCGTCATCACCGGAAAAGAGGTCATCAAAGGCGGAACCCAAAGAGATGCTAGGCGATCCCTCTTGAGCCGGGAATAGTATTTTTCTGCCATTCATAGCATCGCGGCCAGGGTTGCGGAGAAAATTGGACGCAAGGCGCCTGTAGAGTGCCTTACGCATTTTCTTTTTTGAAAAAACGAGACATGCGACTTGTCTTCTCCGCGCTCTCCGCGCTCTCCGCGTCTCCGCGTGCGAGAAAGTTTCTGTGCTAAGCGATGGTGTGAAAAATGAAAAAAAAGACCAGGATTTATTCACGCGGAGACGCGGAGAACGCGGAGGGTGAAGCAGATCCCGGTTCTATTTTTCCGTTGGGACGACGATGCCTCGGATGATGATTTTCTGGCAGAAGATGAACACCATCAGGGTCGGCACGGCCGCTATGACCAAGGCCGCGAAATTGACCGCCGGGCTGCTGATCTGCATGAGCTGATAGAGGTGTACCATGAGAGTCCACATGCTCTGATCCTGGCAGACGATAAAGGCGAACATGAAACTTCTGTAGGCGGCATTGAAGGCTCCGAGCGCGATGACGGTCAGGATGGGCTTGGACAGGGGCATGACGATGCGGAAGAAGATCGTGCGCTCCCCGGCGCCATCGAGGATGGCGCACTCGAAAAGTTCTTTGGGCAGCGAGTCGAAAAAGCCCTTGAGCAGGAAGATGAAATAGCCGTCCGCGGCCGCGGGCAGGATAAGCGCCCAAAAGGTGTTCAGGAGGTTCAGCTTTTTGAGGACCAGGAAGCTGGGGATGCCCATGACCATGGATGGAAAGGCCACGGTCAGCATCAACACCAGGATGATGATGTGGGTGCTGGGCAGCTTGAAACGGCTGAGGGCATAGGCCGCCAGAGGGTTCACCAGCAAGGACGCGGCCATCAGCAGGGCGCAAAAGACAACGGTGTTGAAGATGGCCCGGCCGCTGTAAAGCATGAGCTCCAAGACCATGATATAGTTGCGCGCGAGGAACTCCTGGAAGATCCCGGTCTTGTGTTCCAAAAAGATGAAATAATCGTTCGTCCAGTTATCCACGGATACGCTTTCAAAATCCGCATAAAGCAGGCCCCACGCACGGTTGCAGGCCGCGACCGTTCCATAGTTTTCCCTCAGGAAGGATTGCCAGGCCGTGCGCCCCAGTTCGACATCTAAGACCAGGTATTGCGGAGACACATCCTTCCTTGCAAAGGCCAGCCAATCCTCCCTGTAGGCAGTGCGGGCTGGCACTCTTTTGGATGGATACAGGCTTTGTTCGTTCTTGAAGTTCGTTCCGTAGGCAGCGTTGATCCTGCCGACAATCCCATCCTCATTTCCCGCGAACTTCGTTTTCAGGAAGGTCGCGAACTCATCCTGGCAGGACATGGAAAGGCCCAGGACTTCCGGCGCAGCCCGCTGGCGCGCGAAATCCAACCATGCGTTCCGGAAGGCCAGGTTCTCCTGGGGCGGGGTCGCCGGCAGTGGAAGGCTTTCGAAGGAGGAAAACCCACGGCCGTGCGCCGCGTTCAGCCTTTCGATGGTCCCGTATTTTTTCCGCAGGACCTCTTGGTAATCGAAGCCCGGTCCGATGATTTGCAGATGTTCCGGGCTGACCAGGTGTTCGACGAAGTAGCCATAGTCTTCGAGGCGCGCTCCGGAGCCAGGGAGCTTGTGCGGCATTTCGACGACGGCAAACGACGGGTAGGCGCTCTTGTAAGTGCGGTTCAGAAGGCCTACGCTCTCGTACTTCTGTTCAAGGAAACGCCGGTACTCGCCGGTGGCCGCTTCCGCCACTTTGATATGGTTCAGGTTCAGGGATTTTTTTACGTAATTCACCCATTTGTCCCTGAGTGGCCCCTGGGGCATGGTCCTGGTGAGGACGACGTCTTGCCAGGATTTGAAGGCGGTTCCCAGAGCCGCGTTGACCTCGCGCAGGCCGGTATAATACGGCCTGAGCTCGTTCTCGACGAAATGGCCATTCAGGTCGGCGAAAACCTTGTCGCGCAAGGGCAGCGTCTCCCTGAACATCCGGTAGCGCCCTAGCACTCCCTGAGTGCTGCCCATGAAGCGCCGGCTGTAGATGTCATCTTCCTTGATTTGGATTTCATCCCAGGCGGCACAACACGTCCCGTACCTCCTGTTGAAGACCGCCAAATCGCCATGGCTTTCCCTTTTGACCGCGTCCCTGAAAGCCCGCAGGTTTCTGGGATGGACGCCAACGGCGTATTGTTCGGCCACGAAATAATCGAAAATGGTGTACCGGGACGCGTTCTCTTCGAGAAATGCCGCCCAGTCCTCGTAAACCCGCCGGACCGGGGTTTGGGGCAGGGAGATTTGTTCGAATGAGGAGAACGGGTTGTGGTACTGCATCGCCAGCAGGGAAGAACTTTCGTTGTAACGGCTCTCGATGTACTTTTTGAAAAGCATTTCATCGTCATAGAAGTATTGCGGCACCAGGTTGAACCTTTTGGAATCAACGGCGCTCTTGAATGAGCCGGAAATCATCATCAAGAAGGGATAAACCATGCCCACGGCGCCGGCGCTGAGCAAAAGGTGCAGGAACGCGGTGAAGGCCCACGTTTTTACGGATTTTTGCCCTACCCGCCCCAGGATCGGCATGGTGTTCCCCCGCCTACTTCCCGGTGCTCCGGAACTCCATCTGCGACAGCTTCCGCAGTTGGATGACCGTGAAGCCCATGAGCAGCAGGCCCAGCATCCACGCCATGGTGGTGGCGGAGCCGAACTTCAGATAGAGATAGGCCTTCTCGAAGATATAGAAGCCGGAAACCTTGGTGGCGTCACTGGGTCCGCCGAAGGTCATCACCATGATGTAATCGGTCTGCTGGCTGGCCATGATGAAGGCGGAGATGAATTGGATGATCAGCAGCGACTTCAGGCTGGGAAGAACCACGTGGACGACCTTGTGGATGAAACCGGCTCCGTCTATTTCGGCTGCTTCGTAGAGGTCGTCGGGGATGGTCTTCAGCGCGGCGAGGTAGATGAGGCATCCGGGCCCCAGTTCCGCCCAGACCACCGGCACGGCGCAGCAGATCATGGCGAGGGATTCGTCATTAAGCCAGTCCAGCTTCTCAAGTCCCAGCATCCTGAGCAGTTGGTTGAGCAGACCGGACGCTGAGGGATCGTACAGGATCTTCCAGAGGTAGATGGCCATCACCCCCGTGGAGACGGCCGGCATGTAGTACAGGGTGCGGTAGAATATCTTGCCCCGCGGTATTTCCTGAAGAAGGATGGCGAGGAACAGGGGTGGCAGGAAGCCCAGCAGCAGGAGCAGGAACATGTAATGGAAAGTCTTCAGCAGCGACCACCACCACCGGGGATCGAAAAGCACGTCCGCGAAGTTCTGCAGCCCCACCCACTCGGACGGGCCGACGACCTGGTAGTCCTGGAAGGCGATGAGCGATCCCATGAGGATGGGCACGTATTTCCAGAGGAGGATAGAGCCCAGTGCCGGGAAAAGCAGGAGATAGGCGCAAAAATACTTTCCGGCCCAGAGCCCTTCGCCCCGCGTGCGATGCGTCGGCGTGAATATCCGCCACGTTTTGTACAACACCATGGTGAAGGCCATGCCGATGAAGCCAGCGCAGAGGAGCGCCAGCCGGTCTCTTGTGACCCGTTCTTCCGGAGCCAGGATCCCAATCATCTCCTTGTTGGTCCTGGCCACGCCCTCGTCGAGTATCTCCTTGATTTTTTTCCTCCGCTCCTCGGGAGTGCGGCCAAGCAGGCCCTTCTTCTCCAGGGAAACGCATTTTTCCAGCGGGTCCCCCATGTATTCATAGATGCGCTGACAATTCTTGCCGAACGGCTCGGGCTTCGCGTTGCGCAAGGTGTCCTCGTAGATCTCCAGCCAGTCGGGACGGGAATACTTCACGTAACTCTCGTATCCGTAGCGTTTCAGGTAAACCGGATTCTGCATCCTGCCGAAACCGGCCTCGACCATGGTTTTCACCCTGATCTTCCGCGCCTCCTCACAGTCGTAGAACCAGATGTATTTCCATGCCGCATCCTTGACCTGGCGCGGATCGCGGGGGCCGAGACCGGAATTGTTGCTCTCTCCCGCGCCTGAAAAAATGCCCATCATGGTGCACTGCAGTTCCGAAGCGCGCTGGCCCGCCCAGCTAAGGGGCACGGGCGCCACGCCGACCAGGTTGGGATCGAAGCTGCCGCCCACGTCCTTGTCCGTAAGGTAGCGCATCATCATGCCTATTTTGCCTTCTTCCCAAAAGAGCAGGTTGCCGTCCCGCCGCGTATAACCGAAGTTCTTGCCGCCCTGGCTGTCATACCACTCCGTGGCCACGAGCTTCAGGTAGAATTCCAGGGCATCAATGGCCGGGGCGTCGTTGAAGCAGGCGTACCATTGGCCTGTTTTAGGATCGGTCCGGAACGCCTCGCCCCCGGCGCTCCAGATCAAGCCCAGCCAATCCCATGCCACGAAAAAACTTCCGGACAACTGCAGACCAAAGATTCCCTCCTCTGGCAGGGTCAGTTTTTTAGCGCAAGACAGGAGCTCGTCCCAGGTCCGCGGCGGCTTATCTGGATCGAGGCCGGCCTTGGCAAAAAGATCCTTCCGATAAACGAGGGTCCTGACCAGCGTACCGTAGGGAAGTGCCCACAGATGTGTCACGCCTTCGGGTCCGTTGCGCTTGATGACCGGCCAAACCGGCCCGGCCACGCGAAAATCCATGTCCTGGACGGACTCCCCGGCGGCGAACTCGTCCATGGGATAGAGGAAATGGTTCTGGATGTAGGTGTGGGATTGCCGGAAGTTGACGTAGAGGATGTCCGGTGCCACTCCCCCGGCGATGGCCAGGAGCGGGGCGCTGTCCCAGGACATGCCCTCAACCGTGATGCCCGAAAACTGGCGCAGTTCAATGGTGGGGTATTTCGCCTTGAAGGCTTCCACGACGGCCATCTCCGCCAGGTCAAAAGCGCTCGTGCTTTTCGGATCCGGGAGCGCGAAGACCTTGAGGATCACCCGCCCGTCCTGGGCCAGCAAGCGGGAGGAAAGGCCCATGAAAATCAGGAGGGTCAGCAGATGCTTGCCGCGCATGGCGATCCGCGTGACCAAGGCGCTTTACTCCTCGAAAACCACGTGGGCATGTCCGTCAATGACGGGAATGCGGACCTTCACGTAGTCGTTGATCACCTCGAAGGGCAGATCCTCCAGGTCTGGAGCGAGATACACCTTTTGAGGGGCGCGACCCGCGATCCTCAGCATGAGGTCCTTGTCCCGCAACTCGATACGTTCTTCAACCACGTCGCTGTTACCTCCACGGCGTTCCGGCACGTAAGCCAGCACATGCACGATCCTCCTTTGGGGCTGGGCGGTCACCATCACCCGGGCAAAGGAGGGCAGGCTTTCGGCCCTGACCAAGGGGCGCGGCAAGAACAGATCGAGAAGATTGGAAAACAACTGGCGCAGTTGGAGCGGCGCGCTGTTGTAATAGGTGGTGAAAACTGGATGGCTCACGTGTCCGACCTGGCCCGTGGCGGTCACCGCCGGCTCCTGGGTGAGCTTGTCAGGCGGCGTATAAAGGAATCCGTGCTCTCCGTCCCAATGGGTGTTGTAATAGGGCGCCACGATGCGGGCCAGCACCTGGGCGCCTTTTTCCGCCGCCATTGAAATGCCGCGGTCGTACAGGGCCATGGGCATGTCAGGCATGCCCATGGCCAGTTTCTCAAGGGGGAGGAAATAGGCCGGGTCGTAAGGGCTTGGGCCAAGGTATTTCACCCCCCAAGCATCGAGCACGAATCCCTTGAGCTCTGGATCCATGCCGGACCAGGCCGAGGAGATCACGCGGCCCCCACCGTGCAGGTGTTTTTTTATTTTTGCGGCGCCCGCATCATCGAGGACCACGAAGTCCGGCAGGATCAACAGTTCGTAGCCGCTCCAGTCTGAATTGGCGGAAACCACGTCGAATTGCTGCTTGAGCTCGCTCATCATCCGGGTGGCGGCTTTCGTCGCCATGAGGCACTGATCGAATTTGGCGCTGCTCTCCGATTTATAGCCCGGCCATGTCTCCAGGTGCACGACCGCCGCATCTGCCAGGTTTTTCGCGCCGTCCATCCACGGCTCCAGCTTCCGCATTTTGCCGTACACGCGCTTGTACGTGCTGAACACCGCCTTGTTGATGTCGCCACGGGGATGGAAGTGATCGCCGATGTTGGGCCGCATGCCGTTGGCCAGACCGTACAGGCAGTCGTATTCCAGCCCGGCTTCGGGCCGCAGGCCGCCGAAGTCGCCCCAGGCCTTTTGAAAACGGCCGGTCATATTGAGCACGGGTTTGCCCAAGGTGCGCAGGTAGCGGCCGCAAACCGGGAGCAGCTCCCATCCCCAAAACCCGGCGGTGGGCAGGCACTCGAGCTCCAGGTAGTTGCCGATATCCTGCTGATCCTCGTAAGCCACGCCATTGAAATAGAGCATCAGGTCCTTCCTGGTTTTGCTCGCGGCTTCGGCGATGCGCCGGGCCATGCCGACATGGGTGGCGCGGGAGAAGTTTCGCAACTGCTTTTCGTCACTCCAGTCCAACCCGTTTTCCTTCATCTTGCGTATGCACTCGACTCCCATGCAGGGCGTGGTGTTCATGCAGTCGAGGAAAAGACCGGATACCGGATATCCGGAAACGATCTCCTTGATCATCTCGACGAGGTGATCTCCGTACCCCGAGTTATAGCACATCCAGCGAAAAAAATGGTTCAGCCTGTCCGGCGCGTAGGTGTAGCCCTCCTGGGTGATCACGCACCACTCCCTGTGGAGCAGGGCCTCTTCGTGACTGAGGCCCACGTTAACATAGGCCGAGAGTGCGATCTTTTTCCTGGCGCAGGCCTTGGCCAGGCTTCCGAACAGATCATATTTGAGCGCTGGATGCCGGATGCCGACTTTCGTGTTGTAGTAAGCCATGCCCAGGTTGCATCTGGCCGGGAAGGAAATATAGTCCACCCCGCACTCTTTCAGTTCGTCCGTCACGGCCTCGGCGTCAAAGCCCGCGCCCACATCCGGGCACGCGGGCATGGTATGGAAGTCGAAAAATATGCCGAACTTCACCTGGTGCATGGTTTTTTCCTTTTTGTCGTTTTCCGTGCAAACTCCTGATCAGCGCATCCGAAAAATCCTCCGCGTTTCATGGCGACGAATGAAGCCCGAATCCCTGGGCACGATGGTCTAATAACAGAAGGTTCAGGAGGAAAGTGGCAACGTTTTTCGCTGCCACCGGCGGCACAGGAAACACGGTGGACGGACTAGGGCCGCAGCCCGTTCGGCACGAACACGATATCCCTGCCATAGGTGGTGCCGTTGGGAACCGCGCTCCAGGTGCCTTGTGCCGGCATGACCCCGTTTATTTCCGCTGCTTCCGGCGCTCCGGCAACGCCGGCGTTGGCGGGCCACGATAGGGATTTCCCGTTGCTGCCCGCGGACTGCAAGACGCCCGGAATATTGATATAGCTTTTGCTGGTGTCCAATCCCGTGGAAATGGAAAGCGTATATAGGGTATTTGCCCGAATGCGCACGTCCGGTATATCGGCTGTCACCCACTTATTTTCACCCGTCCCGAAGTCAACGTCGAAAGGCCCCGCGATGATGGCGCCGTCAGAATTCCTGTAAAACCTGACTTTTCGGACGCCGGATTCCGCGGAGTTGCTTCCCGTCTGCGCCCCCGCGAACAGCTTGACGTGAGTGACGATGCCTTTGACGGAGGTCTTGAATTGGACGCCAAGTTCTCGGTTCGCCCATATGCCATGAACAGAAATATTGTTGCAAATCGCGTCGTCGAACATCGTTTCCGCGCTGCCGGGTTCCGCGGGAGGCAGGTTTTCCTCGGCTGCCGCCATGTCTTCCTCGCCGATGGCCATCTTTGCTTCAACGGGAGCCTTCACGGCATCGGCCGTGGCCTTGACCGCTTCAGGGGCGGCATCAACCGCTGCGACCGGAGCGTTGGCTGCTTCGGCAAGAGCCGCAGTGACCTCGGCGGGAGGCTCGCCATCGAGGTACAGCCTGGCTTTGAGCTTCCAGAAGAAAATATCGTTGTTGGCCGAGGCGTTGCTGTCGGCGATACAGATGATTTCATCCCCCGCGGCGACGCTGGTCACCGCACTCAATTCAACGGGGGGCGCTTTGAGCGTGACGGCCCGCGGACCGGCGATGACGGTCTTGTTTTTCCTTATGGTTAGCGTCACCCCATCGTCATTTTCGGCAAAAGCCTTGTAAGCAGGACCCGATATGACCACCGTGCCACCATGGGGGGCCACCCATTTTACGGCTATTTTATTGTCCGTGGTGATGGCATCCAGCCGAGCGCCGTTGTTGTTGGCCGCTCCGAAGACATACAGACCGCCGCCTTTCAGCCGGTGCAGCGCGGCGGTATTGGGCTGTTCTTCCGCCCAGGTCATATCGGAAAATGTGCTGCCGTCCGGGGTGTATTGCGTATGCCAGTTGCTGATGCCCTGTTGCGAACAGATACTTGCCGGATAATAATCCGTCAGCATGGCTTGTGCGGAACTTCGCGTTTCTGGTGCCGCTCCCGTGTAGGTGAATATATCACCGTCATTCTCATTGACCGTGAAGGTCTTTCCCGTGGCGCCTGACGCGGCGCTCTTGCGGTCTTCCGCAAAGGTGACGGCCCTCTGACCCTTGCCCTTGGGATTGAAAATCACCGTGCCTTTTGTGTACTCGCGCTGATAAATTTCCGTATCCGCTCTTTGATAGCCCTGGGCTATCGGCTTTCCCAAGTCCGTGTCCCAGAAGGAATACCAGTCGTGCAGGTGGTCGGGCGTGAAACAGTCATTCGGGTCCGCGAACAAGACATAGCCGTTGCTGAGCGTCAGAGCCAGGGTCGTGACCGCCCGCATCTTGTACTCGTTGTTCCTGTTCGTGTCATACCAGACCTCAAGGCAGTTCACGCGCGGTTCCACGAGGGAGCTTTCCGCCCATTTGAGGGTATCCGCGATGGTCAGCCATTGTTCTTCCGTCGAACTCATCCAGCATTCCATATAGACGCCGTTGATATACTTGCCGATATTGGGTCTCTTGAGGTAACTGCCGTTCGCGATGATGAGCTTGTCGCCGATATTCTCTCTTATGCGTTTGATGATATCCACTCTGTTGACCTCATTGTCGGCGTCACCCAGACAATCCATCGTCATGCAATCAATCATGACGCCATCAATGAAGTCCAATTCGCAAACCGCCTTGCTCTGCAGGGCGACCTGGTTCCTGAAGTCGGCGTTATTCCAGTCCATATAGTACCAGGGCGTTCCCTCTCCCGCCCACGCGACCTCCTTTGAACCGCCGGACCTTTTCCACCAGGGGCTGTCTTCCGGCAGATACGTGCCCCAGGCACACCAATATCTTATTTCGGCAAGGATGACGATATTAGGGTTCGCGGCGCGCAGGCTGCTCACATAAGCGCGTGCTTCGCCGATGCTGGCTTCCGTAAAGCTCGTTCCTCGGCCATCATCCGTCCAGTCGTTGGGGGAACCGTCCTTCCACTTGAGCTTGAGTCCAAAGGTTGAGGTCCAGTACAGGTCATGTTTCGCGCAGTCGGTGATCTCATTGCCTGAAACGCCCGGGCCTTTGTCGGCCTTGTTCCAGGCCTGGAAAATGGATGGAAAATCCCTGTTTTTAACGCGACTATGCAGGTCGCTCGCCGCGGGCTTTTCCTCGCCCATCACTCGGGGCGCAAGCATTGCCAAGCAGCCCAACGCAGAAACGGCCGCCACCAGGATGCCGTGAGTCCTTTTTGTCCCCATTTGCCCAGTCTCCTTTTAGAGGGTTGACGTCGCGCTTCGCGGGAAGAGC
>JAHFOS010000197.1:0-6331 GCA_023261545.1 bacterium
TGCTTTGACCGCGCGCAAATCTGGGCTATAATACTGGCCTAGTTTCGGGGTGTCAGGATGCGCGTCCGGCGAGTGGTACAGGGGGGGGGGCTTCTCGCGATTTTGACCGTGGGGGCTTGGTGCTTGGGCTCCGTGCTCCGGGCCGACATCAAGAGCGATACGGGCTCGATCAAGTTCGACACCAACGCCGACGGCGCGGCGGAAACCACCATAACGACGACGGGCCTGGGCATCGGCACCACATCTCCCTCGACGAACCTGCACGTGCTGGGCAATGCCTATTTCCAGAGTTCCAACCTCGGCATCGGCACCGCGACGCCAAAGAGCACGCTGGACATTTCGGGCTCCATGGGCTTCAGCACCCAGAGCGTCACCAGCAACGTGACCTTGAGCGGCAACAGCGTCATCCTGGCGGACACCACCAGCGGCAATATCGCCCTGACTCTGCCCTACGCCGGCAACGCCACCGGGCGAACCTACATCATCAAGAAGCTCACCAACAGCAACCGCCTGTGGGTGGGCGGCGGCGGGAATTCGGTTGATATTTTTGGCGGCGTTGAACTCACCAGCTCCAGCAACGGCTATCCAGGGGTGAGCGTGGTCAGCAACGGCAATCAGTGGTATATCACCAGTATGAGCTCCGGGAATGGCAGCACCGTCACGGATGGCATCGTGGGGTGGTGGATGTTCAACGAGAGCAGCGGCAATACAGCCTCGGATGCGAGCGGGTTTAGTAACACCGGCACGCTGAAGGGGGGGCTCACCCTCACCAGCAACGCCTATCTCAATTTCAATATGGGCCGAGAGGATCGAGTGGAGATCAAGAACACCAGCAGCCTCAATGTCACCAATCTAACCCTGCTCGCCTGGGTGAGCCCCACCAGTCTCGCGGCCGATGTTTATGAACCCACAATAATCTCAAAGTGGGATACCGGTTCCGCATCCTACTTCACCTTCCAGGTGGCGACCGTTTATACTCCCGACCGCCTCCTCACCTATCGCTATGATGGGACGACCCAGCCCTACCAAGTGAGCGACGCGGCAGGCGGCAATGTGGATCTGAATACATGGACTCATATAGCGCTAGCCATGAGCGGAAACAACTATTCTTTCTACCGCAACGGCATAGATTGTGGCAATGGCACAACCCTCATCAGTGGCACTACGCCGATCAGCGGTAATTCCAATCTTTACATCGGGCAAGATTATAATTTATGGGGCAGTTGGAACGGTCTGATCGACGACGTGCGCATCTACAGCCGCAAGCTTTCCGAAGCGGAGATCAAGGCCATCTACCTTTACGGCCGCCAGTGATCGCGCGCGCCGCTCTTCGCGGCTGGCAAAGGCAAGTCTTGTAAAGGCCTGGTTTTTCGGGGTTTTTTCCGCCCGCGTGCGTACAATGGACGTTAACAATTTCCGACATATAATCGGCGTCAATCGGGTATTCATTTGCAGGTTCACTGTGAAACGAAAGCGTGACGTTTTGCCCGCGGCGCGCCGCAAAAAAGGCCCGGGAATTGACGCGAACCTCCTAGAAGAAGCGCGGGTTCTAGTGGAGTGCTATCGTGAAAGCTGCCTATGGTTTTTGCGACGTGATTTCGTGCCGGAGACTCCCGAGCAGTTGCGGCTCGTCCTCGGGCATATCGAGTCCCGTGCCGGTCTTGACGGGTTCCAGCAGGCGCGGAGACTGCGGGCGTGGCTCTCACGGAACTGCAGCGCGAGCTCTGCCGGCTCCTAGCCGCCAGGCGCATCGCGTCAGGCGAGAGCTACGTCGCCGGCGGGGTCGCCCTGAATACCCTGTTGGAAGGCTCCCGTGTTTCCAGGGACATCGATCTTTTTCACGACACCCGGGAGGCTTTGCAGGCTACGTGGGATGCCGACCGCAGCCTGCTTGCGGCCACGGGCTATGCTCTGGAAGTGTTGCGAGAACGTCCGACTTTTGTCGAGTGCCGGGTGTCCCACGGCGGCGAAAGTGTCCTGCTACAGTGGGTGGCGGATAGCGCCTACCGATTCTTTCCGCTCGTAAGTCACGCGGAGCTGGGTCTCACGCTCCATCCCTTTGACCTCGCCACCAACAAGGTATTGGCCTTGGTCGGAAGAAGCGAATCCAGAGACTGGGTGGATATTGTCCTCTGCCACACCAGGGTGCAGCATCTCGGCTTATTAGCCTGGGCGGCCAGCGGCAAGGATCCTGGACTCAGCCCGGGCTTCATTCTCGACGAGGCTCGCCGCGCCCACCGACACACGCAGGATGAACTTGACGCACTCTCCTTTGCTGGATCGCCCCCCGATGCCGTAGAGCTTGCGCGCGCCTGGCGTCGCATGCTCGGCGAGGCCCGAGCCATTGTCGAGGAGCTGCCTGCCACGGAGGTCGGAAAGTGCATTTTGGGGAAGGACGGCGACCTTTTTCGGGGGACCCCGAAAAACCTGGTGGAACAGCTCGCGCGCGGCGATCTGCGTTTTCACGCCGGGAGTATCCGCGGCGCAATGCCGGAATTCAGAAGCTGAGGGGAATATGGCCCGCGCCCTGCAGCGCAGCCAGATTAGCCGCGTCGCCACCGCGTTCATCGCGGGGCGCACGCGCCTCGTCTCCTGCCACGGCGCGAGTCCCTTGCGCATCCTGAACCCTGATGCGACCGGCGGCGTCTGCCAGTTGGTCCTCTCCAATTACGGGGCGGGGCTGCTGCAGGGCGACCGGGTGCGCCTTGAAATTGAGGTGGGCGCGAAAAGCCGGGTTTTTATCGGCAGCCAGGGTTACGGCCGGGTTTATCGCTGCACGACGGGCCGCGGGGCGAGCTTGGCCATCCATGGCCGCGTCGCCCAAGGCGCGCTGCTGGTCAGTTGTCCCGATCCCCTGGTCCCGCAGGCGGGAAGCCGGCTCGCGCAGCGGCAGCGCTTCGATCTGGAGGAAGGCGCGGCGCTCGTCCTGCTCGATGCGTTGCACGCCGGCCGCCATGCCCTGGGCGAAAGCTTCGCTTACCACGAACTTTCAAGCGAGGTGGACCTGCGCGTGGCGGGCCGGCGCCTGCTCTTCGACCGCTATGTGTTGAACCCCGCGCGCGACAATCCGCGCATGGCGGCCCGCTTCGCGGCGGGCGAGCGCTTGCTCAATCTCTATTTGCTGGGCGGCGCGTTCGCCGATCCCAGCCACCCGCTGATTTCTGGCCTGCGCCGCCGGCTGGAGGGCAAGTGGCTTCCCCGCCTCGGGGTGCCGCGCGCGACGCGCTGCTGGAGCTTCACGCCCATGGGAAATCACGGCCATCTGTTGCGCTTCCTCACCGCCGCGCGCCGCGAGGCGCAGGCGGTGATCGCCCATCTCGGCGCGGCGCTGGCCGCCAGAGACTTGCTGGGTTATGATCCCTGCGCGCGGCGGATGTAAGGAGTGGGTCCGTGATCACCAAGCGGCCCTTCGACAGGCTCATCCCCCAAAACGAGGATAAAGGGCGAACGGCGGGGAACTTGGCGGTAGGGCTGTTATTACAAATGGCCCAACCGACTTGGCATTACTTCTTCCTGGAACGAGCCGGCCTTTTATGTGAAGCCGCCAGCGCCAGCTTGCGCGCGGCCAGAATGCGGCGTACCACTTCGGGAACGCCCACGCGATTCTTCACCTGGGCAAAGAGAAACGGACCCTTCCCGCGCATGCGCCGCGAGTCGCGATCCATGACGCCGAGATCAGCGCCCACCAACTTAGCGAGGTCGGTTTTATTGATCACCAGCAGATCGGATTGGGTGATGCCTGGGCCGCCCTTGCGCGGGATTTTGTCTCCCTCGGCGACATCAATGACGTAGAGGGTATAGTCGGCGAGCTCGCGGCTGAAGTGCGCGGCGAGGTTGTCGCCGCCGCTCTCGACGAAGAGGATCTCCAGATCAGGAAAGCGCGCCATCAGTTCTTCGAGTGCGTTCATGTTGAGCGAAATATCGTCGCGGATGGCGGCGTGCGGACAGCCGCCCGTTTCCACGCCGAGGATGCGGTCGGCCTCCAAGGCCTGATGGCGCAACAGGAATTCGGCGTCCTCGCGGGTGAAGATGTCGTTGGTGACGGCGGCGATGCGGTATTCCGCGCGCAGCGTCCGGCAGAGCTCCAGCAGCAGCGCCGTCTTGCCGGAACCCACCGGGCCGGCGATGCCCACGGTGAAAGCGCGTTGGGAGTAATCGCGGTCGGGCCGCGAAGGCTCGCGCTCGGCGTAGTGGCCGGGGGAATCCCAATCCTCGTGGTGGTGAAGGTGGCCGTGCGTGTGCTGAGCGGCATGATCGTGGGCGTGCCCATGAGCCTGTCCGTGTCCGAGGCCAAGCCCGTGATCATGGGGGCGCGCGAGTTTATGTTCCTGCGTGGGTTTCGACTTGCGGAGTGTCTTGCCGTGGGCAGGACTCCGGGTTTGCGTTTTTCGGGCCATGGCTCAGGACTGAAAGAGTTTGGAGTAAAGCTCCTGGTGGTAGCCTTGGATGATATCGAGGACCGGAGCGCTGCGCCGCGCGCGCCGGTGCGACCCGCGCGCGGCGCGCGCGGCCAGGCGCGCGGCCAGCGGGTGCAGCTCGTGTTGCAAGGCATGAGCCTCCAGGGGGCCGAGCGCCCCCAGACGCACCCCGGCCTGGATCTGGTCGCGCAGGGCCATATAGAGAAAGGCCAGCAGGGCGATTTCCAGAGGAATGCGCGCGCCCGCGAGCGTCAGTCCATAGACGGCGGGAAAAAGCGGCGGCCATGGCTCGCGCGCCAACCACGCGGCGATGGCTTCGGATCGCGCTTTCGGATAGAGCCGTGGGAACAGCCGCAGCCAGCTACGCCCCAGGGCCACGCTGGCACGCAACTGGCTCGGAACCGTGGTGAAGGCGGCCAACTCCTCCACCAGCTCTCCGGCTGTTTTTCCCAGACCCACGGTAAGCCGGTAGAAAGAGGGCACAAACTGACCCTCCAGGAGCGCCACCTGTTCAAGATGCACCGCTAGATACGCGCGGAAACTTCCCGGATCACGCAGCAGGCCGAGCTGAAAGGCCGCCTCCAAACCCTGGGAGAAGGCGAACCCCCCGCTCGGCAACGCGGCATCAGTCAGGTGCAGCAAGTCAAGAAGCTCTCGGGGAAGCAGACCGCGCCTGAGCCTTTTGGACGAATATTTCGTTGGGTTCCGGATCTTCTGGTCCAGGCAAGTTCGGCTCACACCGCTATTTCGCGTTTTGGTCAAGCGGCGCAATATCAAAAAGGGCTCATCCGAATAATGCGTACTTTTCCAGAATGTTCACGCCGGTGCCTAGTCGATCAAGTCCGAAACCAAATCGAGCTTCCAGGGGGATTTTCCACAGATTGCACAGATTAATACAGATAATAATCAAGCAGGGTCGTCCTTTTTAATCAGTGCAAATCTGTGCAATCTGTGGATGCTCCCGAGTTGAGAACGCGGAGAGCCGAGAACAAACAGGGGGCCTGCCAGAGGTACGCATTCTTCGGATGGGCCTCAAAAAAGATGATATAGCTGTGCCAGCGGCAGCTTGGTGGCCGGCTTGCACTTCAACAGTACGCCGTCGGCGCGCACCTCGTAGGTCTCGGGGTCCACTTCGATGCGCGGCAGAGCGTCGTTGAGGACCATGTCGCGTTTGCCGATATGGCGGCAGCCGCGCACCGCCACCGCCTTTTTCTGGAGCCCGTAGCTGCGGCGCACGCGCGCGAGGGATGCGGCGGAAACAAAAGCCAGCGCCGCCATGCCCGGAGCGGACCCATGGGCGGCAAACATGGGCCTGGAAATAACGGGCTGGGGAGTGGGGATGGAGGCGTTGGCGTCGCCCATCTGGGCGCGCGCGATGAAGCCGCCCTTGATGACCACCTCCGGCTTGACCCCGAAGAAGTCCGGCCGCCACAGCACCAGGTCCGCGAACTTTCCTTTGGCGACGGCGCCCACCTCGTGGGAAATACCGTGGGTGATGGCGGGGTTGAGGGTGTATTTGGCGATATAGCGACGGATGCGGAAGTTGTCGTTGCCCTTCCCCTGGTCCTCCGGCAGCGGACCGCGCTGCTGGCGCATCTTGTGGGCCGTCTGCCAGGTGCGCGCGATGACCTCTCCCACGCGCCCCATGGCCTGGGAGTCGGAGGAGATCATGGAGATGGCGCCGAGGTCGTGCAGGATGTCTTCGGCGGCGATGGTCTCGCCGCGGATGCGGCTCTCGGCGAAGGCCACGTCCTCGGGCACACTGGGATCCAGATGGTGGCAGACCATCAGCATGTCGAGGTGCTCATCCAAGGTGTTGACGGTATAAGGGCGCGTGGGATTGGTTGAAGAGGGCAGGACGTTGGGCTCGCCGCACAGGCGGATGATGTCCGGGGCGTGTCCGCCGCCCGCGC
>JAHFOS010000197.1:6341-7316 GCA_023261545.1 bacterium
GCCCTCGGTGTGGTAGGTGTGGATGGCCCGGCCCTTGAAGGCCGCGCGCGAGGCCTCGACGAATCCCGACTCGTTGAGGGTATCGGTGTGGATGGCCACCTGCACGTCGTAGCGCTCGGCCACGTCGAGGCAACAGTCAATGGCGGCGGGCGTGGTGCCCCAATCCTCGTGGAGCTTGAGGCCCATGGCCCCGGCGGCAATCTGCTCGCGCAACCCTTCGGGCCGCGAGGAGTTGCCCTTGCCCAGGAAACCGAAGTTCATGGGCAGGCCGTCCACGGCGCGCAGCATCATTTCGAGATGGCGCGAACCGGGGGTGCAAGTGGTGGCGTTGGTGCCGGTCGCCGGGCCGGTGCCGCCGCCGATCATGGTGGTGACGCCGGAGGCGAGCGCCTCGTCAATTTGTTGCGGACATATGAAGTGGATGTGCGCGTCAATGGCGCCGGCGGTGAGGATCAAGCCCTCGCCGGCCACGACTTCGGTGGTGACGCCCACCACGAGGTTGCGGTCCACGCCGGGCATGATGTGCGGGTTGCCGGCCTTGCCGCAGCCGGCGATGCGACCATCCTTCACGCCCACGTCCGCCTTGAAGATGCCGGCGGCGTCCAGGATGAGGGCGTTGGTGATCACCAGGTCCAGGGCGTTCTTTTCGTACACCCCCGACGCCTGACCCATGCCGTCGCGCAACACCTTACCGCCGCCGAATTTGCACTCTTCGCCGTAAACCGTGTGGTCGCGTTCCACTTCGGCCACGAGGTCGCTGTCGCCCAGACGCACGCGGTCGCCCGCCGTGAGCCCGTACATCTGGCCGTAAGCGCTCCGGGCGATGTGCTTGGCCATGTTATTCCTCCGGCGCTGCGGCGCCGAGGAATCCCCCGCGGCGCGCCTTGATCAAAGCCGCGCGCCGGCCTTTGGCGCTCACCCGGCCCGTGGCCAGGGCGTTGCCGCCGCGCAGGATCTTCTGGCCAGCGACAGGGA